>NZ_JAGSXH010000029.1 GCF_018283645.1 Actinocrinis puniceicyclus | reverse complement strand
GGGTCTGGCCGGTGCCGAAGCCGTCCTGCGCCTGCGCGCCCTGCACGCCAATGGCGACCTCGACGCCTACTGGGACTACCACCTGCAACGCGAACACGAACGCGTCCACGCCTCACGATATCTCGATGGCTTGATACCCATCTGACGCACCCTCAAGGAGCCGCACCCAAACGCAAACGCCGCACCGCGACTGATCGTGTGGCTGAGACTCTGGCCAGGCTGCGCGCCACCGGCTGGGACCTCGAGGGCACCCGCGAGGACCTGGACCCGGAGGGCAAGCGCACTCTCAGCGCCCTGATCGCGGCGGAGACCGGCAGCGAGTTCGTGTTCGTCACCCGCTTCCCGGCCAGCGTCCGGCCGTTCTACCACCTGCGCCCAGCCGACGACCCGAGCGTCACGAGTCCTTCGACCTGCTGTGGAAGGGCATCGAGATCACCACTGGAGCGCAGCGCGAACACCGCTACGACCTACTGGTCGCCCAAGCCCGCGAGAAGGGCATGGACCTGGAACCGCTGGCCGGCTACCTGGGCTGCTTCCGGTTCGGCACCCCGCCACACGGCGGCCTGGGCATGGGCCTCTCCCGTGTGTTGATGGTGTCGCTCGGCCTGCCCAGCATCCGCGAGGCCAGCTTCCTGTTCCGCGTGTCCCAACCGCCTCGAACCGTAGATGTGGTCCCCGACGCCTTCACAGGCGCTGAACTCGACACTCCAGTCGCATTGCTGCGGCCCGTCCGTCGCGTTGACCATGCGACTGTAACGGGAGGACCCGCCCGTGGTCGAACGCGTGCGTGCCGTTCTCGTGACTCCGGCTGACACGATGCTCCTGGTCAAGCGCATCCGGCCGGGCATCGCGCCCTACTGGGTGCTGCCGGGGGCGGCGTCGAACCAGGCGACGCAAGTTGGGAGGCGGCGCTTCTGCGCGAGATCCGCGAGGAGATCGCCGGCACGGCCGAGATCGTCAGCCTCTTGCACGTCCTCGACCGGCCAGGCGAACGCCACTTCTTCTTTCTGGTCCGTGTTGCGTGCTGGTCCTTCGAGGACCGCTGCGGCCCTGAGTTCACGGCGCCCGGTCGCGGCGAGTACGTGCTCGAACAGATCCCGCCAACCGTCGACGGACTGGAGGGCGTCGATCTCAAACCGGATGAGATCGCCGGGTTACTGTGCCACGCGCTGCGACGTGACGGCGGCCTGTTCGCCCTGCCCGATCTGCGGTCGGTCACCGCCTTGAGCGCGGGTCAGGCGGCTGGCGGGTAGGTCGCGAGCATTCGCTGCAGGTCGTGTACAAGCATCAGCCGGTAGCGCCCGGTGGCGGCCAGCGCGTCGAATACTTCTTGCGCGGCGTGCTGCTGGCGTTCCTGGTCGCGTTCCCGGTCGCGGATGGTGACCAGGAAGGGGTACTGGTCGAAGGGCATGTCGCGGTCGGGGTCGAAGTCGTGGTGAAGCTCGACGTCGATGAACGCGGTGGGGGTGTGCGAGGCATAGTCCACCGGCCCGTCGTCGATCCTTTTCAGTGGCGCGTCGCAGAGCTCGGTCAGATCGGCCAGCAGGGTCTCGGGCGGCTCGGCCGTGCGGACGAAGATCTGGTGATAGGCGCTCATCGTCGTCTCCTACGGCCAGTTGATCTCGTACTCGTCGCCGATGATACGGATCGACGACATCCGGCCGGGCGGATTATTGCGCAGGAACCGCACCAGACCCTCCTGCGCGCCACTCGCGGTCAAACCGCTGCCGCGCGCGTCCAGCACCGCGTCCCCGGCCTGTCCCTTCGCTGAGTTCAGGGCGTTCTTTACCGCGTTCGGAGCGGCACCGGGCGAGAGTGACTTGAACTCGGTGGGAGCCCCGTCGACCATGGCGTCGGCGGTGCGCACCCCGTCTACAGCAGACTCGGTTTGTGCGGTCACCCGCCGGCCCTCGCCCGCCAACAGGTCGGCGATGCACCGTTCGGCCGGGTTGAACGTCTTCGCGCCCTCGTCCACGCCCCCGGTGCCAAGCGGCCCGAGCGCGTGCTCGAACTGTTTTCGCAGCACCGCGCGTTCGGTGTTCAGTGCCGCGCCCTGCTCGATGTCCCGCGTCGCGGCCAGGGCTGTGTCCTTGGCCCCGATCTGGTCGGCGATCTGCAGCAGCTTACGTGCATGCTCGGCGTCGGCTTCGGTGACCCGCTTGACCACTCCCTCGGTACGTCGTCCCGCGTCGCGATACATCTTCTCGATCGCCCGGCCGGCGTCCTCGCTTAGCGCCTTGCCAACTCGCTCGGCAGCCTGCCGCAGCGCCGCGACGACCGGATTATTCACCGAAGTCCACCCCTGCCAGCGCCGTCCCAAACGCGCGCGCGTGACCGGCGACCTCGTCCGCATGTCCGGCCAGCCGCTGGGCATAGCCGAGCAGGTCGCCGGGCACGATCCCGAACCCGGAACCGACCGCCCCGCCCCGCTGAGGCCACGCCCTCGAACACCAGGCCGCCGACCGCCCGCTGCACGACCGACTCCAGCGGCGCGACCGCCTTACCGGTCACCTCGCCGAGAATGTGCTGCTCCAGCTGATTAACCAGAGCGTTAATGAGCTTCTTTGCGCCCTCGACGATCAGCGCCTCGGCAGCCTCCGCCGCGCCGAACGTGACCACCGCCGCGGCCTGGTCCGTCACGAACGAGGAGGCCCACCGCCATTTCGGGCGCGCCGCCGCCGAACTGCAGGTCGCCCAGCCGTCGCTGAGTCGCCGATCCGCCACCTGGAGCGGGAACTCGGCGTGCGCCTGCTCGACCGCACCCCGCAGGGTGCCGTGCACACCGCGGCGGGGGAGGTCTTCCTGCCCCGCGCCAAGGCCCTGCTGAAGTCCGCCGCCCAGGCGGCCGCGTCGGCGACGGCGGCCGACTACCGAACCTCTGCCACTTGAAGGGGCGATCCAGCGCCGAGTCAGACGGCGCACGATCTCTCCCCACGCACGCGGCCAGCCTGGCCCATTCGAGAGCCGCGTCCTCGTCTGCGGCGCTGATGATCCAGAGGCCAGCGAGAGTCTCCTTGTCCGCGCTGTACGAGCCGTCGATGATCTGTAGTCGTCGCTGGACTTGCACACCGCGGTTGCCGTCTCCACGCCATGCAGGTGGGCGCGGAACACGAACGCGCCGGAGTTCTCGCTCTGGTGTCGAACGCCTCCATGTCGGCGATCGACTGCTGAAGCTCTTCCGGCGGAGCGTTCGGGCCGGTGCCGTCGTGGCGGACGGCGAGCAGAACCTGCGTCATGACAAACCTTTCCTGTTTCTTCATCGGGAATGGGGCGAGTGCGTTGTGAAGTGTCGACCGAGCGACTCACGCTCGGTGATCAGCGTTCTTCGTGGTCGAGCCGAGAGGGGCCCGCAACGGATCGCTCCCGGGCCGATGTCGGCTTCTGCGATCCGATGCGTGCGGAGGGTCGCGGACTGCTCCCGTGTCCATCTAAAGGAGCACCCATTGTGGATTTGATGCATGGAACGGCTGTCCGGAGCTTTGGCGATCCGGCACAATCCCTTCATGGCATTATCCGGCGGAGCCATCAAGGCGTGGATTACCGGTCTGGCAGACGCCGAGCTTCGGAAGCTGATTCTTCTGCCTGGACCGCTGCCCTACTGGGCGCGGGTTGCGGGAGCTCGCCGGAACGGGCCGCTACGGATCGGGCAGCGGGAACTTCTGACCGTCCGAGTCTGGCTGAACCGCGCTACCGCCAAGGAACTCAAAGAGGTCGCCGACGCCGCGACACAGTTCGCAATGTTTCAGCTCGATCACTGCGGTGGCTACTCGGCGGAGACGTGCGCCGACCCCGATGTCGAGGAACTGGAGGCGATGATCGGGTTCCTGGAGCCGGTACTCGCCCACCTCACACTCCACACACTGCAGTCCGAGGACGGTGCAACAGCTGACCTGGTCTCAGGGAACTGGGAGCGCCTGCTCGAGGCTGCGGCCCGATCCGGGGGGCCGTGCCGCTGTGACCAGGGCGAGGCTGGCTGCCATGACGCTGCCCTCGGCGAATCCGACGCGATGGGACCGGCTGAGTCGGACGTGGGTGGCAAGGTAGACGAAAACAGTTACTTGAACGAGGGGGAGGAACAGGTGGCAGAGGGCGAATCCGTGAACCCTGACTGGGGCGCCCTCGCCGATCGGGCGCGCTCGGTGCGCGAGCGTGCGAGTTTGATCGCCGATCACCTCAGCGAGACCGCCGACCGGGTCCGCACAGGGCTCCGGCCGGGCGAGGGCGCCTTGGAGGAGGTGGCCGCCTGGTCGGCCGAGCGGACCGCGTTGGCGGATCGAATCGCAACGGCCGGCGGAGCCTGGAGCGCGGACGACGATTTCACGAGACTGGACGCCCTGATCGAGGCTCTCAGAGCCAGGGACCAAGAAGCGGCCGCCCGAGCCACGCAGCTCAATTCGCTGAAGGCTCAGCGGGAGGCGCTGCTGAAACTCGTCGAGCAGGCCAGTCAGGACGGCGGCGGGGCCTCCTACACCGAGCAGCTGAGAGGCGCGTTACGGCAACTCGACGATCAGATCGCCCTGCTGGATGGAACCGCGCTGCAGCGACCGCTGACAGCCGCGCCCGCCGAGGAGTCGGCTGCCGACCATGGACGCACCGTCGCGGGGCCGCCGGCGGTCGACGAGCCGCGGATCGAAGAACTCGAAGAGGCGCCCACCGAGGAGGTCTGTCCACCCACTCGGGCCGTTTACGAGATTGCGCCCGCTCTGTCGACTGCACTGCCCGAGGAGGAGCAGCCAGCCTCCACGGTCACCGTATCGCAGGCCGCCAACGACCCCGCCCCGGCTGTGCTCATCGAGCCCGCTGCGGACACCCGCGCACCGGACACCCTCACGGCTCAGCCGGAGGAAGAACAGGCTCGCGTGAAGCCTGCTTACCTGGCCTGGCAGAGCTCTGACGGTGCGACTGAGGCCTCGCCCGTCGAGCGGCTGATAGCCGTCGGCCGTTTCCAGGAGGCGTACTGGCTGACCCTGGCCTCGGCTGAGCCGGCGCACCGGGCCGAGTGCCTCGCGTTCGCTGACGCAGCATTTTCCTGTGACCTCGTCGAAGAGGCCACCACGGTGATGACGCGGTTCGTGCCCGACCCGGAGGTCCTGCACGGCGACCGCGCGGCGCTGGTACTGGCTATGGTCGCGTCGCTGCGGGCCGGCCTGGTCGCGGGTTGGCCGAATGACCTGCTGTTGCAGGCGGACCCGGCGGCCTCGGTGCCTGCCCCCTGGGGTCATCTGCTCAAATGCGCGGTCGATGTGCTGAGCCGCTACCAGCGCTTCGATCCGGCGATTCTCAACCCGAGCCGTGACGCGGAGCCGATTCTCAGCAAGGCCGGGCTCGTCCAGGCGGCGGATGAACTGCAGAAGAGCCTGGAACTGAAGAAGACGAGCTACGCTCGCGCCACACAGGTGCAGAAGCGGTTGATCGTCGCGGACCAGCCGCTCGGCAGGGCTCTGGCAGCCGTGCGCGCGTGGGCGAGCGGCAGGGCGGACGCTTCAGTGCTCGATGAAGCGTGGGGGATCTTCGCCAAGCGGGACGCCGCCGAACGCATCATCGAGGAGGCCGACGCGGCGATCCGGACGCCCAAGCAGGCCAAGGAGCCAATCGAGGCCAAGGCCAAGCGGTCCCTGCTTCACCGGATCGAAGAGGTCGCCACTCTTGTCTCCCAGGCGCGCGCGCTGACCGTGCCGGGCGCGGAGGAACTCGGCGATACCGCGACCGCCCTGCGCCACGCCGTTCAGCAGGTCCGGGACGAGCCCGCGCCGCTGGGGCCCGAGGGCGCGACGCTGCTCCGGCTGCGGGCTTGGCTCCAGGGCGAGGACAGCGCGCCATTTCCCCGGCGGGTGCTGGAGGTCGCCGAAGGGGACGGCCAACTGGACACCGCACCGGGCGCGGAGGCGCTGCTGGCAGCGCTCGATCTGCCGCGTTCGCCCGACGGTTCGCCGCGGCCGAACGAACCCGGCTTCGTCGAGGCCGTCGCCTCGCTGCTTGAGCCGGTCGACATCCGTTCCGTCGTCACCCGTTATGCCGCCCGCGGCGACCTCCACCTCGCCGACCGTCTGGTGGAAGCCTTGGAGCAGGCTCTGGTGCCCGCGGCTCACGCAGGCATCCGGGCGCTGTCCGCCGACTGGCGCGCCTCGCGCGACGCGGAATGGGCGCGCTGGTCCGGTCTGCATCGGGACGCCCACCGGGCGACCGCCGGCCTGCTCGCGGAACTTCGCACCCAGGGCCTCGACGACCAGACCGAGCGCGAACTGGTCGGCAGGCTGGAGCACCTCGAACAGCCCACGCCCGACGGCGCGTTCCGCGACGTGGTCGAGGAGATCCACCGGTTTGAGATCGAGCTGAATCTGAGGCTCGAGTCGTATGTGAAGCGACTGCGCGAGCGGCTGGAGTCGCTGGTGGTATCCGAGCATGACCGCAGGCGGATTACCGAGCTGCTCGAGGCCGGTGACACGGTCAGCGCCGAGGAGTGCCTCGCGCTGTTGCGGGAGGGCAGCAGCCTGCCCGACTGGACTGGCCTGGACTGGGGCGACGAGTTGGCGCGGTTCATGGCCGATCTGGAAGCGGCGCCCCTGACGAAGGCCGGACAGCACGGTTATTCGGCCCGGCCGTGGGCGGAGCGGTACGCCGACGGGCAGCCGCTGACTGAGGGCTCGCGAAGCGGACTCGACGCATGGGACGCGCTCTGCGTGCCGACCAGACGTGGGTCGGAGTGGCAGAAGCATGTCCCCACCGTCCTGCGCATCCTGGGCTTGGAGGGGCGCGCGCCCGTCCGCGACAACCACCAGCAGGTGCGCGGTGTCCTCCGTTTGACCGCCCAGCTGACGGCCAGTGAGGCCGCTCCCGGCTACGTCGCCGCCCTCGGGTCCGGAGCGACGACCTACACGGTCCTCGTGGTCGCCGACGAGCAGCGCGGACGCAGCCCACTGGAACTGCTGCCCAACGAGTCCGACGCCTGCATCATCCTTTACCTGTATCCGATGGGTTTGGCCGGGCGGCGGGCGATGGCCGCGCACGCGCAGACCTCGCCGCAGCAGGCCCTGGTCGTAGACCCGGCCGTGTTCGGTTGGATAGCGGCCCGTTCGCCCCGCTCGTTCCGCGCGACCCAGCGGGTGACGCTGCCGTGGACCGCCTTCACGCCGTACACCCCGTTCGTGGCCGGCCTGGTGCCGCCCGAGGTCTTCTACGGCCGCAACGAGGAGATGGCGACCGTCGTCGACCCGCTCGGCGCGCTGTTCCTCTATGGGGGACGCCAGCTCGGCAAATCCGCCCTGCTGCGCAAGGTCGAGGCCAGCTTCCCGGTGACACCGGACCGTAAGGCGGTCTACCTCGACCTGAAGGCACGAGGAGTAGGGGAGGCCGAACCGGCCGACCGCATTTGGTCCGTGCTCGGTTCCGAGCTCAAGCGGGTCGGCGTCCTCAACCCGCGCGTGTCCTCCAAGCTGGGCGCCGACGTCCTGTTGGAGCAGGTGCGGCAGTGGCTCGAGCAGAACCGCGAGCGCCGCGTCCTTGTCTTGGCCGATGAGGCGGACGCCTTCCTGATGGCCGACTCGAAAGCGGTCCGCGGCCCGGGCGGCGCGGTCACCTTCGCCAACGTCGCTCGCCTTAAGGGGCTGATGGACGCCACCGATCGACGGTTCAAGATCGTCTTCGCCGGTCTGCACCAGGTGCAGCGGTTCAGCCACCTTTCCAACGTGCCGCTCGCCCACGGCGCAGAGATGCGCATAGGCCCGCTCAAGCCCATCGAGGCCCAGCGGCTCGTGGTGGCGCCCATGGCCGCGTTCGGCTACCGCTTCGAGCACCCCAGCCTGGTGTGGCGGGTGCTGGCCGCGACCAACTACCAGGCGTGCCTGGTGCAGATCTTCTGTGATCGACTGATCGCGGCGTTGCGTGAGAAGCCGCTCGGTTCGGCGCAGTGGCCGATCGTGGTCACCGAGGAGGACATCCGGGCAGTCGCCGACTCGGCACAGGTCCACCGCAGCATCGCCGACCGCCTGCGCATTACGATCAATCTGGAGGACCGATACCGGGTGCTCGCGCTGGTGATCGCGCTGCGCAGCCGCGCCGACCGCTTCCAGCACGGTTACGACGCCGACGACCTGCTGACCGAGGCGAAGCGGCACTGGCCCGACGGATTCAACAAGCTCACCGCCAGTGATGTGAAGATCTACCTGGACGAGATGGTGGGCCTCGGTCTGCTGGTGGAGACCGACCGCCGCAACTACGCGGTGCGTAGCCCCAACGTGGTGCGCATGCTCGGCACCCGCGAGGATCTTGAACTGGAGCTCCGGCAGACCGAGTTCAGCCTTCCGTATGACTACAACCCGCGCTTCTCCAGGCGGTTGGTTGGCAACAACCAGTCCAACGGCGTCGCGCTATACAGCCCGCTGACCGAGCAGCAACTGTACGAGGCAACCAGCCCGGGCGTGACCGTGGTGTGCCTGACCAAGGCGCACGGTCCGGAACTGCTGCGCCTCGCCATCACGTCGTACGCCGAAGCCCGCGGTCTGACCGTGCGCGCCACCGGGTCGGACGATGTCGTTCGTGTGCTGACACAGGACACGCGCAGCAGGCAGCCCAGCGTCGTTATCGCCGAACTTCGCATGTGCGGCATCCAGTTGCTCCGGGAGTGCGTCGAGAAGCTGCACGTCCACACGTCTCACAACCCGGGCGCAGTGCACCGCGCCGCGGTCCTCGTCATTGACCCGATGACTTGGCGGGGCTTCGAGGACGAACGGGTCACGCGCGTGCTGCGGCCCGAGCGATGGAACGCCGACAGCCTGAACGCCTGGCCGGAATGCCCGTTCGACACTTTGGACAAGCGGCGCAGGCTGGCGCACGCCACGGGAGGCTGGCCGAACGTGGTGGAGCGCACGATCCATTCCGTCACCCGCGGCGGCGCCGCGCTGGAGGCCGCGCTGGAGCAGGTCGCCTCCTTCTTCCAGCAACCGGGCAACGCCGCCGACCACCTCGCCCGGGTGGAGCTCGATCAGGACGTGATCGAGCTGTTGTCCGCCTGGACCGAGTACGTCGAGCCGGGTGAGGGCTGCAGCTACGCCGACATCGCCTCCGTCACCGGCCTGGAACTGGACGAGGTGCGTCGGCTCATGGACAGGCTCGCCGACCACGGGGTTCTCGACGACAGCGAGGGCGGCTACGCCCTGGACTCGATCACCTTCCGGGCGCTCACCGTCGGGCGAAGCACCCGGGGATGACCACCAGCGTCCCGCTGACCACGCTTCCTGGGGTCCGAGGGTGGCTCCGGCGGATTCACGAGGACCTGCGAGCAGGGCGCAGTTGCTATTTGCTGCTGCCGCGAGCGCAGACCCTGGGACCGGACTGTGTCGCCGACGCGCTGCTCTCCGAGCTCTTGCACGAGGTCGGCGACTTCATTCTGCTGTCTGCCGACGCCCCGGTCCGTGACGGTGTCCCCGCCTGTGCGGTGACGGCGCGGCCGGCCGCCCCACACTGGTCTGGCCTGGCGCCTCTGCTCGACTACGACGACGGCATGTCAGGCTTTGGAGTCGTCAACGGCACTGCGGTACGCGCTCCGGCACCCGCACGCCCCGTCACGCCCGCCGAATCCCTTGCGGAACTATTGGACCGCCTTGCCGGACAGCTCACAGGACCGGCCGGGGCGCTGGTCCCACCCGGCCACGGAACCCGGGCTGCCGGTTCTTCGACAGACGGAGTGCTCGCCTGGCTCGCCGGAGGGGCAGGCGGCCGCACCGAGACGCGTCCGATCGTCATCGAGGCATGGCGGGAGAAGACTCCCTCCGCAACTGTCAGCTTCCTGCGGCAATTGGTGGCCACGGCCAAGGAAGCAGGTCTCCCGCCGCTGCGCCGGCCACGCGCCCTCATCGTCGCAGCCGCGGAGGATCTACCCGCCGACCTGCCGGACCAGCTCGCCCGCGACGAAATCGCCGTGCATTGGTGGTGGGGTGCCGTCGGCAGACTCGACACAGCCACGGTCGTCGCCGTCAACCGGCCGCCCACGACGGGGATGGTGGGCCGTCAGCAACTGCTGGAGGCAGTGGTTCAGGCGACTGTCACCGAGCTCAGCGGCCCCTTCCTGGAGGTGGCCGCCGAGTTGGCCGGTTGGGACGGAAATCCCGAGACGCTGCTTGAAGCGCTGAGGCGCGCCGTGTCCAAAACCGCCGAGGGCGACGCCGTTCTACCGGACCGGGGCGACTGCCCCGCGGGCGGGAACCGGCCAGCCCAACTCGCTCTGCTTGCTTGGAGCGGCGGACTCATCGACAGCTGGGATGGGCGCGTGCGCTGGCACCCCGCTTACGACCTGGCGGACCCGCGCACCATCAGCACCAGGGTCTGGCTCGCTCAGCACCACGCGCTGCTTCCCCGGCTGGACGAAGTCCGAGAGGACTTCACCGACGTCGTCCGCCGGCGCGCCCGGATCCCCCTCGCGCGGTTGGACGAGAAGTATGGGCCGCGCTCTTTCGGCGCTCCAACCGATCCTGCCACGGGGAGCGGCACCGGCCGAACGCTGACCGCCATGGAGCTCGGCTCTATGTGGGGAGCAAACCTCAACGGCCACATCGCCCTTAACGAGGTTGAGCGTAGGAGGCTGCGTGTCCTCTGGCAGTCGCGCAACCGCCTCGCCCACCGGATCCCGCTCGACGCGGCCCAACTTCACCAGCTCATCACCGAGCTCAACGCCTGAGGCTGGCGGGTGCTGCACCGAGTTGCCGATGATCAGGTACAGGTTCGAATACTGAGCCTCGGGGAAGTGGTGCCGAGTCCTTCAGTGAGGAAGAGAAGGTCGAACACCATCAACAACGCGCCTTCGCCCCCGTACATGCTCATGCGCCGCAGCATGTTGTTGAGCTTGACGCTCAGATGGTCGCGGATCTGCTCACGGGACGGGGGCTGCGTGGGGTCGGTCACCCAGGCGATGCAAGGCCACCGATGCGCGCACGTCAACAGCGCGTGTCTTTCCGGGGGTGCTCCAGGCGACGGAAGCGCTTGCTCTAGACGACACTGCGCGAAACACCTCAATGATGGAGCTACGTACGCGACCGGCTGACGGGCCGTGATGGGCGGGGCTCAATGCCCCGGGGGGCGAGAAGTGGGCGGCCAGGTTCTCGTTGAGGGGGACGATCCGCGGCAGCGGTACCGCGTCGGCCTGCTCCGTCTTGTGCTTGCGCAGCAATGCCGCCGCGACCGACACGATCGGGCACTGTCGCCAGTATCCCAACTCGTCGGCCGACACGAAGCAGCAGCGCCGAACGATCAAGCGCCGTGATGGCGGGCAGAACCCACGACTGAGGCACTGTGAGAGACAAGCGGGCCCAGCTGGGTTGTGGGTTCGAATCCCACGCGCACCACTCGCACATGCGCGGCGTGACGCCGCTTGGAGCATGCTCGCCTCATCCGGCGACGTTCAGGCCCCTGTCTCCTTCGGCGGATGCCAATACCCGTCGATCGCGCACGCATACTGGGCGCTGTCGGCGGCGCACAGGAACGATCACGGCCGAATCCGGGACACCCCCACGGCAAACGACGCCCGCAATCCGGGGTAATCGGTCGAGCGCCGAGCCGGTTGGCCGACGATGCGCGTCGGAGTCATGACGGCGCTGCTGCGGGCCAAGTTCGCTCAACACCACGATGCCGCCGCGATTCTTGCGGCCACTGGCGACGCCCGTATCTCCTACACCGGCCCTGACTCCCCGTTCTGGATCGACCGGGGCCCGGCCGAGGGACGCAACTGGATGGGCCGCCTGCCCGAGTTCGTCCGGTCCGAGATCGCCGCAGGCCAGCTCATCACCGACTGATCCTTCCCGGCGGGCTTGGACCGCTCGAGCCGGGCGGCTCATCGGGCAACCGCGCGCAGCGCTCCGGAGAGTGCGCGGCAGGTCTGTGGCACAGGTGGGCGCACGAGACCCGAGAAGGCGAAATCCCGGGCTGTTTTGGTCATGGCCCGAGTTCGGCATCCAGCCGCTGTGGCCAATCGGGGCCGGCAAGGCCCGAGGCCTTGAGTAGGTCATGCCGATCGGTGCGGGCGAGGGCGAGGCAGCGGTGCAGTTCCTTGATGTCTCCGGCGGCCGGCAGCACGACGGCGGCGAGAATCCGTTCGCTGCCCAGCGCTGGGTCGACTGATCCCGCGGGCAGCGCGGCGAGCAGGCGCAGGACCTCGGGCGCGGCGCCGGATCGACGGAAGTCCCTGCGTACCCGGCGGGCCAGGCGGGTCCCCGGCGAGGCCGGCCGGCCTTCGATGGTCAGGTCCACGCCCATCGCCTCAAGCCCTGCGGCGAGTTCCCCGCCGTCGCCGTAGCGGAACGCGAGGCGCTGCGCCCAAGCGGGATGGTTCACGACGAGGCGCCGCGCGTCATCCAGGCTGACATCGTCGCGACCGAGAAGTTCCCGGGTGATCACGATGGCGGACAACGGTGGGATGCGGGCCGCGGCCATCTCCTCTTGGATCGCGTTCATGTCCCGCTCGATGAGGCGGTGCCGGTATCTCTCGACATGCGGTCCGAGCCACGCGGTGTGCGCCTCGTACTCGGTGACCGGACGTCCGTCGAACATTGCGAAGGTGGGTTCGAGGGCTGCCGCCAGTCGCCGGACGTACTCGCTGTCGCTGTCGGGCTGGCCTGGGTGCTCGTCGTGGAAGTGCTGCCATTCCGTTCTTAGGGTACTGATGTGCCAGGGGCGTAGCGCACGGGCCTGGAAGTAGCCGTCATTCGCGTCCCGGAATACGTCGCGCAGCACTTCGTAGCGCACACCGGTGTTCTCGGCGAGCAGGACGGCGTCATAAAGGTCCTTGCCCTGTGGGTGCATGTCGGTGGTCAGCCACAGCAGCTTCCAGGCCAGCGAAAGCTCCGGAGTCGCGCTCAAAACCAGCGCGCCGTCTCGGCCTGAGCCGGCCGTTACGCAGACCGGCTCCGGGGCGATCGGCAGCTTCTCGTTGAACACGAAGTCGAGCTGGACCCAGCCTCCTGGCACGCCGTCAGCGTCCCAGGGCAGCAGCAGTCGGCGTCCGGGAACCCGGTCGTAGGTCCAGATCTCGTCGCTGACCGCGTCGGCCGCCGAGATCCTCACCCCGCCGCCGGTACCCGCCAGCTCGGCGTCATGCGCGATCGCTTCGAGCATCGCGTCGGTGCGCGGCTCCTCGATCCGCCAACTCTCGGGCAGTACGACGAAATCCAGATCGCCCGGTTCGCGTGCGGCCCGGCCGTACCACGTGCGCAGTAGAACGCTGCCGCGCAGGACCAGATGATCGGCCCACTGCGAGTCGGCGATCGCCTCGAGCACGTGATCGAGGGCGCGCGTGCGTGCCTGGCGCCAACGTGTCGCCGATTGCTCGTCGGCGAACTGCGGGTCACCGGCCCGGTAGGCGTTCGGGAACTGTTTGAGTGCGGGGTCGAACACCGGCCGCTGCACCAGGTCCGTGCCCGAGATCGTCCGCAGCGTGCGCGGCACGCCCAGCGCCGTGCGCTGATGGTCGGGCAACGCAGTGCCCGGTACGCGTGCGCTGCGCCAACCGAACCGGTCCCACGCCCCGTCGCTCACGCCCTGATCGCGTTCCGCTCGATCCACCCGGCGTCCAGGCTCGCGTCGCTGTCGAAGACCACGAATTCTCGCTCCACCGACACGATCTCGTAGCCACACTCGTACAGCATCGTGCACAATTCCTCCAGGCTCTTGCCCGCTGCCGCCAGCCCGAGCCCATGGCAGCGCTGGGTCACGAACCGCTCGTGCCGCCCGGGGTCGAGCACGCGCCGCGCGTTCCACGACACGTGCGCACCGTGCGGGACCACCAACCGCGTCAACGCCGCCACGTCGCACCCGGCGTCGAGCAGGAGCTTGACGTGGTGCTCGAAGTAGCATCCGGCGCCCAGACGCAGTGCGGCCTCATCGTCGCCAGGCACGCCGCGCGTGCACGGGGACGCCTCGATCTTCACCCGCGCTACCTCGAACCCCGCGGTCTCGAGGCGCCCAACCACGACCCCGGCCGCCGTGTACTGCGCGCCGAGCGTTCCGGAACCGCGCAGCGTGATCATCGGCTGCACCGGTACCCGGCCGCGTCCAAGGGTGATGAGCGTCAGCTTCAGCTCAGCGCCAGCCGCCCACCGCTCCAGATGGTCGACATCCGTGCGGTCGCCGCGCACCGTCACATGAGTCTCGAAGTCGCCCTCGAACGCCAACGGGTCCCCGGCAAGCGTTATGTGCACCCACCGATCATCTCGGATACCCGGCGCCGGGCAAACCGATTTGCGTCGGCGGCAGGGAACCGTGGGTACGCTCGGCGGCCGACGCGTCCGGCTGTCATGGCGATCATGGAGCAGCACGGTCGGATTGAAGGTGTGGCGGCACGTCCGCGCGCGGCGCGTGTTGGCCGCCGGTTCCGCTGGTTTGACGGTCGCTGAGCGGCTGTCTGTATCTTCGCCTACGGTCGAGGGCGTGATAACCACGCTCGCTGTGGAGAACTACCGCTCCCTGCGCAACCTTTGCATCCCGGTCGGGCGGCTGACCGTCGTCACCGGCGCCAACGGCAGCGGCAAGTCGAGCCTGTACCGGGCCGTGCGGCTGTTGGCCGATGTCTCGCGCAACGGGGCGGTGGCGGCGCTGGCGCGCGAGGGCGGGCTGCGCTCCACGCTGTGGGCCGGACCGGAGCAGGGCACCAAGCCGGACCGCAAGACCCAGGGCACGGTGCGCACCGCCCCGATCGGGCTGCGGCTCGGCTTCGGCGGTGACGAGTTCGGCTACGCGGTCGACCTGGGGTTGCCCATTCCGAGCGGGGACGCGGAAGCGGCCAAGTTCAACCTGGATCCGGCGATCAAGACCGAAGCGGTCTGGAGCGGTGCGGTCCTTCGCCCGGCCAGTTCGCTCGTCGAGCGGCACAATAACGCCGTCAAGATCCGCGCAGCCGACGGGAAGTGGTCCCCGAAGCCCTATCCGATCGAGCCGTTCGACAGCATGCTGAGTGAGTTCGGCGACCCGCAAGCCGCCCCGGAGTTGTTCCGAATCCGGGACCGGATCCGGTCCTGGCGTTTCTACGACCACTTCCGCACCGACGCGGACGCTGCGGCCCGGGCTCCGCAGATCGGCACGCGCACGCCGGTGCTGGCGCACGACGGCGCCGATCTGGCCGCCGCGCTCCAGACCATCGTCGCGACCGGCCGGAGGGCGCAACTGGAAGAGGCGGTCGACGGCGCGTTCCCGGGCAGCCGTCTGCAGATCGAGGTGGAGGCGGACGGCCGGTTCTCGCTCCAGTTGTGGCAGCGCGGCCTGCTACGGCCGCTCGGCGCTGCCGAATTGTCCGACGGCACACTTCGCTACCTGCTGCTCGTCGCCGCGCTACTATCCCCGCGGCCGGCTGACCTGCTGGTCTTCAACGAGCCGGAGACCAGCCTGCATCCAGACCTGCTCGGGCCGCTGGGCGCGCTCATCGCGGCGGTGTCGGAGCGCAGCCAGATCATCGTGGTCTCGCACGCCGGCGGCCTGATCGAGGCCATCGGCCGCGCGGCGGCGCAACTGCGCAGGGATGTGGAGATGGTCGAGTTGCGGAAGGTGAACGGGGAGACGGTGCTGCCCGGGCAGAGCCTGCTCGACTCACCGCTCTGGTTCTGGCCGAAACGCTGAGGCTCCGCTGAGCGCGCCATCACCACTGAGCAGGGGCCGCTTCCAGGAACCCAGCGCGCGGCCCTCAGCCAGGAGGTCGCGCACCGCTTTATCGAGGTAAACAGGTACATCCTTGGCGCGGCAGACCTCCAGCATGCGGCGGCGCACCGCGTCGTGGACGACGGCAGCGCCCCCCCTCGAAGGTAGGCGGCTTGCCGCCCGAGGAGCGCGCGACGTCGCTTCGCTTCGGCTGCGCAGCTCGAACCTGCGCCCGGCTAGACGCCGGCTAGACGGCGGCTAGACGGCGGCTAGACGGCGGCCGGGGTGATGTCGTGGACGTGGATCCGGCCCACCGGCAGTGCGTCCTTGGCGAGGTGTCCGATGTGGTCGTGGTGGGTGAACACGATGACCTGGAACCGGTCGGCCATCTCGTCGAGGATCTCCAGGCCGGCGCCGGTGCGCCCGTCGTCGAAGGTCATCAGCACGTCGTCGAGCAGCAGCGGCATGGCGCGCCCCTCGTCGGCGAAGCGCTCAAGGGAGGCGAGGCGCAATGCGAGGTAGAGCTGATCGCAGGTGCCCTCGCTCATCTCCTCGACATCGACGAGGTGGCCGGAGTCCCGGCGTGCGCGCAGGACGGGTCGACCGTCGCGGTTGACGTCGGCGACCAGTTCCGGGAAGCGGCCGTGGGTGATGCGGGCGAAGACGTGCTCGGCTCGGCGCAGGACCGGTGTCTGGTTCTCCCGCCGGTAGGCTTCGATGTTGGCCAGCAGGATCTGTTCGGCGAGCCGAAGGCGCAGATAGTCCTGGGAGCGGTGCACGATCGTGGCCAGTTCCTGCTCGACGGTGTCCGCCGCGAAGGACGCGGCGGGCGAACCGTTCATCCGGTTCAGGTCCTGCTCTACCAGCGCGAGCCTGGCGTCCTTCTCGCTGCGCTGACTCTCCAGCCGGCTGATCGTCGTGTCGAGATCCGCGATCTGCGCCGCGAGCTGGTCGGGGTCCTGCTCCGCCACCTCCTGTTCGAGTTGGCTGAGGCTGACTCCGCTGCTGCCCAGCGTACGTTCGACGCTGCCCAGGTGCTTGTCGAGCTCGCGCAGCGCGGCGCCGCGTTCGATGGCGTCGGCCAGGTCCTGCTCATCGCTGACCGCGTTCTGCGTGAGTAGCGCGGCCAGGACGGTGTCGTGTTCGACCCGGCTCTCCCGCGAGTGCTCGAGTTCCCGGTTGAGCTCCTCGATCTGCTGGATCAGGCTGTTGCGTTCGGCTTCGGCCGCGGCCTGCCGATCCAGGTAGCGCTTGAGGGACTTGGCCTCAAGGTGGCGGCGGGCGGGATCGGCCAGTGGAGGTTGTCCCGCGGCTTCCAGCGCGGTTCGCAGACGCTCGGTGAATGCGTCCACCTGTGCTCGGGCTTGCGCGGCCTGCCCATCTTCACGCGCAGCGTCCTTGTGGAGCCGGGCGATCTCGTCGATTTCGGTGAGGACCGCGGCGACCTGTGCGGGTGTACCGGACAGCTCGTGCTCGGCGAGCAGGTCCGACCATTGCCGCTCCCAGTGCGCGAGCGAGGCTTCGCAATCCGTGACTTCCTGTTTCGCGTCGATCGTCTCGCCGCGCAGGGTGTCGCTGTTCGCCGTCGCGTTCGCCCTCTTCTTGAGGGCGTCGCGCAGCGCCGCATGGTATTCGAGGGCTGATTCGAGAAGTTCGGCGAGGGACGCGCACTGGTCGGGCACCGGTGCGCCGGCGTCGCCCAGTGCCGCGCGCAGCCGGGCCATGTGGCCGGCGGCCTGTGACCGGTCGGCCTCCAGGTCGAGTCGGATCCGGTCGTGGTCGTCGCTCTGCTCTCGCAGGGTTCGTAGCGCGGTCAGCAGTTCTGTCGTGATCTCCAGCGCGGGAGCCGCCAGAGCGCTGGGCGCCCACAGGTCGCGCCAGCGCTCGTCGAGCGAGCGCAGGGTCTCGTGTGAGAGGTCGCACTGCCGCCGCGCTTCGGAAAGCTTCTGTTCGGTGCGTTCGACCGAGCTTTCCAGGCTCTTGCGCTCGGCGAGCCGATCGGCCTCTCGGCGCATCCGGTCGGCGGTGTCGTCGCTCGCGTCGACTGCTTCCTCGTACGCGGCCACCGGTGGCCGGGACTGAGCGGGCGAGTCGCCGGTGAGCCCCGGGCGCAGTTGATCCCAGAGCCGTTGGCGTAGCGAGCGAGAGCTCTCAAGGTCGGCCTCGCTCGGTGGTGGATCGTGGCGCAGGAACTTCTCCAGCGCGCGGCGCTGCTCGCCGAGTTCCGCCTCCAACTCTTCCCGTCGGGCGTTGTTGCCGCTGTTGGTCTTCTCCGCCGTGTCCACGAGCTTGCGGTGCTTGGAGATCTCCTCGTCGGCGGGCAGCGCGAGATCGGCGGTGTGCTCGGGGAGTGCGAATCGCGCGTAGCGCCTGCGGGACTTGCGCAGTTTCGCTTCGGCGGCGGCGCACTGCTTCTCCAAGGCGGTGATCTCACTGGCCAGCGTCGCGGGCACGGCCTTGATCACAGCGTTCAACGGCCCGGGATCCACGTTCGACGAGTCGATCGATTCGAGCTTCGCCAGCTCCTTGGCCAGTGCTCTCTCGCGGGCGTTGGCGTGTTTGCGCGCGGCGCGCAGCTCAGTGTCGAGGCTCACTTGCTGTGCGAGAAGCTCATCCACGCGCGTGCGCAGTACGGGCGCGATCGGCTCGATCGGAACCGCGCTGTCGTGGCCGGGTCGTGCCTTGGCCAGCCGGTTGGCAGCCTCTTGACGTAGCTCTGCGGCCGTCTGCTGCGCCTGCGCACAGCGCTTCTGTGCGCTCGCGATCGCGTTGGACTCATCGTTGAGATACGTGATCTCATCAGCCTGGTTCAGCGCGGCCTGGTCGGGCGCCAGCTGGTCGAGCTTGGCCTGGGCCTGCGCGATGCTTTCCTGCAAGCCGCGCGATGTGATCTGCGCCTCTTGGCGATCTTCCCGCAGCCTCTCGTACCGGCGGGCTGCTTCCTGGTCGGCCCGCGGCCCGGCCTGAACCAGTTCCGCGCGTTCGTTCAGAAGACGGGCCCGCTCCGCCATACCCGCGTAGGCCTGCTTGATCCGCAGCAGGCGTGCGGCCTCGACGCGCGCATAGCCGAGCTGCTCGACGATCGCGTCCCGCTCCTTGCGCTCCTCGTCGACCGCGCGCACGGCCTCGCGATACATCTCGGGACGCAGGAGATTATCGGCAAGGTCCCGACGGGCCGTGTTGTACGGGCCGTCGGCGGCCAGGGCGGCATTGAGCTCAGGGTTCTTGCCACGCTGCACGAACAGCTTCTCGTGCTCGACGCGCAACTGATCGAGAACGGCGATCAGCTGCGCGCTCGAGCGGCTCTCGAACAGCGCCTTGGCCAGGTCCCCCTTCCCGGCCAGCAAGGCGGCGCCGCCCTGGCGCAACTCATCGTGATCGATGGCGAACACCTTCACGAAGTCGTCCTTCGCGACCCCGGCCAGTACCGCGTCCAGTTCCCGCTGATCCAGTACGGCGCCGTCGGCGTCCCGCAAGGAGTCGCGGTCCTTCTTCAGGCGCACGACTTCCAGCGACCGGTCGTCCTGACCTCGCAGCAGTGCGCTGATCCGAAGGTCGCGCATGTCGTGCAGGTAGCCGTAGGCCGTCTGTCGCGCGATGCCGTACAGCAGGTCGGTGATCGCGTCGCGCATGGTCGACTTGCCGGCCTCGTTCGGGCCGATGACCAGGTGCACGCCGTGGGCGGAGAAGTCGATCGTGCGGTCGCTGAACCGGCCGTACTTGACCAGGTCGAGGCGGTCGATTCTCACCGGACACGCTCCTGCAGCATCGAGACCAGCAGATCCGAGGCTTCTTCGAGCAGCCGTTCACGCCACTGCGGATCACCGGAACCGATGTGGTTCTCCTCGCGCGCCTCACGGGGCAGCTTGCTCCACAACGGATCCTTCTCGATCAGCGCGCGCAGAGCGTCAGCGTCTGCGCCGAGTTCCCGAGCCGTGCGCATCAAGCCGTCGATCAACTCCGCACCGTCTTCGACGCCGGCCGCTGCGTCCTCGATAGGCGGCCGGGTCGAAGGCCGTACCTTCTCCACCCAGACGTCGCTCAGGTCGAAGGCGATAGTCCGCACCTCGTGGGTCAGCCGCTCGTGGTCACGCCAGACCTCGGTGTGCGCGGCAGAGCGTCCGACCACGCTGACGCGTGCGGCGAGCAGTCGTCCATCTGCTCGGTCGCGTTCCTCGGTGAGCTGTCGTCGCACAAGCTCGCACGCGTCGTCCAAGTCGTTGGCCGATGAGGCGTCGACCTGCAGATGAGCCCAGCGCACCACGTCGAGGTGGCGTTCCTCAACGCTCACGGTGCCGGACTCGACGGTGACCAGGGTGCAGCCCTTCGGACCGGCTTCCCGTGCGTGACGGCCCTGGATGTTGCCGGAGAACACGATGTGCGGCTGGTCGGAGACGACCTCGCGCTTGTGGATGTGGCCGAGCGCCCAGTATCCGTAACCCAGCGCGGCCAACTGCTCCACGCTGCACGGCGCATACGGCGCGTGTCCTTCGCGTCGGCCATCGAGCGCGGTGTGCAGCAAGCCGATGTTGAAGAGCCCTGGCAGAGCGCGCGGGTATTGCGCGGCGAGGTTGTCGGTCACCGCGCGGCTCGCGTAGCCCTGTCCGTGCACTGCGATCCCGGCCTTCTCGTCAACCGCGTACTCGGCCTGATGGGTCGTGAACTGGTGCACGTTGCGCGGCAGGGTGAGGTTCCTGCTGATCTGGCTCTCCGCGTCGTGGTTCCCGGAAACCAGGTAGACGGGGATCTGCGCCTCCGCGAGCAGCCCCAGTTGACGCTGGAAGAACAGGCCGGTGTCGTAGCCTCGCCAATCGCCGTCGTAGATGTCGCCGGCGAGCAGTACCGCGTCGACCGCCTCGGCCAGTGCGAGCTGGACCAGATTCTCCATGGCGCGACGCGTGGCGGTGCGGATCGCCGCGACCGGGGCGTCCGGATACCTCTCCAGGCCTCGCAAGGGGCTGTCGATGTGCAGATCGGCGGCGTGCAGAAGCTTCACAGCGATCAATCCCCCCAGCCGGTACGGTCGAACGGCGCCTTACGATAGTCCTGCGCCGCGCAAACCGCAGGTGAACCGTTCACTACGGTCGATTTCCCCGGGGCGCACAGCGCGAGACGGGGTTGAACTGGATCGCGGCATGCGCCCCATGGCGATGGATCAAGATCATGCCCAGGGAGCAGTTTGCCGCGCATGTCGCCGGTCCTCTTGGTCCGCGGTCCCGCGGGCGCGGGCTGCGCCCGCGGCGCCGGTCTACAGCATCATCTGTATTTGCCTGTGTACGGGTACTGTGCGTCCAGGGCGAGGTTCAGCTGCAGGACGTTGACGCCGCTCTCGCCGAGCAAGCCGAGGTCGCGCCCGCCGGTGTTCGCCTTGACCAGTGCTTCGACCTGGGCCGCCGTGATGCCGCGGGTGGCGGCGATGCGGTGCTCCTGTTGCGCGGCGTTGAGCGGGGAGATGTCGGGATCCAGACCCGAGGCCGAGGCGGTGACCGCGTCCACGGCGACCTGGCCCGGGGTGACGCTGTGGCCGGGGACCGAGTCGAAGGCCGCCATCGTCTTCTGCCGGTCGGCTACCTGCTGCTTGAGCTTGTCACTGTTCGTGCCCAGGTTGCTGCCGCCGGACTGGGCCGGGTCGCAGCCGTGGTCGTTGGTCGAACCTGCGAGGATGGCGTTGGAGGGGCGGGGCTGGAAGTACTGCGGCAGCGGGTTGCCCTTGGCGTCGACGAACTCCTGGCACAGCAACGCGGAGCCAACGCTCTGTCCCTTGGCGTCCTTGATCAGCGAGCCGTCGGCCTTGTCCTTGAACGCGGCCTGTGCGATGCCCGTGACCAGCAGCGGGTAGGCGATGCCGCAGATCACCGTGAGCACCAGCAGCGCGCGCAGTGCGGCGAGGTGTCGCAGGATCGGGGCGGGAAGTCGGTTCATGGTCAGTGTCCCATTCCGGGCAGGTACTGGATCACCAGGTCGAGCAGCTTGATCCCGGCGAACGGGATGACCAGGCCACCGAAGCCGTAGATCCACAGGTTGCGGCGCAGCAGGGCACTGGCCGACGAGGGGGTGTAGCGCACGCCCCGCAGAGCCAGCGGGATCAGCGCGATGATGATCAGGGCGTTGAAGATGATCGCCGAGGTGATCGCGGAGGCCGGGCTGTGCAGGTGCAGGATGTTGAGTTTGCCCAGCCCGGGGAAGACGCCCGCGAACATGGCCGGCACCATCGCGAAGTACTTCGCCACGTCGTTGGCGATGGAGAAGGTGGTCAGCGCGCCGCGGGTGATCAGCAGCTGCTTGCCGATCTGCACGATCTCGATCAGCTTGGTGGGGTTGGAGTCCAGGTCCACCATGTTCCCGGCCTCCTTGGCGGCCGAGGTGCCGGTGTTCATCGCCACGCCGACGTCGGCCTGCGCGAGGGCCGGGGCGTCGTTGGTGCCGTCGCCGGTCATCGCGACCAGCTTGCCGCCCTCCTGCTCCTTCTTGATCAGTGCCATCTTGTCTTCCGGGCCGGCCTCGGCCAGGAAGTCGTCGACCCCTGCTTCGTCTGCGATCGCCTTGGCGGTCAGCGGGTTGTCGCCCGTGATCATGACGGTCTTGATGCCCATCTCGCGCAGTTCGGCGAAGCGCTCCTTGATGCCGTCCTTGACGATGTCCTTGAGGTGGATCACGCCGAGGACCTGGGCCTGGCCCGACCGGACCTGGGCGACCACCAGCGGCGTGCCGCCGGAGGCGGAGATCGCGTCCACGACCTGTCCGACCTGCTCGGTCGGATGCCCGCCGTGCTCGCGCACCCATTTCATCACCGCGGTCGCGGCGCCCTTGCGGATTACGGTCCCGTCGGACAGATCGACGCCGGACATGCGTGTCCGCGCGGTGAACTCCACGAAGGTCGCGTCGTGCAGCTCGCGCCCGCGCAGCCGGTATTCCTCCTTGGCCAGCACCACGATCGAGCGGCCCTCGGGCGTCTCGTCGGCGAGTGAGGAGAGCTGCGCAGCATCGGCGAGCGCCGCGATCTCGACGCCGGGTACGGGTACGAACTCGCTCGCCCGCCGGTTGCCCAGGGTGATGGTGCCGGTCTTGTCGAGCAGCAGGGTATTGACGTCCCCGGCGGCCTCGACCGCGCGGCCGGACATGGCCAGCACGTTGCGCTGCACGAGGCGGTCCATGCCGGCGATGCCGATCGCGGAGAGCAGCGCGCCGATCGTGGTCGGGATGAGCGCGACTACGAGGGCGACCAGGATGACCAACGACTGCGGGGCGTCGGAGTAGAAGGCGAGGGGCTGGAGCGTGACCACGGCGAGCAGGAACACGATGGTGAGGGAGGCCAGCAGGATGTTGAGGGCGATCTCGTTCGGGGTCTTCTGCCGCGCCGCGCCCTCCACCAGCGCGATCATCCGGTCGATGAAGGTCTCGCCGGGCCTGGTGGTGACGCGCACCACGATCCGGTCGGACAGCACGCGGGTGCCGCCGGTGACGGCCGAGCGGTCGCCGCCGGACTCGCGGATGACGGGGGCTGATTCGCCGGTGATCGCGGATTCGTCGACCGAGGCCACGCCCTCCACCACGTCGCCGTCGCCGGGGATGATCTGCCCGGCCTCGACCACGACGTGGTCGCCGAGCTTGAGCTCGGTGGCTGCGATCTCGGTCTCGGACCCTGCGCTGCCCGGCGCCCAGGAGGTCAGCCGGCGCGCGACGGTCTGCGTCCTGGTCTTGCGCAGCGTGGCCGCCTGCGCCTTGCCACGGCCCTGCGCGACGGCCTCGGCCAGGTTCGCGAACACCACCGTCAGCCAAAGCCACCCGGTGATCGTCCAAGCAAAGATCGAGGGGTGCGCGAGCGCGGAATACGTGGTCAGCAACGAGCCGATTTCGACCACGAACATGACCGGGTTGCGCAGCTGCACCCGTGGGTCCAGCTTCTTCAGGGCGTCGGGCAGGGACGTCCACAGCATCTTCGGGTCGAGGAATCCGCCGCCGATGCGCCGCGGTGCCACCGGGTGCCGGCCGCTCTGCGGTGCGGTGGGTGTGGTGACGGCCATTAGGAGAGTCCTTCAGCGAGCGGGCCCAGCGCGAGCGCGGGGAAGTAGGTCAGTCCCACGACGATGAGCGTGACGCCGAGCAGCATGCCGACGAACAGCGGCTTGTGCGTCGCCAGCGTGCCGGCGGAAGCCGGGGTCTGCTTCTGCTTTGCCAGGGAGCCGGCCAGCGCCCCCACGAAGATCATCGGCAGGAAGCGGCCGAGCGTCATGGCGAGGCCGCCGGTCAGGTTCCAGAACTGCGTGTCGCCGTTCAGCCCGGCGAAGGCCGAACCGTTGTTGTTGCCCATCGAGCCGAAGGCGTAGAGCACCTCGGTCAGGCCGTGCGGTCCGGTGTTGTTCATGGAACTGCGCGCGCTCGGGGCGGCCATGGCGATACCGGTGAAGGTCAGCACGACCGCCGGGGTGGCCAGGATGTAGAGCGCCGCGTACTTCATCTCGGCCGGGCGGATCTTCTTGCCCAGATACTCGGGGGTGCGCCCGACCATCAATCCCGCGACGAACACCGTGACGATGGCCAGGATCAGCATGCCGTAGAGCCCTGATCCGGTGCCGCCGGGCGCGACCTCGCCGAGCAGGATGTTGAACAGCGCCATCCCGCCACCGAGCGGGGTGTACGAGTCGTGCGTGGAGTTGACCGCGCCGGTGGAGGTGAGCGTGGTGGAGGTGGCGAACAGCGAGGAGGCGGGGATGCCGAAGCGCACCTCCTTGCCCTCCATCGCGCCGCCGGCCAGGCGTGCGGCGGCGCCCCAGCCGCGCGCCTCCAGCCAGGTGTTGATCGCCGTTGAGCCCGCCCACAGCAGGGCCATGACCGAGACGATCGCGTAGCCCTGCTTTTGCGAGCCGACCATCCGCCCGAAGGTGCGCGGCAGCGAGAAGCCGATGACAAGCAGCAGGTAGATCTCGAGCCAGTCGGTCCACGCGTTCGGGTTCTCGAACGGGTGGGAGGAGTTGGCGTTGAAGATCCCGCCGCCGTTCGTCCCGAGTTCCTTGATCGCCTCCTGCGACGCGGTCGCCCCTGTGTAAAGCGTCTGATGGCCGCCGGTGACCGTGGTGACGGTGTGCGGGTCGGCCAGGGACTGCACCACGCCGGAGGCGACCAGGACGATCGCCAGCACGAAGGAGAACGGCAGCAGCAGCCGCAGGTTCAGCCGCATCAGGTCGACCCAGAAGTTGCCGACCCGGTCGCTCTGCCTGCGCACGAAGCCGCGGATCAGGGTGGCGGCGACGCAGATGCCCACGGCCGCGGAGATGAAGTTCTGCACCGCCAGCCCGGCGAACTGGGCGGTGTACCCGAGGGTGTTCTCACCCGAGTAGTTCTGCCAGTTCGTGTTCGTCACGAACGAGGACGCGGTGTTGTACGCCAGGTTCGCCCGCATCCCGGGCATGCCGAGGGCCAGCATCAGGTGGTCCTGGACGCGCAGGATCGAGTACAGCAGCAGCACGCCCACGACGGAGATCGCCAGCACCGAGCGGATGTACACCGACCAGGTCTGGTCGGCCTCGCTGTCCACCCCGATCAGCCGGTAGAGGAACTTCTCGATCCGCCAGTGCTTCGGCGAGGTCAGGATGTGCGCCAGGTAGTCGCCCAGCGGTCGATAGGAGATCGCGAGTGCGAGCACGAGCAGACCGGCCTGCAGCCAGCCGGCGATTGCGACGGACACTAGAACTTCTCCGGTTTCACGAGCGCGGCCACCAGGTAGACGGTCAGCGCGACGGCGACGACCAGGCCGATGACGTTGTCAGCGCTCAAGGCGCTCGACCCCCTTGACCACCAGGGCGAGCACCGCGAACACCGCGACGATCAACACCACGGACACCACATCGGCCACAGCGGGGCTCCTCGAATGAACGACGTTTTGCGAGCGGCTCCTGTCCAGGGCCGAAATCGATGTAAGCGCCGGTCGAGCCGGTCGAGCCGGTCGCTCACGCGTTTCAAACGGCTGCCCGCGCAAACTCCACGCCGATCTGACGCCGCCCGCCGCCCGCGACATCAAGGCGTCACCTCTGCGTGATCTCGCGGGGTCGCCTGTCTGCGTCATCCCATGTCAGAAAGTCGTCAGATCCGCGCGCCCGGGCGTTAGAGCGCCGTCAGAATCCGCCTGTGGCGAGCTGCCGCGTGCTGGAGTGAAACCGGCTGCGGGCTGAGCGAAGGAGCGGCCGGTGTCCCACCTGTTCGGACGAGTCATCGTGGGCGTGCACGGCACGCCGGGCAGCCTGCAGGCGCTGCGCTTCGCCGTCGGCCACGCCCGAGCCTTCGGCGAGACCCTGGTTCCGGTCATCGCGTGGGAACCGCCGGGCGGCGACGGCGCCGGCCGCCGCTACCCGCCGCTGCTCACGCGGGAGTGGGCCGACGCCGCCGAGCGGCGGTTGCTGGACGCGTTCGACCAGGGACTGGGCGGCCCGCCGGAGAACCTGCCCACCAGGCCCCAGGTCGTTCGCGGACGCGCCGGACAGGTCCTGGTCACGCTCGCCGACCGGGAGAGCGACGTGCTCGTCGTCGGTGAAAACCGTCGCGGCCAACTGCACCGCGCCTGGTACGGCTGCGCGCCGCAATACTGCCTGAGGCACGCCGGATGCGCCGTGATCGTGGTCCCGTCCAGCACGCTGGCGCGGGACGTCGGGCGGCTGCATCACCGCGCGCGCCTTTGGCGACCCTCGACCGGCGGCCAGGTGTCCCCGCCGGGCAGCCGCCGTGCGGGCGACACCGTGTCAGACCGCGTCCCGCGCTTTCGCGCAGACGGCACCGACCTGCTGTGGCGCGGGTTCCGCGTTCGGGCCGGCGTTCTTGCGCGCTGATCACCGATACTCGCGCAGCCGCAGATACAGCGCCGTGCCGATCAGCGCTGGCACCGCCGCACCGGCCGTATACGCCGGCCAGGTCACAACTCTGGCACCAGGTTGGGCCGGCATACCTGATCCACGGTAAGACCTCTGGCATGGAGTGGACCCGGGGCGGGCCACGGTGCCGCTGTAGCAAGACCGCATCACACTGAACTTTTGCCATGTGATCCATGCCAGTAAGGTGGGGTGGCTTGCCTAGAGCTTGACTCGTTTCCTGGGGGGATGCGGTGCGGACGCGCCGGGTCGCGGCGATCGCCGCCCTAATCACGGTTACCGCTTCACTCGCCGCCACGACCACGGCGCGCGCCGCCGCGGTAGCGACGCTGTACGTCGACAACACGTCGGCCGCGTGCTCGGACACCGGATCGGGCAGCCAATCCATGCCGTTTTGCACGATCCAGGCCGCTGCGAACGTCGTGAACCCCGGCCAAACTGTGCGGATCGGGGCGGGCACCTACGACAACGAGGTGGACATCACCAGGTCGGGGACCGCTGACGCGCCGATCACCTTCGCCGGCGTCCCGTTCAGCCCCTCGACCTACAGCTGGCCGACCAAGATCGACTTCAACGGTTCCAGCCCGATCGGCGCGCACGACATCGCCGTCACCGGCGCGAGTTACGTCAATATCGACAGCATCGAGACCGGGCGGCCATCGTCGAGCAGCGTTGCCGTCACGGACAGCTCGCACGTCTCCATAACCAACTCCTCCATCGACGGCGCCTACCCCTCGGCGCTTCCCGCCATCGAGATCGCCGGTGCGTCATCAGATGACACGTTGCGTGGCAACTACATCGTCGCGGTAGGTGCGGGCGTCCAGATCGACTCCACGGTTTCGGGCACCATCGTCGCCTCGAACAAGTTGGGCGCAACCGCGAACGAGGTAGTGGTCTCCGGGGCGAGCGGCACCGACATCGTCGGTAACACCGGAATGGGCAGTTGCGGGCCCGAGCTCGACATCCAGGGCGCCGCCGCCGCGACGGTCATCGAGAACAACATCCTGATGGGCGACTCGGGCTGCCCGGACAACTCGAGCAACGTCGGCATCTCGGTCGCCGCCACGGCGACGGCTTCGACGCACTCCGACTACAACGACCTCGGCGGAATGTCGCTGGGCAGCAGCGGTTCCTACGTGTGGGCCGGAACCACCTACGCGTCCGGTCAGGCGGCCGCCTTCCGCGCGCAGACCGGGCAGGGCGCCCACGACGACTTCGCGGCCTACGACAACAACAACGAGAACCAGCCGTTCATCGACTCAGCCGACTCCGCCGCGCCGGGAGAGACCTGGGACGACCCGCACAACCTGCCGGTGGACGACCCGCTGGTGCCGAACAAGGGCTCCGGCAGCCATACCTACTACGACAGGGGCGCCAGCGAGTATCAGGACTCGATAACGTCGGTCAAGGTAACGGCATCGCCGCAGAGCATCTCGCCGGGCGGTACCGTCACCGCGGTGTTCAGCGCGAAGGACGCTTGGTCTCAGATCTCGGGCTACACCTACTCCGTCGATTTCGGCGACGGGACCGTGATCACCGGAACTTCCGCCACGGTGAGCCACACCTATCAGTCCTCAGGGACCTACCACGTCACCGGGAGCGCATCGAAGGGATCGGCCTTCCGCGCGGACATGACCGGCAGCACGGTCGTCGTCGGCTCAGGGGCCTTCTCCACTCCGGGCCTGACGTCGACGGCCTATGGCGCCCTGAGCTTCGACATGAACGCGACGAACGTATCCGAGCCCTGGACGGTCGCTCAGTACCGCTTCGACTACGGCGACTCGACGACTGCCGAGGTGAATTCGACCGGCACGACCAGTCACACGTACTCAAGGCCGGGCACGTATGTGGTATCGGTCACGCTTTCCGACGGCGGCTCGAACTCGGCCATGGCCAAGATGAGCGTCACGACGCTTGGCACCGATTACGTCGCGTACGGACCGGTACGTGTCCTCGATACGCGCAAGGGGACAGGAACCGGCGGATCCACGTCGGCCGTCGCCGCGGGCGGAACGTTGAAGCTACGCATCGGCGGCGCGGTCGGCATGCCTGCACACGTGAGCGCGGTCGCGTTGAATCTCACGGTGACCGGGCCCAAGGCGGGCGGATACCTGACGGCGTACCCCTCCGGTATGCCTCGGCCAGCCACGTCGAGCCTGAACTTCTCGGCCGGTCAAACCGTCGCGAATCTGGCGGTCGTCCCGGTCGGGCCGGACGGCACGATCGAGCTTTACAACGGCAGCGGTGGGACGGTGGCGCTGATCGCTGACGTGAGCGGGTACTTCACCGCCGCCGCCGCGCAAGAGTACCGCGGCACGAGCCCGGACCGGATGCTTGATACCCGCGACGGCACCGGAGGCTATCCGTATTCGACCGTGCGGCAGGGAACGCCGGTGCGGCTGAAGGTCGCCGGCGTCGGCAACATTCCGGCCAACGTGACGGCGGTGGCATTGAACCTGACCGTCGCGGGGCCCTCCTTGGGCGGGTACGTGTCTGCGTATCCTGACGGTCAGTCGCAGCCCACGGTTTCGAACGTGAACTTCGGGCCCGGACAGACGGTCGCGAACGCGGCGATCGTGCCCGTAGGCCAGGACGGCTACATCGATCTGTCCATAGCCGGAGGTCCGGCACGGCTGATCGCGGACCTCTACGGCTACTTCAGCTCCACGCCCGCATCGTCGTATGTGCCGGTAACGCCGTTCCGCCGCCTGGACAGCCGCAAGATTGCCGCAGGCGCCGTGCCCTCCGGCAACGCGTACATCGTCCAGATGAACCAAGGGCTGGGGCGTCTCGACCCCAGTGCCGTACTCACCGGCCTGGTTCTCAACACGACCGTCACCGACACGAACGCCGGCGGATACCTGACTGTGTTCCCGGACAACAGCGACCTGGGCAACCAGCCGCTGATCGTGCCCAACACGTCGACGCTCAACTTCGCGCCGCACGAAACGGCCGCGAACCTCGCACTTCCGCTCGTTCCGTCCGACGACGCGGTTGACTTCTACAACGGCAGCGGCGGCAGCCTGCAACTGATCGTCGACGTGTACGGGTACTTCGTCGCCATCGGTCCGTAGGCGCCGATCCAAGGGAATCGCCCCGGCGTCCGTCGACAGTCGTCGTCGCCTGATCGGTGAGAGCGCGCGGTTTGTCCACCGGTCCTGACGGTCGGATCGCTAGCGCTGATCGTGCGGTGATTCGATCGCACCTCCGGCAACCGGTGGTGAGCACCCCACCGCCGCCGGCGCGGTGCTCACGAGTTCAGCCTGGCCGGCAGACAGGCAGACAGGCAGACAGGCAGACCGTGTCTGTCACGGGAAGGGGATGTAGGGCACGGTGAAGGAGACGGGTCCGTCCAGGGTCGACTCGTTGCCCGCCGCGTCCACGGACACGGCGTATACCTCGTGGGTCGGGCCTGACGGCAGGGTCAGGGTCACGCCGGTCGTGGTCGTGGCGGCGAGCACGGTCGCACCGTCGTAGATCCGGTATCCGGTGACCGGGTCGCTGCCGGCCGGCTGGCTCCAGGCGAGCGTGACAGTGCCGGTTTCGGGACTGGTGGGACTGCTGCTCTGGCCGGTGACCGCGAGCATCGTCGGGGCGGCGGGCCGCGCGGCCGAGCCGGGTAGCGTGGTCGCGGCCACCGGGCTGCTCGGCGCCGAGGCGGGGCACGCGCCCCCGCGGGAGACGGCCTGGACCGCGACCGAGTACTGCGCGGTGCTCGCCGAAGGCAGCCCGGTGACCACCGCCGACGCTGCCTCGACGGTCGCGACCGGGTTTCCGGAGTGGTAGACGATGAAGCCGGCGGACTGCACCGTGGACACCCAGGTCAGCGCGACCGTGGACGCCGAGCGGGGCGTGACCGCGAGCGCGACCGGCGCGGGCGTGACGGTGTCGCAGGGCGTCGTCGAGGCGACGGCCGGGGCGCTTTGCGCCGACTCCGCGCCGGCGGCGTCCAGTGCGGAGACGGTGAACCGGTGCGCGGTATCCCGCCACAGGCCGGTGACGGTCGCCGCGGTGCCCGTCGTGGTCGCGACGCGGGCGCCGCCGTCGTAGACCGCGTAGCCGGCGGCGGCCCCCGACGCGCTCCAGGACAGTGACACCGTGGTGTTGGTGGTGCCGGTCACGGTCAGGCCGCTAGGCGCGGGCGACTGCGGGGACGCGCCGGACAGGGTGGTGACGGTCAGCGGCGCGCTGGAGTGCAGGGTGCCGGTGCAGTCCCGGCGCGCGACCGCGACGCTGTGGGTCGAGGACGGCGCGAGTCCGCTGATCCGGGCACTGTCCAGGCTGGTCTGCGCCACGGCCGTCCCGTCGAGCAGCACCACGAGTGTGCCCGCCTGATCGTAGGAGGGCAGGGCGTTGGACCAGGACAACGAGAAGGCGGACCCAGTGACGTCGCTCGCGACCAAGCCGCTCGGCGCGGTGATTCCGCACGCGTACGCGCCGCCCTCGAACGCGGTGCGGGAGACGGCCGCGCTGGGAGCGGACTCCCGCCCGGCCGGGTCGACGGCGGTCACCGTGTAGGTGTGCGTGCTGTCGAACACCAGGTTTCGGATGGTCACGTATGTGGTGGTGTTGCGGGCCACCACCACGCCGCCCTCGTAGACGTTGAAGTAAGCGGGCCGGTCGTCGGCGGTCGGCTCGGTCCAGGACAGGGTGATCGAGGTGGCGTCGTTCGTGGCGTAAAGCCGCTGAGGCGTGGCCACCGTGGACGAACTCGACGCGGAGGACGACGCGGACGGCGAAGCCGAGGCCGACGGGCTCGCCGAGTCGCTGCTGACGGCGCCGGTGCAGGTGACGCCGTTCAGCGCGAAGCTGCCGGGAACGGGGTTACTGCCGCGCCACGCCCCGTTGAACCCGAAGCTCGTACTGCCGCCGGTCGCCAGCGAACCGTTGTAGGACAGGCTGCTGACCGTGACGTTCGAGCCGGACTGGGTGAAGCTCCCGTTCCACAACTGTGTGATCGTCTGACCGGCCGTGAAGGACCAGGACAGCTGCCAGCCGGTGATCGGACCGCCGAGGTTGGTGATGCTCACGCTCGCGCCGAACCCGCCCTGCCACTGGCTGGCGACGCTGTAGGAGACCTGACAGCCGGTGGCTGCTTGCGCCGAGCTCATCACGGTCAACCCGCCGCCGACGACCGCGACGGCGACCGCGCCGACCGCCCACGATCGGTGATGGTTCCGCTTCATCGAAAACCTCCGCGCCGGATGGAGACCGCTGACCCGCTGTGCTCGAAGCCCACGCCACCGGCGCCGCCGACAGCGTGTGGCGGGCGGCTGCCGGGGCCGCAGTACACGCATTCCAGACTCCCGGTCGACGCCCGCAGATCGCGCCGCCACTCGGTGCCCGGCAGGCGATGGCCGCCGCCGCGCGCACCGGCGAGCGCACGGCCGGTTCCACGGCGCGGCTGGCGGCGACGGTGGAGACACGCGAAGTGTCCAGCGGGTCACGCGCAGGGACAAGAGCCGCTCTCCCCGCGCGGCGGCGCGCCACAGCGCTCCCGCCGAGTCGGCGCGTCCGTCCTCGCCCCGTGACGTGGTCGGCCCGCTCCGTCGAGCGCCTCGACGTGCGCTGCGAACCGGACGGACAGGCGTTGTGGCTCGGCGAAAGTTTCCCACGTACACGCCCGAGCGACCCCGGTGACGCTCACAGCAATCTGATGCGCGCACCAGCTGCCCACTCAGTGTGACCGCCTCAGGAAAGTCGCACGCCAGGATCGCGTCGGCCTAGTGTCCCGCGCCGGAAATCCGTCGCATGACTCTGCTCGACCTGGCTGCGCGCGTCCGGTCATCCGCGCCCGGCTGGCAAGGCGCCGGAACACCCTCGCGGTGCTCAATCAACGCAGTGGGTCGTCTGTGGGCGTTTCGGCAACGCGGCAAGGCGGGATGAGGGGGCCGAGCGCCGGGTGAGCAAGAATCCGGGTTCCGTGAGCACTCGACCTTCGCTGTCATGTGGCGATGACGGCGTCGCGTCCCACCGCTAAAACCCTTGGACTACATTGCCGCCGTGACGGGACACTAAGCGCTCTGATGGCGGCCTACCGCTTCATCCTGCGACAACGGTGAGGGGGCGGCGTGATGGGCGTTTCGCCCCAGGACGAGGACGAGGAGAAACCGGACAAGGGTTCGGTGATGCTCGCGGCGCGCTATTACCGGCGCGAGGTGACCCGGCTGTGGCGGCTGGCGCTGCCGGCTGTGCTGGGGCCGGCTTTGGGCAACATCGGTATCCTTTACATCGCGCCGCTGCTCGTCGCGCGGCTTGTCACACGAATCAGCGACAACGCTCACCTCGTTCTCGGTTCGGCGTTTCCCTATGTGCTCGGTTTCGCCGGCGTCATGCTGCTCTCCGAGGTGCTCTGGCGCATCGGCATCCACTTCCTCAACCGCGTCGACGCCCTGGGCATCGAGCACCTGTATGTGGTGGGCCTGGACGAGCTGTTCGCCAAGGACTGCGCGTTCTTCCACGACAACTTCGCCGGCTCGCTGACCAAGCGGGTCCTGAGCTTCGCCTCCCGGTTCGAGCAGACCGCCGACACCCTGGTGTTCGACGTCGCGGGCAACTTCGTCCCGCTGGCCTTCGGCTCGGTCGTGCTGTGGCACTACGACCCGTGGCTCGTGGTCGCGCTCCTGGGGATGATCGCGGTCACGGCCCTGGCGGTAGTCCCGATCATTCGCCGCCGCCAGGCGTTGGTCGATCAGCGCGAAGCGGCCATCGCCCGCGTCGCGGGCCATGTCGCCGACAGCCTGACGAACATGGACACGGTGCGGGCCTTCGCCGCCGAACGCAGGGAGGCCGCCGAACACCGCTCACGGGTCGCGCAGGCCAGGCGGCTCTCGCTGCGCTCCTGGGACTACAGCAACCTGCGCGTCGACACGCTGATCGCGCCGATGTCGGTGCTGACCAACGGCCTCGGCCTGCTGCTGGCGGTCACGCTCGCCACACATGGTGCGGGGGTGGCGGCGATCGTGATCGTCTTCTCCTACTATGCGAACGCGACGCGGATCATGTTCGATTTCAACCGGATCTACCGCAACCTGGAAAGCGCGATGACCGAGGCCGCGCAGTTCACCGCCCTGCTGCGCACGCCGGCGAGCGTACTCGACCCGGTGGCGCCGGCACCGCTTCGCTCCCGGCCCGCCGAGATCCGCTTCGAGCGGGTGACCTTCGGCTACAGCAGCGGCGAGCCGCTTTTCGACGAGCTTGACCTGGTCGTGCCCGCCGGCGCCAGAATCGGGCTGGTGGGCAGGTCCGGCGGTGGCAAGAGCACGCTGACCAGGCTGCTGCTGCGGATGACCGACATCGATGGAGGCAGGATCCTGATCGGCGGCCAGGACATCCGCGACCTGCGCCAAGCCGACCTGCGCAGTCTGATCGCCTACGTGCCCCAGGACCCGGCGATGTTCCACCGCTCGCTGCGCGAGAACATCGCGTTCGCCCGACCCGGCGCCACCGAGGCCGAGATCCACCGCGCGGCCCAGGCCGCGCACGTCGCAGAGTTCGTCGACGCGCTGCCCGACGGTTACGACACGATGGTGGGCGAACGCGGGGTGAAACTCTCCGGCGGACAACGCCAGCGCGTCGCCCTGGCCCGGGCCATCCTGCGCGACGCCCCGATCCTGCTGCTCGACGAGGCGACCAGCGCCCTGGACTCCGAAAGCGAGATCCTCGTCCAGGAGGCACTCTGGCGGCTGATGCAAGGACGTACCGCGCTGGTGGTGGCGCACCGCCTCAGCACGGTCGCCGGCATGGACCGACTCGTCGTGCTCGACCGCGGCCGGATCATCGAGCAGGGCACCCACCACGAACTGCTCGCCTGCGAGGGCGCCTATGCGAAGCTCTGGCAACACCAGTCAGGCGGTTTCCTCACCGACACTTCCGCGCAGGCAGGCGCCACCGCCTGATCGTGCCGACAGCCCATGGCGAACGGACATCCTGCCGGCGCTGCCAGTCGTCCTTCTTCGTCCCCTGCTGGACAGGCGCTGCTTCAACGCCGGTCAGCGTTTCACCGGGTCGATGGCGATCTCGACGAGGTGGCCGTCGTGCGACATGTGTACTGAGGCCTTCCAGCGGTCGGCCACGGACAGCTGCACCGTCCAGGTGACGTCGTCGCCCTTGACCGACTCCAACTGCGGCTCGGCCCAGTCGGGCCGGCTGCTCAGGACCCTGCGCACCAGCGCCACGGCGCGGGCGACCGGGTCGAAATCAGGGTCCGGATTCTCAGTGCCGCCGAGGACGGGCGCCGGGGTGAGCGCGCCGGCCGGTTCGCTCGCGGCGCTGCCGGCCGCGCGGCGGGCACGGATCGTGCGCTCGAGCCAGCGGCCCGCGGCGGGGAAGGGTGCCCACACCGCTGGGCTGATCACGCCGTTGACCACGGCGGCGACCACCGATTCGACGAGGAAGACCTCATCGACGCCCATGCCGAGGACCGGAGCGCGCATCTGCTTGCGCGCGTGGTAACGCAGATCGCCGAGTTCGTCCCGGTCGGGTAGATCGACGTCGTCCGCATCGACGATCACGAGGAATCGGCTGCCCGGTAGCACTTCGACCACACGCACCGCGAGTTCGGATCGCGATTCCATCATTTCCCCCTTCGCGTCCGGTCGACCTGAGCATACTGAAACGCGATGCGACTCGGAGGGGGAGTCTTGAACTCGCAGCCAGTAGCGCCGCAGGTCTCGACGCCGGCCCGCCCGCGCCTGTTCGGGACGCGGCTCGTGCGCCCGGTGTGGATGTTCCGCCTGGTCAACATGACCCGCCATTTCGGCTTCGACGCCCTGGTGTTGGTCCCCGTGCTCGCAGCCGGGTGGTGGTGGGCCACCGGACCGGGCGGGATCATCCTGACCGCATACGCGAACGAGTCCAGCGACAGCCTGCAGCAGTGGATCATCAGGCAGCACATATCCGAGTACTATCCGACCGCCGTCGCGTTGTTTCCGTGCATCGTCCTGCTGCGTACGGCACGCCGCGCGCAGAGTACGCGCACCCGTGCCGAACTGAGCCAGAAGCCGGCGGCGGTCGCCGGGACTCTCAGCGTCGCGTACAGCGCCGTGGTCACCGGGCTCGCGCTCATCGTGCTGATCTTCGCGCCGGGGCCGGCGTTCGGCAGGTTCGCGCCGAGCATCGCGGCGGCAGTCTGGGTCTGGCTCCTGCGCTACCTGTTGTTCTCGGTGACCGACGAGCGCGTGCAAACCGGCGCGGGCTACCGGCCTCCGCTACGGGCGGCCCTGCGGCGCGGTGTGCGGCGGCATGTACGGCGCTGCGTCACCGTTCCGGTCGGCGCGGTAGAGAACACGGCCCGCGCGCGGCAGACCTTCGCGGAGGCGGAGCAGTACTTCCGCCGACGTGGCGACGAGGCGATGCTCGCCTGGGCCGGGGCGACCGCCGTCGACTATGAGCTGAAGATCAACGCCCTCGATCACGCCGAGCGGCTGGTGAACCGGCACGCGGCCGACCCCGGGCTCGCAGGCCGGCCCGAAGTCCTCGCCGCCGAGGCGCTGTTCCGCCGCGCGGTAGGCGAGTACGACCTGGCTGTCGCGCAACTGGCGGCCGCCGCTGCGGCCAAGGATGCTGGGAGGCGCGCTCCACGGCTGGTTGGCGTGCTGATCGACGACTGTCGCGCCCTCGATCGCCTGGCAGGCGGCGAGGCGCAGCCGGGTGATGTGCCGCTGCCGCGCGGAACCTGGCGCCTGGCCTGGACCCGGCGGCATTCCGCGGCGCTGGGGCAGTCGCTCAACTCGATCAGGGACCTGGCATGGCGCGACGAGCGCGCCGCACTGGTCGAGGCGTTGTGCCTGCGCGATGTGGTCGTCGCGATGCAGTCCCCTTACGGCTTCGCCGATCTGTCCCCGGCCGAGGCCCGGCAGCTCGACGTCGTGAAGGCGCAGACCGAGGAGCTGATCGCCGACCGGCTCGCCGGCCTCGGTGCCTTCGCCGACGCCGCAGCCGCCTACCTCTCGACCGGGCAGCGCCTCACCGACACCGGCTGGCGGTCGCGCAGGGCGCTGATTCAAGCGAAGGCGGCGGTCTGCGCGCTGCGCGCCGGAACCCTCACCGCGCAGCGGGAGTCGCTCACCCTGTCCGTACTCCAGCTCTCGCTGCGCGGCATGGAGTACGCCCGCGGGCGTCTCACCGGCGGCGCGAGCCGCTTCTCGCTGATCGAGGCCAATGCGGCCTTTTACACTGAGGTCTTCGAGGTGCTCGCCACCTGCGTGCGCTTCCAGCGCGATCGCGCCGCGGAGCTGGCGCTGTGGCTGATGGAGGAGACCCACCGCAACGCGCTCGCCGACGCGCTGCGTGCCGCGTCGGCCGGCACCGAGGACGATGAGCTGCAGGCACTGGTCCGCAGTCACCGGGATGCGGAGGCCGAACGCCGTGTGTCATTGGAGGATGGGGGGCTCAGCACCGGTGACCTTCAGGATGACCCGGAGCGCGTGGCCGCCGCGGCCGCGTTGACCGCGCAGCTCGAGGACCGGTATTCCCGCGCCTTCGCCAAGACCCTGATTCCCGAGCTGGTCGACCTCGGTTCGGTGCTCGATCGGCTCGGTGGCCGGGTCGCTGTCTACTACCACTGCGCGGCCGGCGATGGCGGCTGGGACATCACGACGGTCACCGTGACCCGGGAACGGATCAGCCTGCACCGAGCGAGGATCGCAGACCTCGCCCACGACGAGCGCCAGGTGGCTGCCATCCGCAAGCCCGGTGGTGTTCTCGCCGCCCTCGACAGCGGTGAAGCCGAGCAGATCGCCGAGGTGCACCGGTACAGCGACGTGTCCGACCCGGTCTGGCGTGAGCTGGCCGCGGCGCTGCTGCCGCCCGATCTCGACGCGTTGCTGCGTGGGCGCCCGAGTGATGATCCGGTCGTGTTGTTGGTCGTGCCGGACGGTCCGATCTCGCTGATCCCGTTCGCCGGGCTGCCGCTGAGTGACGGCAGCCTGTTGGTGGACCACGCCGCCGCGGTGGTGATGCCGAACCTCAATCTGCTGCCCGCGCCCGACGCCGCGCCGGCGCCGGTGCGTGCTCGGCCCAGGCTCGCGCTGCTCAACTGCGGCCCCACGCGATACGAGGGCGAATTCCGCAGTGCGCTGCGCGAACTGGCGACGGCCTGGCCGGACGGTGTCGAAACAGTGGTGACCAGTGATGGCGAGCAGATGCGCGCGCAGCTGACGTGCGGGCGCGAGTACGACCTGGCCGCGATCTCCAATCACGGCGTGACGGCACGGCGCGCCGCCACGCGCGGCATTCTGCTCAACGGTGGCGGGATCATCACCGTGCAGGCCGCGTACGGCATCGCATGGCCGCGCGACGTGGTGCTGCACGCCTGCTGGGCCGCGCACGTGACCGTCAGCACGCGCGACGAGCCGATCGGTCTGCCGACCGCTTGTCTGATCGGCGGGGCGCAGAGCGTGCTCGGCGGGCAGGCTCCGGTGGACAACGCGGTCGTCGACCCCGGGGCGCGGGTCTTCGCCCGTGCCTCAGCCGCGGCGCTCGGCGGAACGCACCTCGCGCTCGCGGTGCGCGACGCGATCCTGGCGAGGCGGGCCGAGCTGGGCCATGATTCCGCAGCGCCCTGCGAATGGGCCAATCTGACGGTGTGGACGACTCGTCCGCCCGATACCGATACCGATACCGATACCGGTCCCGCTCCTGTCGCCTCCGATGGCCGGAAGGGCGCAGCGCGGCCCGAGCTGTGGACTACACAGAAGGTCGCGTCCGCCGAAACCGAGGCGTTCGTCAACCTGCGGCGGGTCAAGGTCGAGGAGCTGCTCGGCGTCTTGGAGCGCAAGCCGGTCGAACTGCGCTGCAGCCTGCCGTGGACCGCGGCGGTGACCTTCGCCGTTTCGGCAGCGCTGCAGGACGCGCCGCGAGCCGTCCTGTGCTCGCTCGACCTTGCCGGCACGGTGCACACGTCGGCCGGTGGAACGTTCGCCCCCATCCGCGTGATGGGCGACCGCGATCACGCGGGAACCGGTCTTCTCCTGCGGGATGCCGAAGAGTCGGAAGGCATCGCGGAGCTGATGTTGCGCGACGGGCGCTCGCTGCGCACGACGCGCTTGACAGCCGAGGCGTTCAGGTCGGCGGAGAAGATCGCCGCCGGCCTTGGCGAACGTGAGGTCCGTGTCGAGCACCTCGCCTACGGGCTGCTCGGCGATTCGAAGACCGCGCTGAGCCGCGCGCTGCGTGAGACTGGCCGGCCGGCGGCGTTCCACGACTACTGCGAGAAGGTGTTCGGTCGCCGGCTGCGCACGCCCGACAAGCTGGATCCGGTTCCGTCGAGGGTCCTGGCCGCGGTGCCGGCTGTGGCGTCGGCCAAGCGCACGAACACTGTGGCCAGGATGCCGAGTTGCGCAGAAGCGTTGGAGAACGCGACCCGGTCGGGTCTCGCGATGACGCGCAGCCGCGCGCTCGGGACCTTCGACCTGCTCGTGGGCATTGATCGAGACGTGTTCTTCGATCTGCCCGGCCAGTGCGCGGGCTCGCCCCCAGCATCAGACCCCGAGTACTCGCGCGGCGCGGTGGCCAGGACGATCGGCCGGATGCCCGGGGTGGCGGTGACGCGGGACCTCGATCGGGCCTTCGAGTCCGCCCAGCGGCTCGCCGCGCAGCGCGGCTCGACGGTCATCGAACCGGCCGACCTGGTCGCCGGCATCCGCGGGGAGAAGGAGAGCATCGGCGCGCGGCTGCTCGCCGCACAGAACGACTCGACGCGACAAACCGGCTCGCCCATTGCGCTCGGCCGGCTCGCACCCGTGCGCAAACGATTCTCCTCCGACTCGGCACTGGTGCTCATCGGCGCAGGCGCGCTGCTGCTCGCGGGCCTGGGACTGCGGAAACTCGCCCGGTTCTCCGCGGGCATCACGCTCCTGCTGATGCTGGCCGTCGTGATCGGCCTGCACGACGACGGGGACGCTCCCCCGAACGACCAGACGCTGCTGCACGACGCGTCCGCCGTCCTGACCACCGTGCATCTCGGCGGCGGGCGCACGCTGCCGGGCACGCTGCTCGGCTCCATGGGCACCTTTTACGTGACGCCACGGATCCAGGGCACCGGGAACATCGTCCACCAGGTGCTGTCCAAGAACGGACCGCCGAGTTCGCTGAACGACTGGTACCTGTACGCGGTGATGCCGCCGCAGAACCCGACCCCGGAGATGTCGGTGACCCTCGAGTACGGAACCTCGGTCTATCCGGCGAGCCTCCTGTGCCCGGCCTCGACCACGGCGTTCTGCTTCGCCGCCGCGCGCATCCCGCACGGACCGAGGCCTGCGGGCCTGCCCTGGCAGTCGGAGATCGCGACGCAGGGCTCGGACAAGAGCGCCGTGGTGCGCCTGCAGGCGATCGCCTTTTCGCAGCACCCTGACGGGGTTCTGATGGACCAGGTGAGCCTCAGCTCCGCCCAGCCGCCGATGGCCACGCCGGACTGGGGCGTCGTGCTCGACGCGCTCGACGCGCACCCCGACACGCTGCTACGCCCGATGACGCCGGTCGTGCCGGTCGGCAACAGTCACCAACTGCCCCTCTTCGGCCTCGCCCGGGCCGCCGGCGCCGGCCGCCCGGCCCGGGTCCTGCCTACGGGCCTGCTCGACATCTACGCCACCTACCTCACGATGGGCTACGCCGGGGCCCCGTCCGGCAGCACCACGCTCGCGGGCATCGCCGTGCACGACACGACCCCGTCCGGCATCGGCGCGCCCACCGTCGAGGTCTCCGAGGTCAAACTCGGCGAGCCGGCCGACCTCGGCGGGCTCGCCGAGGGCGACCTGATCGTCTCGATCGGCGCGAGCAAGCCGGCTTCGGCCGAGGACGCCGTCAAGGCGATCCAGTCGCACCGGCCCGGCGAAGTCGTCCTGTTCACCGTGCTGCGCGACGGCAAGCGCCTCACACTGCACATCCGCCTCGGCTACGAGTAGCCGCCGAGCCTGGCGTGACGTTCAAAACACGCGGCGGTCGGCGGATCCTCGTCGTCGACTATCCGCAGGTGCCCGGAGCGATGACCGAGGCCGGTCGATCGACCCGGCGCAGGACCCCGGCCTGCCGGAGGCGACGGCTGAACTCCGGCAGAGTCTTCGGCTCCCGCCGGGCCGAGGCGAGTAGCGGCTCGGCCCGACCGGTGAGCCCTTGCAGGGTCCGTGCTGTGCGCGGGGTCCGCTACGGTCTGTTCAGCGCGGCCAAGGCGTCTTCCACGGCGCGGTGGAAGGTCGGGTAGGCGTAGATCATGTGCCGCAGTTGCGCGGTCGGCACCTGCGCGTGAACGGCGACCGCGAGTCCGTAGAGCACCTCGCCGCCGGCGGGTCCTGCCGAGGTCGCGCCGACCAGGACGCCGCGCTCGGCGTCCTCGACGAGTTTGATGAATCCCGCGTTGCCGGCCTTGTGGATCCAGCCGCGTGCCGAGGAAGGAATCTGCGATACGCCGGTGCGCACCGTCAGCCCGCGGGCCCGGGCGGCCTGCTCGCTCAGGCCGACCGCGCCGATCTCCGGGTCGGTGAAGGTGACGCGCGGCAGCGCCCGGTAGTCCGCGTCCGGCCCCGGCTGGCCGAGGATGTCGCGGATGGCGATCTGCGCCTGGTACATGGCCACGTGCGTGAACGCGCCGACCCCGGTGACGTCGCCCACCGCCCACAGCCCCTCGGCCGCGCGCATCTGCCCGTCCACCGTCAGTGCCCTGGTTTTCGGGTCGAGGCCGGCGTGCTCGACGCCGAGCCCGGAGACATCGACGCGGCGGCCGGTGGCCACCAGCAGTTGCTGCGCCGTCAGCTCCCGGCCGTCCTCGAGCCGCACGGCGAACGTACCCGCGCGGTGTTCGACCCCTGCGGCGCGTGCGCCCGTCAGGATCGTGAGTCCCTCGGCCGCGAGCGTTTCGGCGAGTAGTTCCCCGGCCTCGGGCTCCTCCATCGGCACGAGGTGGTCCAGGGCCTCGATGACGGTGACGGCGGTACCGAAGCGCGCGAAGACCTGCGCCAGTTCGAGGCCGATCGCCCCGCCGCCGAGCACGATCAGCGAGGCCGGCGGCTCCTTGGCCGCGACCGCGTCGCGGTTCGTCCAGAACGGGGTCTGCGCGAGTCCCGGGATCGGCGGGATCGCCGGCCTGGTGCCGGTGGCGATCACCACGCCACGGCGAGCGGTGTATTCGGCCTCTGCGACGCGGACCGTGCCGGGACCGGAAAGCACCGCGCGCCCGCGCACGAAACGCCCGCCTGTGCCGGTGAACCGGTCCACGGCCACCTGGTCGTTCCAGTCGTCGGTGGCCTCGTCGCGCACCCGGGTCGCCACCGGCCCCCAGTCGGGCGTCACCTGCGTGCTTCCGGCCATGCCGGGCACGCGCCGGGCCTCGGCGAGCAGGTTCGCCGCGCGGATCATCATCTTGCTCGGCACGCAGCCCCAGTACGGGCATTCCCCGCCGACCAGCTCCGCCTCGACGCCGACCACATCGAGCCCCGACTCGGCCAGGCGGCCCGCGACGTGCTCGCCGCCAGGCCCCATGCCGATCACCACGACGTCCGTCTGCTCGACCATCGAATCAACCTCCTGATATGACTATCGGCCGGATTGCGCCGCGTCCCTGACCCGCTCGACGCGTACACCCTTCCAGAAGGCGCCGTACCCGCGACTCTGCCGCGCCGCGCGGGACGGGTCCGCGTGGCACGCTCGCGCAGGTGCGCCATACGCCTCCGATCGCGGCAGCGCGTAGATGTCGCATCGCATCGGAAACCCGGGTGCTACCCCGGAGCATTCCGCCACCGCCCGATGCGCATCGCGCACGGCGGGCGCAGTTGCGGGCTTTTCGTCCCGGGGGAAGGACTTTGCCGCCCGGCGGGTTCCCCACGCGTCCTATCCCGGCGTGGAAGGCTGGATATCCGTGGATCGTTACGACCTGGTGGTGCTCGGCGGCGGCAGTGCCGGACTGACCGGCGCGCGCCTAGCCGCCCGGTTCGGCGCGCGGGTGCTGCTGGCCGAGCGCGGGCGCCTGGGCGGGGACTGCCTGTGGACCGGATGCGTGCCGAGCAAGGCCCTGCTGCACGCCGCCGCGCAGGTTCAGGCCGCGCGTGAGGCCGGGGACCTCGGCCTGGTTTCCGCGAGCGGGCCGGTGGACCTGGCGAAGGCGATGGCCCGGGTGAAAGCGGCCATCAGGCAGATCGAGCCGCACGACTCCGCGGAGGCACTCGCCACGGACGCAGTGGAGGTCGCCCGCGGCGAGGCTCACTTCACCGGCCCGCGCACCCTCCGGGTGGGCGCGCGGGAGGTGGGCTTCCGGTACGCGCTGATCGCCACCGGCGGTTCCCCCGCGCTCCCGCCGATTCCCGGACTCGCCGAAGCCCGGCCGCTGACCAGCGATACCGTGTGGGACCTGACTGAACTGCCCGGGCGGCTGGTGGTGCTCGGCGGCGGGCCGATCGGGTGCGAGCTGGGCCAGGCCTTCGCGCGGCTCGGTGCGAAGGTCACCATCGTCGAGGCGATGGACCGCCTGTTGCCGCGTGCGGAGCCGCGCGCGGCCGCGGTGCTGGCGGAGCGTCTGGCCACCGAGGGAGTCGAGGTACTCATCGGCGTAAAGGCCGAACGCGTCGATCACGACGCGCTGTATACGAACGTCGGGGTACTTTCGTACGACCGCCTGCTGGTGACCACCGGGCGCCGCGCGAACATCGAGGGCCTGGGCCTGAATGCGGCGGGGGTCCGGACCGACGAGCGTGGCGGGCTGCAGGTGGACGCGCGGCTGCGCACCAGCAACCGGCGGATCTACGCCGCCGGGGATGTCAGCGGCAGTTCCGCGTTCACCCACCTGGCAGGGGTCCAGGCGGCCACGGCGGTCAGCGCCATGCTGCTGGGCGTGCGTCGGCGGATCGACGAGCACGCAGTGCCGTCGGTGACGTTCACAGACCCGGAGGTCGCCCAGGTCGGCGTGACCGAACAGGAGGCACACGCACGGCACGGGCCCGTGCGGGTGCGCGATCTCGAGCACGAGCGCGTGGACCGTGCGGTCGCCGACGGGCGCACCGAGGGGTTCACCCGGCTCGTACTCGGGCGGCGTGGTCGGATCGTGGGGGCCACGGTGGTGGCTCCGCGCGCCGGGGAGACGATCGCGCATCTGGCCGCTGCGGTGCGCCACGGCTGGAGCGCCTCACAGTATGCTGCGACGATCCATCCCTACCCGACGTATGCGGACGGGCCGTGGAACGCCGCTCTCGCCGAGGCCGCGGACCGGCTCGCCGCCCCGGGCACCGGCCGCGTCGTCAGGTTCCTGCTCGGTGCGAGGCGGCGGTGGAACAGATGACCAGCATGACGCGTACGACGCGGTGGCGTTCCGGGCACTGACTGCGGCCGGTCCTCGAGGCTGCTGCGCCCGCGCTGCTGCGCCCGCGCTGGTGGGCCTGGGCCGGTGGGCCTGGGCCGGCGGCCTGGTCTGCGACGGCCGCAGGTCAGCGCTTCTTCGGCTCCTGCTCCGGCTCCCCCTCGATGGTGACCCCGTTCCAGAACGCGACGTGGTTCTTGATCCGGCGCGCGAGCGGCGAGGGATGCGGGTAGTACCAGGCGGCGTCCGGGTTGACGTTCCCGTCCACGGTGACGGTGTAGTAGTTGGCCAGGCCCTTCCACGGGCACAGGGTCCTGGTGCGGGACTTGGTGAAGTAGTCGAGGTTGACCGATTCGGGTGGGAAGTAGTGGTTGCCCTCCACTGTCTTCGTCCGCTCGGTTTCGGCCAGGACCCGCCCGTTCCAGATCGCGCGCATCACGGTTGCTCGTCCTCCTAAGGTCGTGTGTCCCCGGCGGGGCACGGCGGGGTGCGGTGCGGGCTGGAGCGCAGCGACTGCTTGATCAGGCGCAGGGCCTCGGCGTATCCGCTGCACGCGAAGCACACCGCCAGATGGGCGGCCACCCGCGCGCGGCGCATCCCGGTCAGCTCGCCGTCGACGTACGCCCCGACCAGGGCGTGCAGCCGCAGATGCTCGGCCCGCTGCCGGCATCCCTGCGCCATCCGATGCACGTTCACGACGAGGAAACCCGCTGACCCCGCTGTGGGATTCCGCCGGTCTCTCGTGGAATACGCGGTTCGGCGCGGCGGGTTTCCGCTGTCGTGGACCAATCCGCGGCTGCGGCCGACGAGCGGGCGCAGGCAGCGTTCGCACGGTACGTGCTGCCCGAGATCGAGGTGCTCTACCGGGTCGCGCTCTCGATCACCGCGCAGCCCGCGGACGCCGAGGACCTGGTACAGGACACACTGCTACGCGCCTACCGGGCCGTCGAGCGGTTCGACGGTACGCACGCGCGCGCCTGGCTGCTCACGATCCTGCGCAACACCGAGATCAATCGGCACCGTCGGCGGCGCCCCGACCTGCTCGACGACCCGGACGCGCAACTCGAGCGGCACGAGGGGCGGGGCCCGTTTTCCGCCCCAGCCCCGGGGCCGGAAGAACTGGTCGTGGAGCAGGTGTTCGACAAGGTGGTGGACGAGGCGCTCGCGGCGCTGCCGGTCAAGCACCGGCAGGTGGTGCAGCTGGTCGACATCGACGGGCTTACCTATGCGGAGGCGGCCACGTTGCTTGAAGTGCCGGAGGGAACCGTGATGAGCAGACTGCACAGGGCCCGCAAGCGGATACGTGACCGGCTGGCCGCGGCGGGGCTGGCGCCGACCAGGAGCGGACGGTGAGCGCGATGAGCGACCGAGCCCGGCGGATGCGGGAGATGCGCGAGTGCATGCACGTCGGCCCCAAACTCCAGGCGTATCTCGACGGCGAGGTCGACGACGCGACTGTCGAGCGGGTGGCCGCGCACCTGGAGTACTGCCGCAAGTGCGGCCTGGAGCTGGCCGCCTACCGCGCGATCAAACACGCGCTCGGTCAGCGGCAGCAGCCCGCCGACGACGCGCTCGCGCGGCTGCGCTCTTTCGGCGAGCAACTCGCAGCCACCGGCCCGGAACCACCCGCAGACGCCTAGTTCCAGCGTGCCCTCTTCCACCGCACACTCGCATGCGTGCCCGTGACCCGGAACTGATCCGGGTCACGGGCACGCACCGTACGGTCAGGACCCGCTGCGGGTCTGCCGGACGGCGAGTAGAACGCCTGCGATCATGCCGAAGATCAGGTGCTCGACGAGGAAGGTGCCGTAGCCGACCATCGAGGCCATGTGCGTGATCTGGTCTCCGGAGGAGAGGACCGAGGCGACGATCGGCAGCAGCACCCAGGAGCTGAGCGCGAACGCCACCGCGCCCCAGACCGTCCCGGCCGCCACCAGCATCGGGGCCGAGATGCGGCGCATGGAGACGAGCAGCGCGAGGATCGCGCCGTACATCGCCCCGACCATCATGTGGACGAGCGCGCCGAGCAGCGCCGGGCCGAGGCTGAAGTAGAACGCCCCGCCCATCATCGCGTGCTGCATCGAGGCCATCAGCGCGTTCGTGGATATCAACGTGGAGGCGATGTGGTAGAGCGGGGTGAAGAAGCCGTGGTGCCGGTAGGTCGCCGAGGCGATCATCGCGTACATCGCCATCATCAGCGATCCGATCACGCCGGCGATCGCGCCCGTGACCACGGTGCCGGCCACGTGCGCCGAGTCTGCACGCGTAAGTATGTGCGGGTGTGAAGCGGCCGTACTCAAGATTTTCCTCCAAGGGGGCGAAGACACCGGCGGCTCCCGCGCGCCGTGTGCGCGCCTGCCGGTCAGGAAGGGAACCCGGTGACCGCCTCGGAGAAGTCCACTTCTCCGCACGACTTCCGCGAGACTCCACTGCCGGGTGCGCCCCGGACCGGGTTACCCGGCCCGGATCAGCAGGCGGCGGATCGGGATGGGAACGCCGGCCCGAACCAGTCTCAGGGCACTGATCAGCCGCAGGGCTCGCCGCCGGGCGCGCGGGGTGAGGCCGGGCAGGTAGAGGGAGTCGAGCAGCAGCCCGGCCTGCTCGCCGGTGCGCAGCGGGTAGGTGAAGGTGCGCTGGTCGTCGTCGAGCAGCGCGAATCCGTGGCGGGCGAGCAGTTCTCGCGGGTCGCGCAGGGCGGCGGTGTTCGGGCTCTGCCACGCCGGGTCGCCGGTCAGGAGGCGGGCCGTGACGAGTGCGATCGCGCGCGGGATCCGGCCGGGCGTGCCGGGGACGGTGGCCAGCAGCAGCCCGCCGGGGCACAACACGCGGTGGATCTCGTCGAGGATCACATCGAGCGGCTGGAGGATCATCAGAGCCATGGAGCAGGTGACCGCGTCGATGCTGGAGTCGGCGATCGGCATCAGGGCTGCGTCCGCCCGCACGAGCCTGTCGACGCCCGCGGCGCGCCCCGCGGCGAGTTCGGCCGGGGACCGGTCCACGCCCGCGTAGTCGACCGCCGGGCCGAGGGCAGCGCGCATGGGTGCGCTGCCGCACGCGAGGTCCAGCACTCTCCCATGCTCCGGCGCGGCGTGGGCGAGCCACTGGTACGCGGTCATCCCGTTGACCCGGGCGCGTTCGAGTACGGCCTCGGTGATGCCGGGGTGGCGTTGATGGAAGGCGCGTAGGTAGGCCTGGCTGATCACCGCGCGCGCAGCCACGGGAACCTGCGCTTGGTCTGGGCGGGCAACTGCCCGGGGGCGTGCTCGGAGACCGCGGCGCGCACGCGAGCGGCGGACGGATTGACCATGGCGTGCCCGGCGACCACGACGGTGGGCACGGTCTCGTTGCCGCCGGCGACCGAGCGCACGAATGCGGCGGCCTGCGGGTCCTGCCAGATGTCGATCTCCCGGTAGCGCAGATGGGAGGCGTTCAGGCCGCGACGCAGCCTGCTGCAATAGGGGCAGCCTGGGCGTGTGTAGAGGGTGACGGCGGGTTCGGTCTCGCTCATCGCGGGGACATCCCCTTCCTGTAGGGCGGGTTCGCGGGGGTCAGATGGCGCAGTGGACGGGGCGGGGCAGGCTGGCGTCGGCCAGGCGCGCGGTCAGGAACCGCTCGGTGATCAGGCGTTTGCCCTCGGCGAGCGAAGCGCCCGCGGGGGCCAGGTGCATGTCCGGGCTGGTGGCCAGGTCGGCGCCGGCGGGGTGCCAGTGCAGGCCGTCCGCGCTCACGGTCAGCTCGGGGATGCTCGCGTCGGCCTGGATCTCCCGGCCTTCCCGGGAGAAACCACGGCGCAGCAGGGGCCTGACGGCGAAGTGGGCAGGGGGCAGGCCGAGCCCGGCGAGCAGGTCGGCCACCTGGCCGATCTCGCCGGTGTTCTCCGGGGTCTCGGTCAGTGCGACGCGCGGGGGCAGGCCGAGCTCGATCAGCTGCCTGATTCCCGCGAGGGTGCGGGCGTGCGAGCCCCGGCCGCGGTGCGCGTCGTGTGTCTCCGGACGTGCGCCGTCGAGCGAGGTCTGAATCATGAGTTTGCGATCGGCGAGGTCCGCGAGCCCGGCGAGGCGCCGGGTTCCGGTGAGCATCGCGTTGGTGAGCACCACGGTGGGCAGGGCACGGCTGGCCGCATCGAGCAGTTCCATGATCTGTGGGTGCAGGAACGGCTCGCCCCCGGTCAGATACAGTTCGGCGAAGCCCTCGCGCACCGCCTCATCGACCAGGCTTGTGAACGCCTCCGGGCCGATGGTGCGGGGCTCGGCCCGCGCGGAGGAGGCCACCGCGCAGTAGTCGCAGCGCAGGTTGCAGTGGAAGTTGGTGTAGATCCACAGCCGGGCGGGGAAATACGGCGAGCCGAACAGCCCGATGACCGGGCGCTCGTCCTCGGCCACTGTCTCAGGGTCGCCCCAACTGCCGCCGGAGGGGGTGAACGAGGTTGGCAAGGCGCTGCGATAGAGGTGGTAGCGGCCGCGGGAGCGCTCACGCGGGGGCAGGGACTCGAGGCAGGTGGTCCACCAGCCGGTCTCGATGGTCTCCACGAACGCCTCGGGCAGCCCGGCGTCGCGCATGGACTCCGCCTGGGCGCGCCAGTCGTAGGCGAGCGGGACAAGTTCGGCCCGCGGGTGCCCGTCGTCGAGGTCGAGCATCGCGTAACGGACCTCGCGTCGCCCGTCGTTGGCGGGCTTGCCGAGCACCCCGACGTTCACCGTGAGCGCGTCGCCGATCCGCCGGATCCACGGAAGGCCGCTGTGCGTGCACAGGATCACCTCGGCGCCGCTGGACTCGGCGCGCCGTCGGTGTTCGTGCTCGGGCAGGGATTCCCACCAGAAGTCGTTGAGCGCCAGCGGGGAGCCGTGCACCAGGTGCACGTCGCGGCCACGCAACGTCAGCCGCCGCTCGGTGGGCAAGGCGCCCATCCAGGCGGCGAACTGCCGGCTCGTGTGCGTGAGGGTGTGGTCGTAGATCAGCTGCGCGTAAGCGTTGTCGCGCGGATCGCGGTAGCCGCAGCCGCAGTCCGCATCGGCGCGGGCGATGGCCACGTCGTAGTTCCCTGCGATGCATTCGATACCCGCGTCCTTGATGATCGGCCACAGGGCGTCGACCTCGGCGCCGAACCCGCCCAGGTCCCCGAGGCAGAACAGGCGCTCGGCGCCACGCGCCGTCGCGTCGGCGACGAATGCGCGCAGGGCGTAGGGGTTGCCGTAGGGGCCTCCGGAAACCGCGATCCGCATGAGGGCGACTCCAAGTGCTGATGTCAGGCCCCGGCGGCTGCCGGGGCGGGTACGGGGACGAGCGATTCGAGCGGGCGGCCCGCCGCCTCCTGGCCGCCGCGCAGCGCGTACAGGCCGATGGCGCCGACCCCGATCAGCCAGAATCCGATGACCAGCAGGTAGGAGGCGGTGGCGCCGAGCCGGGTGGCCAGGTCGGGCAACAGCAGCGTGCCGACGATCGCGCCGATCCGCCCGACGCTCACAGACACCCCGATCCCGGCACCTCGCAGGTGCGTGGGGAACAGTTCGGTGAACGTCGGATACGCCGAGGTCCACGCCGCGGTCGCGGCGCCGTTGGAGACCACGAACGCCGCGGTCACCCAGGCGGCCGAGCCGGTGGCCGTCGCCCAGGCCAGCAGCCCGACCCCGGCCGCCGCGGCCAGGTACGCGCCCGCGACCGTGCCGCGCCGCCCGGCCCGGTCCAGCAGCAGGCTCGCGATCAACCCGCCGGCCAGCGCGCCGAGGTTGCCGAGGATGTAGAAGAACGGAATCTGCGCCGTACGGATGTGCACCTTCGTCAGAACGACCACCGAGAGCAGCGCGAAGATGCCGTAGTAGCCGAACGCCTCGGCCAGATCGAGCGCCGCCCCCAGCGCCAGGCGCCCGGGATGCCGGCGCACCAGTTCGCGTAGCGCCGTGGTCACCGGCAACTGCGGTGGTGGTGGTGCCGGTGCCGGGCCAAGCACGCCGGTCACCGCACTCTGTCTCACCTCGTGGGCGGGCTCAGCGGATTCGAGGTCTGCGACGATGCGTTCGGCCTCCTCGACGCGGCCGTGGGAGGCGAGCCAGCGCGGGGATTCCGGGATGCGGCGGCGATAGTACAGTACGACCAGCGCCAGCAGACCGCCGAGGACGAACAGGTACCGCCAGGAGGTCGCGCTCGCCAGCGCGAACGTGTCGAGCAGCAGGTAGGCCAGCAGCGCGGCGAGGATCGCGCCGAGCGGCCAGAAGTTCATCACCGCCACCGCTGCCTTACCGCGCACCCGGGCCGGCATGAACTCCGCGATGGCCGCGTTCACGATCGCGTACTCCGCGCCCACACCGAGCGCGGCGAGGAATCTGAGGGCGTACACGGCGGCGAGGTCCGGACTCAGGCCGGTGAGAACCGTGAATCCGGCGTACCACAGCAGGGTGAGCACGAACATGCGCCGCCGCCCGAACCGGTCCGTGAGCGCTCCGCCGGCCAGCGCGCCCAGAAGTATCCCGCCGAGCCACACCGCGAGCACCGCGTCCCGCTCGAACACACTGGCATGGAAGTGGTCGCCGAGCGGGCCGATGGCGTTGGAGAACAGCTGCACCTCGAAGGAGTCGAACATCCACCCGGCGCCCAACGCCAGCAGGATCACGGTGTGCCGGCGGCCGAAGCGCAGCCGGTCGAGCCGCGCGCCGAGGGCGGACGGCGGCGGTGTGCGCGGAGTCTCAGTCAACGGATACACCTTCTCGGGCGCCGGGGGAGCCGGGCATGGGGGCGGTGCGGGACCGGGTGCGCGCCCGCGGGCGTAGTCGGGGCGGGCCGGCGCGATAGAGCGCGGCGAGCCGCGCGGGATCGACTCCAGCGAGATACAGGACCTTGATGACCTGCATGAAGGCGATCATCCGCCAGGTGCCGTGTGCCTCGAAGCGCCGGGCCGAGGCCGTGGACGTGGCGGTCAGCACGGCGAGCCGTCCGGCACGGTGTATCCGGCGGGAGAAGGCGAAGTCCTCCATCAGCGGGTAGTCGGGAAATCCGCCGAGTGCGGCGTACACGTCGCGGCGTACGAACATCGCCTGGTCGCCGAAGATCTGCCCGAGGCGGCGGGCGCGATGGTTCGAGGACCATGCCAGGAAACGCAGCGCCCTGGTATCGCGGTCGAAGCGCAGCGACAGGCCGCCGCCGGCCACCGCCGGTTCGAGCAGCGCCGCCCGGATCTGTCCGAGCGCCCGGGGATCGACGATCGTGTCGGCGTGGATGAACCACAGCACCTCGCCGCGGGCGACGGCCGCGCCGGCCCGCAGTTGGCGCCCGCGGCCCCGCTCGCAGTCGATCACGTGGGCGTGCGGCCGGGCGAGGTCGGCGGTGCCGTCGGTGCTGCCGCCGTCGGCCACGATCAGTTCCGCGTCGGGGAAGTCCCGCCGCAGCCGCGCAAGGGACGCGGCGATCCGCGGCGCCTCGTTCAGCGTCGGCACGATGATCGAGACCGCTGGTCGGGTCTCGATCACGGCCCGGCCGCCTGGGTGCGCGAGGGGACCAGGGCGTGGGCGATCTCGGGCGGTAACGCGGGATCGCGGATCAGTGCGGTCGCGTCCTCGGGGGTGTCGAGATCGCGCAGCGTCGGCAATTGCGTGACGCAGCCCGGCAGTCGGCGCAGCCGCGCCATCGTCGTCGCCGCTACATGCTCGCCGCCCCAGAGCGCCGGGTCGATGGCGAAGACGTCCGGTGCGGGCCAGCGCACGCCCAGCAGGTAGTAGCCGCCGTCGAGGGCCGGACCGATCACGGATGCGGGCGCCGTTTCCAGCGCGGCGAAGGCCTGATCGAGCAGGCCGGCGGTCAAGGCCGGGGCGTCGGTGCCGATCACGACCAGCGGTCCGCCGTCCGGCAGCGCGTCCGCGGCCGCGGTCGTCATCCGCTCACCCAGGTGCCCGTCGCGCTGCGGGACCGCCTTGAGGGCGCCGAGGCCGTCGATCAGCCGGCTGATCTCGCTGTGCGCATCCGGCGGATCGAAGGCCAGCACGACGCGGCGGCCGGTGGCCAGGGCCGTGGCGAGCGTGTGGCGCGACAGCGCCGCCTGGAGCCGGGCGCAGCCCTCCGGTCCGAGCAGCGGATGCAGCCGGGTCTTGGCCAGGCCGGGCAGAGGGGCCTTGGCCATCACCAGAATCGTCGCGTCCCCGGTCATGACGCGAACCGGTAGACGATCCCGGCAGGCGCGAGCGCGTCCGCCTTCGCCTTGTGCGCGAGGTGGTTCGACAATCGCGCGTGCCCGCGCCCGTAGCGTGTGGTGATCGTGCGGGGAACCGTGCCGGTCAGGCCCGGCCATTCGTAGCCGTCCGATCCGCTGATCACACCTACCCGCATCAGCGCCTCCACCTCGTCATCGTGGGTCATCGGATCCTTTTCTAGTTTCGCCGAGCGCGTACCTCGACGATCGGCAGCAGCCGGCGCAGCGCGGCGTTCTCGCCAGGATCGAGCACGCTGTGCTGCACGCACGCGGGCACGAGCGTGCCGTCCTGCGGATGGGCCATCGCGTAGTGGCAGGCCGAGAGCCGCTCCTGGGTCTCCTTGATGCGCGGGTCCTCGCTTCTCTCGCCGCGTTCCATCAGCCGCCAGGCCTCGGCCACATCCTCGGCGTCCATGAACCGATGCATTACGTAGCTGGTCGGACGCAGCCGCGGATGGCGCAGCAGTCGCCCGACTCCCGCGCGGCGCACCGTGCGCCCGAGCCATCCGGCCGCGACGGCGAGGACCGTCGGATGCTGCGCCACCACCCGGGAAAGCTGCGCGAGCAGCAGGGGCGTCGGCGTGCCGGAGAAGTTGACCTCGCCGAGGTGCCGGTAGAAGGCGTCACGCACCGCCAAGTCACGGGCGTCGTCGCCGTCGAGCACCGGGATGTAGCGCTCGCCGACGTAGAACCCGTAGGCGACCCGGTTGCAGCGCACATCCCCGTGCTCGATGATCCGGTAGTCCAGCCGCGTCCCGACGCCGCGCTCGATCTCGCCCCACACCGCGTCACCGTCCACGTCCCGGTACGCCTCGTGCCAGCGCCGCTCGTCGCCGATGAACGCCGCGGGCTGGAACGAGAACATCCCGTAGCCCATGCCGCGCGTCGCCCGGATCACCTCGGCGACCTGGTCGAGGTTCGCGGGGGTGACCGTCATGTTGTGCGCCGCGAACGTGCGCACCCCGCACTCGCGGCGCAGTCGGCGCAGCTTCGCGGTGAACGCGGCCCGATACGGGTTGAGTGAGGCCTCGTCCGGCGGGCGTTCGATGCCGCGGCGACCGAACATGAACATGTCGAAGTGCGCGGCGAACGACAGGCGGCGCAACCGGCGGTGCCCGTCCGGGCCCAGCGCGAGCCGGCGCAGGTAGTCGTAGTCCACGTCGCCGTGGGTGAAGCTCATCGGCTCCCGCCCGTGCCGACGCATGATCTCGAGCGCCGCCGCGTGATCGTCCGGGTCGAGCAGGGTGACCTCGCCGCCGATCAACTGCGCGTGCGCGCGCGGGCCGCGCAACCGGCGCAGCAGCCGCATCTGCGCCTCGACGTTCTCCCGGGTGTGCGCCCCGTCCACCCGCACCCGGTTCGCATCCCGCGAGTGATAGCACGGGGTGCAGGCGAGATTGCACTTGGGGAACACCCCGTGCGTGCCCTCGCAACCCACCGCGTGCCGCCCGAGGACCTGCCCGGGCGTCTTGACGTGCTCGGGCAGGCCCGCCCAACGCGCGCGCAGCGCGGCGGCGAACTGCGCGTCGCCCGGCCTGCTCACCTGCTCGAGTCGACGCAGCGCCGAGACAAGACCGCGCACCATCACCGCTCCCTACGCCACTCACCTCACCGCGGCCCGGACCTCGAGCCGGACAGGGAACCCGGCGAGCTTCGGGATCATTCCACCTTCACCCGCCGTCGTCGCGGAACCACCGCATTCCGCAGATCCCCCGCCGGACGCTGCGCGCGGGGAGTTGGGGAAAGCTCGTGCGCATCAATGGAATGGCCGTATCGGGAAGCGGGTTCCCTCGCCGTCATATCGTCACGACTCTGCGAAAGGCATGTGATGGCACTGACGACCGTCTCAACCAGGAGCCGAAGAGGCACCGGTGTGCGCCTGGCCGCTGTTCTCGCAGCCGGCTCCCTCACCACCGCCGTCTTCCCCCCGACCGCCCACGCCGCGGCATCGGGCACCTGGAGCGACACCGGCTCCCTCGCCACAGCCCGTGAGTTCCACACCGCCTCCCTGCTCGGCAATGGCGAGGTGCTGGTCGCCGGCGGATACAACAGCTCAGCGGTCCTGACGAGCGCGGAGCTGTACAACCCGGCCACCGGCACCTGGAGCAGGACGGGCAGCCTGTCCACACCCCGGTACGCGGCCACCTCCACGACCCTCGCCGACGGCCGGGTCCTGGTGGCCGGCGGCCGCAACGGCTACGCCGGTGGCGAGCAGACCTCGACCGAGCTCTACAACCCGGCGACCGGGAAGTGGTCGCCGGGAGCGTCGATGGCCTACCCCCGGGCCGAGGACCTGGCCGTGCGACTGGGTGACGGCCGGGTCCTGGTCGCCGGGCAGCGCAACGTCGCCGTCCAGGGCGATGCCACACCCACCGCGGAGGTGTACGACCCCAAGCAGAATCGGTGGACCACCACGGGACCGACCGGGGTCTCCAGCGGATGCTGCAACCCGCGGGGCGTCCTGCTGCCCGACGGCCGGGTGCTGACCACGCTGGGAACCTCCAGCCTGTGGACTGCGGGCGGCGGCGGCCCGACGATCTTCAACCCCGCCACGCAATCCTGGTCCCGGCTGCCCGCCGCCCCGGTGTTCCTGGGCGACGGCCCGCAGATATCGCTGCTGCCCTCCGGGAACGTGCTCTTCGCGGGAGGGTGGGAGAGCGACGGCTGGAGCAGCACCTGGCCGACCAACGTCGTCGAAGAACTCAACCCCGTGACCGGAACCTGGACCGTTCGACAGTCCACGAACTTCACCAGCTTCTACACCGGGCAGAGCCTGACCACCCTGGCCGACGGACGAGCCCTGGCCTCCGGCGGCGCGAGCGCCACCGACAACGACGAGGTGTACGACCCGACCACCGCCACCTGGAGCATCGTGGGGGGACAGAACCGCGCCGACGCGACGGTGACCCTCCTGGCCGACGGACGGGTCCTGACCGCCGGGGGGATCGCCTACGGCAGCGACTCCGGCGTCCTTGGCACGGCGCAGATCTTCCAGCCGTAGGGCCCACTCGGCGGCTGCCGTGGCAGCCACCGTGACAGCCGCCGTGACAGCCGCCGTGACACGGCGCCGGACCGATGATCAAGGATCGGTCAGCGGCCGAGCCACGGCGGTGCGGTTTCGGCCGAGTGGCCAAACCAGGGGCGCCGAACGGTGACTTGCCCTGCCCGGGAGCGGTGGGTGCACCTCAAGGTCCTCGACGATAAGCGCGAGCGGGCGTTCGGAACCACGCACCGGCCCCGCGGCCTGGGCCTGACCCTGGGCGCGTCGGCGGTCATGTCCGCCGGACTCGTCACCTTGCCGCGATGGACATGACTTTCCGGTGCCTGGTCAATAACCCAGCTCGTGCAGCCGCTCGTCATCGATCCCGAAGTGATGTCCGACCTCGTGCACCACGGTCTTCGTCACCTCGACGACGACGTCCTCCCGCGTGCGGCAGATGCGCAGGATGGAGAGCCGGAAGATGGTGATCCGGTCCGGCTGCACCCATGCGTACCACTCGCCGCGTGCGGTCAGCGGCACGCCCTCGTACAGCCCGAGCAGTGCCGGTTGCCCGGGCGGGCTCTCGTCCTCGATGAACACGGCGACGTTGCGCATCGCCCGCTTGAGGTCGCGCGGGATGCCGCGCAGTGCCTCCTCGACCAGTTCCTCGAACTCGTCGGCGGAAACGTCCACCATAGTGGCCTCCGATTCGGCTGCCCCCACCCGCAATCATCACGTCGTGTTCTCGGCCACGGTATTCCGCGCCGCCGTGCCACGACACGCACACGACGCCGGCCGGCCCGCACTGCAACCACTTTCCGCTACAAGCGGGAGAGAGCCCTCCGGGCGGCCCGCGTGAGCGACCGGCCCGCGCAACGGCGTCGGCCCGGGTGACCGACGGAACATCGGTCACCCGGGCCGACCTGTGCCCTGGTGTATCAGCTGCTTCAGCGCATCAGCGCGCTTTCGGGTAGTGCGCCTTACTTCAGCTCGCGGTGCAGGTGAGCGTCGGATTGGCGTTGGCACCTGAGTAGCTGGCCTGGAATCCGAACTGGGTGTTCGCTCCCGGGGCGATGGCGCCGTTGTAGCTCATGTTCGTGGCGGTCTCGCCTTGGCCGCTCTGCTGGTTGGCCGCGTTCCACATGTTGGTGACCTGCTGGTTGCCGCCCCACGTCCAGGTGACCTTCCAGGACTTGGTGGTCGTGCTTCCGGTGTTGGTCACCGTGACGTTGGCGGTGAAGCCGTTGCCCCAGTCACTGGTGTTCTGGAACGTGGCCGTGCAGCCGCCGCCACCGGTGTTGCCCGCCGACGTCGTGGTGGAGACGGCGGAGGAAGGCGTCGACACGTTGCCCGCGGCGTCGTATGCCGCCACGGTGTACGAGTACTGCGTTGACGCGGTCAGGCCGGTGTCGGTGTACGAGGTGCCGGTCGCGGTGCCGACCTGCGTGCCGTTGCGGTAGATGCGGTAACCGGTCACGCCCACGTTGTCCGTGGACGGCGACCAGGACAGCGAGACGCTGCTGCTGGTCACGCCGCTGGCGACCACGTTGGTCGGCGTGGACGGCGGCGTCGTGTCACCGGCTCCCGCCGACGTCGTGGTGGAGACGGCGGAGGAAGGCGTCGACACGTTGCCCGCGGCGTCGTATGCCGCCACGGTGTACGAGTACTGCGTTGACGCGGTCAGGCCGGTGTCGGTGTACGAGGTGCTGGTCGCGGTGCCGACCTGCGTGCCGTTGCGGTAGATGCGGTAACCGGTCACGCCCACGTTGTCCGTGGACGGCGACCAGGACAGCGAGACGCTGCTGCTGGTCACGCCGCTGGCGACCACGTTGGTCGGCGTGGACGGCGGCGTCGTGTCACCGGCTCCCGCCGACGTCGTGGTGGAGACGGCGGAGGAAGGCGTCGACACGTTGCCCGCGGCGTCGTATGCCGCCACGGTGTACGAGTACTGCGTTGACGCGGTCAGGCCGGTGTCGGTGTACGAGGTGCTGGTCGCGGTGCCGACCTGCGTGCCGTTGCGGTAGATGCGGTAACCGGTCACGCCCACGTTGTCCGTGGACGGCGACCAGGACAGCGAGACGCTGCTGCTGGTCACGCCGCTGGCGACCACGTTGGTCGGCGTGGACGGCGGCGTCGTGTCACCGCCGCCGCCGGCGGTCGCGTTGAACGAGTAGCTGTTGGTGGCCAGGCCCTGGCCGCCCTGCCAGATCTCGAAGCCGACCTCGGAGTCGATCAGGTAGTTCGACGCGTTCAGCGAGCCGCGGGAGACCGCATCGTTGATCAGGGCCTTGATGTCAAGGTTATTGAACGAGGTGCCGCCCGGGTTCAGCACGTAGGAGATGATCTTCCACGAGGTCTGGTTGCCGGTCCACACGTTCCAGTTGTAACCCGCCACGTTCGCGGTGGCGGTCTGGCTGCCGAACGGCTGCACGCCGCCGCGGCTGTTGAGCCAGATCATCATCTCCGTGCCGTCCGGCTGGCCGGTGGTGGTCGGCGTGGAGTTGAACCAGATGTCGTACGCCACGTCGTAAGCGCCCGACGCCGGCTGCGTCGTGGACCACGAACTGGTGGCGCTGCCGAGTTTGCTCACCTGGATCGGCAGACCGCTGTTGGGCGTGCACAGACCCCAGTGGCAGCCCTTGTAGATGGACGGGTATGTCGCGGGCGCGCCGGAACCGGTCAGGTTGAAGTTCGCGGTGCTCACGTTCCACGCGGTGCCACCGGTGTAGGTGATGCACTGCGTCGCCGTCGAGTTCCACTCGTTGGCCTGGATCATGTAGTCGCCGGCCGGAATCGTGCCGGTGGGGTCACAGGTGCTCGTGCCGCTGCTGGACGCCTGAGTCGTCGCGGTCACCGCGGTCGAAGCCGTCGAGAGGTTCCCCGCGGCGTCGTGCGCCTTGATCGTGTACGAGTACTGCGTCGACGCGGTCAGCCCGGAGTCGGTGAAGCTGGTCGTGGTGGACGTACCGGCCAGCGTGGTGCCGCGGTAGATGTCGTAGCCGGTCACGCCGACGTTGTCGGTCGAGGCGGTCCAGGACAGCGCGACGCTGCTCGTGGTGGTTCCCGTGACGGTGACGCCGGACGGCGCGGACGGCGGGGTGGTGTCGCCGCTGCTGCCGCCGATCGGCGGGTAGGCGTTGGCGACCAGCTGCTGGAACTGCGCGGCGAACCACTGGCCGGCGGGGACGTTGTAGCCGGGGATGGCGTCGGTCGGGTAGGTGCCGCCGTTGCCGTCGCTCTGGGTGCCGTTCGGGTCGCAGTGCGGGTCGCCGTGCGTGTGCGTGGCGGTCGGGTAGTCGCCG
>NZ_JAGSXH010000299.1 GCF_018283645.1 Actinocrinis puniceicyclus | reverse complement strand
AGTCCTTCGGGGGTGCTTGAAATCTGTCAGAAGTCGGGAGCATCGAGGTAGAGCTCGCAGGCGCAATCCAGCGCTTCTTCCGGGGTGCCGGTGAAGCCGCCGGTGGGCAGGATCTGGTCCTCGTACTTGTCGCTGCTGGCCAGGTAGAGGCCGAAGCCCCACTCGTCGGCCGATCCCAGGTAGCGCAGCCGGATCAGCGGGACGATCTCGCCGTCGGGTAGTTCGGCGTCGATCCAGGCGAACGCCCCGTGGTGGCGCAAGCGCAACCCGGCCACCTCGGGCCGGCGGGTGCGGGCGTGGGCGGTCAGCCGGCGTTCGAGGGAGTCCTTGGTCGATTGCGGGACCGTGGCCACAGAACATCCTCCGCGTGGGGTGCTGGTGTCAGGGGGTTGCCGCTTCTGGGCCGGGGCGGGCCGTGCTCCACAGTGTCCTGATGCCCGCCGTCTGCGCAACACCGGTCACCCTGGCCGCATCCGATCGCCACCGACTGAAGAAGATGGCTTACGGCCACAAGACACCGTACCGGGACCGGCAGCGCGCCACGATCGTCCTGGCCGCGGCCCGAGGCCATTCCAACAGCCAGATAGCCGACCAGACCCGGATGCACCTAGACACCGTGCGATTGTGGCGCGGCCGGTTCGCCGCCGGCGGCCTGGAAGCCCTCGCCGACCGGAAACGCTCCGGACGCCCGACCCGGTTCACGGCCGTGCAGGCCGCCGAGGTCAAGGCACTGGCCTGCCAGCTGCCGGCCGAGACCGGGGCGCCGCTGTCCCGCTGGTCGTGCCCGGAACTGGCCCGGGAGGCCGTGGCCCGTGGCATCGCCGAGTCGATCTCGGCGTCCACGGTGCGGCGCTGGCTGGCCGCCGACGCGCTCAAGCCCTGGCAGTACCGCTCCTGGATCTTCATCCGGGACCCGGACTTCCAGGCCAAGGCCGACCACGTCCTCGGCCTGTACGCCGGCACCTGGGCCGGCGAGCCGTTGGGCCCCGACGAATACGTGATCTGCGCCGACGAGAAGACCTCGATCCAGGCCCGCTGCCGCTGCCATCCCACCCTCGCCCCCGGACAGGCCCGGGCAATGCGCGTCAACCACGAATACAACCGCGGCGGCGCCGTGGCCTACCTGTGCGCCTACGACGTCCACCAGGCCAGGGTGTTCGGCCGCTGCGAGGCGACCACCGGCATCGTGCCGTTCATGGCCCTGGTCGACCAGGTCATGACGCAAGAGCCGTACGCCTCGGCGAAACGGGTGTTCTGGGTCGTGGACAACGGCTCCTCCCACCGCGGCAAGGCCTCCATCGATCGGCTCGCCAAGGCATACCCGAACGCGGTCCTGGTCCACACCCCAGTCCACGCGTCCTGGTTAAACCAGGCCGAGATCTTCTTCTCGATCGTCCAGCGCAAAGTCGTGGCACCCAACGACTTCACGGACCTGGACCAGATCCGCGACCGGCTACAGGCATTCGAAGCCCGCTACAACGCCACGGCACAGCCGTTCCAGTGGAAGTTCACCACCACCGACCTGGAAGATCTGCTGGCCCGACTCGACCGGCGAGAGCAAGAAGAACACTCCCTCCGACACCAAGAATCCTCCCTCTCCCTCGCCGCATGATCAACCCCCGAAGGACTTACAGGCGCGACCACTTAGC
>NZ_JAGSXH010000298.1 GCF_018283645.1 Actinocrinis puniceicyclus | reverse complement strand
GGGTGCGGCTCCTTGAGGGTGCGTGTTCGAGGTCTGTGATCTCGGGCGATTGCACGCTGCTGATCGTCACAGAGGGCTCCTTTCCGCTACGTTCCTGCTTGCTGACGGCAAGAAACGAGGGAAAGGAGCCCTGGTGGGAGCATACGCGCCGAGGGGCGTGGATGTGTTCGCGGCGGCACGCGAGTGCCTGGAGCGGGAGATCGCCTGGCTGGACGGAGCGGAGGCCGGGGGCAGCGAGCACGCGGTGCTGGAGAGCGTGATGCAGCAGACGGGACGCGAGCTGCAAAGACTGCTGTTGCAGGCGCATCTTGAGCTGCGTGCCGAACGCGAGGAGCGCCGCGCGCAGGTCACCGACGCGGATGGCGCGGTGCGCCGGTGGGCCGAGCCGGGACGCGCCACCTGCCTGGCGAGCGTGTTCGGGGAGGTCACCGTGGGGCGGATCGCGTATCGGCGGCGCGGCGGCGTGGACCTGCACCCGCTGGACGCGGGGCTGAATCTGCCCCGGGAGAAGTACTCACACGGGTTGCGCGAGGGCGCGGTGCGCACGGCGGTCGCCGGTTCTTACGGCCACGCTCAGGACCAGCTCGCGCGGCAGACCGGGATCGTTGTACCGAAGCGGCAGCTCGAAGGGCTGGACGTGGATGCGGCGCGCGACTTCGAAGACTTCTACAACCAGTCGGGAGCCACCGACACCGACACCGACACCGACACCGACACCGACACCGACACCGACACCGACAAGAAGCTGCTGGTGATCTCCTGTGACGGCAAGGGGATCGTGATGCGGCCGCAGGCGCTGCGCGCCTCGACGGCCAAGGCCGCGGCCGGCGCGAAGAACAAGCTGGCCACACGCCTGTCGCGCGGGGAGAAGACGAACCGCAAACGGATCGCGCAGGTCGCCGCGGTCTACGACGCGGTCGCGGCCCCGCGTGTCGCGGCCGACATCGTGCCCCTGCCGACCGATCCGCAGCGCGAGCGGGAGCCGGGCCCCAGCGCGCGCGGCAAGTGGCTGACCGCGAGCGTGGAGAAAGGCGCCGACCAGGTCATCGCCGAGGCCTTCGACCACGCCGAACGCCGCGACCCGCACCACAAACGCACCTGGGTGGCACTGGTGGACGGCAACAACCACCAGATCGAGCGCATCCGCGCCGAGGCGAGGGCACGCGGGATCGAGATCACGATCGTGGTCGACTTCGTGCACGTGGTCGAGTACGTGTGCAAGGCCGCGTGGTGCTTCTTCGCCGAGGGCGACCCCCGGGTCGAGGCGTGGGTCGGCGGGATGCTGCGCTCGATCCTGGACGGACACGCCACCCGTGTCGCCGCCGCGATCCGCCGCAAGGCCACCCATGCCGAACTGCCCGCGAACAAGCGAGACGCCGCCGACCAGGCCGCGAACTACCTGCTGGCCAAGGCCCCATACCTGAACTATCCCCACGCGCTGGCCTCAGGCTGGCCGATCGCCACCGGCGTCATCGAAGGTGCGGTACGCCACCTGGTCAAGGACCGCACGGACATCACCGGAGCCCGCTGGGGTCTGGCCGGTGCCGAAGCCGTCCTGCGCCTGCGCGCCCTGCACGCCAATGGCGACCTCGACGCCTACTGGGACTACCACCTGCAACGCGAACACGAACGCGTCCACGCCTCACGATATCTCGAT
>NZ_JAGSXH010000297.1 GCF_018283645.1 Actinocrinis puniceicyclus | reverse complement strand
CCCCAATACCCCCGCGCGAGGTTCGCGCCGCCTATGTAGACCTCGCCGACGACCCCGGGCGGTACCGGCCGCAACCAGCCGTCGAGCACGTATACACGCGTGTTCGCGGCGGGACGGCCGAGCGCGGGACGGTCGGTGTCGCGCACCTGGCAGAACATCGCGTCGATGGTGCACTCGGTGGGTCCGTACAGGTTGTATACGGACGCGAACGAGGAAGCGCGCAACTGCTCCCACATGGCGTCGCTGATCGCCTCGCCGCCGAGCGCCAGCACCCGCGGCCGGTGCCCGTCCCCGTCGAGCAGACCCGCCGAAAGTAGTTCGCGGGCGTAGCCGGGCGTGGTGTCGAGCAGATCGATCTCGTGCTTGCCGACGTAGTCGACGACGGCGCGCGCATCGCGGCGTACATCGTCGCTCACAACATGGAGTTCGTGCCCTGCGACCATCCACAGCAGCTGTGACCACGAGGCGTCGAAGGTCAGCGCGTTGGTCAGCGCGACGCGCAGCCGCCGGCCCGCGGCGGCGGCCTCGGGGGCGAAGAAGTTGCGGTGGTGGCTGTGGAACATGTTCGCCAGCGCGCGATGCTCGATCGCGACCGCCTTCGGGCGGCCGGTCGAACCGGAGGTGTAGATCGCGTAGGCCAGGTCTCGCGGCTGCGGGACCGGAGCGTGCCAGGGCCCGGATTCGGGCGGGACCTCGCCGGTGTCCTGCGGTGACACGCACGCGGTGCCCGCGGGCAGATCCAGGCGCCGCGCCAGTTCCTGCGTGGTCACCACCGCGAAGGGGCTGGTCTCGGCGATCAGGCCGGCGAGGCGTTCGGCCGGGTCGTCCGGATCGACCGGTACGTATGCGGCTCCTGATTTGAGCGCGGCGAGGATCGCGACGACGGCTTGGACGCCGCGCGGCAGGGCGAGCGCGACGAACCGGTCCGGGCCGGCGCCGAGGTCGCACAGCCGCCGCGCCAGGCTGGTCGCGGCGGCGTCGAGCCCGGCATAGGTGAGCGTCTCGTCCTCGAAGACGACCGCGACCTCGTCCGGGGTGAGGGCGGCCTGCCGCGCGAACAGTTCGGGCAGCGTGCCGGGCGGGGTCGGCAGGTCGGTGGCGTTGTAGTGCTCGACCAGCCGGGAGCGTTCGCCGGGGGTCTGCACCTCGATGCGCGCGATGGGCGTCCCGGGCGCGCAGACGAACGTCTCCAGCAGCAGGCGCAGCCGCTGCGTGATCAGTTCGGCCTGCTCGGCGGTGAAGACGTCCTGGCGGTAGTTCAGTTCCAGGCGCAGCCGCTCGCCCGGGAACGCCGCGAGGCTGAGCGGATAGTGCGTGCCCTCGGGGGCGGCGCTGTCGTCGATACCTGATATACGCAGGCCCGGCAGCGCGGCGTGCACGGCGTCGCGGTCGAAGGGCGCGTTCTCGAAGACCGTCGAGGTGTCGAACAGTTCGCCGAGGCCGGCCAGCCGCTGGATATCCGCCAACCCCACATGATGATGCGCACCGAGCCCCGCCTGCTCCCGCTGCACCCGGGCCAGCAGACCCGCCACCGACTCCGCACCGTCCAGGCGCACCCGCACCGGAACCGTGTTCATCAACAACCCGACGATGTCCTCAACCCCCGGCAACACCGCCGGACGCCCCGCCACCGTCGCCCCGAACACCACGTCATCGCGACCCGTCAACC
>NZ_JAGSXH010000296.1 GCF_018283645.1 Actinocrinis puniceicyclus | reverse complement strand
GGACTTCACCGCCCCCATCCAGACCGTCGACCTAAGCCGCCTGGACGGACGCGGCGACGAAACCATCGCCATGACCCTGGCCTGCGTCTCCTCCTGGGGACAATCAGCCATCGACGACCCCGCCGGACCCGTACGCCTGGTCGTACGCGATGAACTGTGGCGCGCCATGCGCATCCCCGCCATGGTCCGCAAACTCGACGGCGACCTGCGCCTCTCCCGCGCCACCGGCACCATCCAGATCCTGGCCACCCACCGCCTCGCCGACTTCGAAACCGTCGGCCCCACCGGCAGCCCCGAAGCCGCCATCGCCGCCAACCTCATCGCCTCCTGCGACGTACGCATCTGCCTGGCCCAGGACACCGCACCCCTCACCGCCACCCGCGACGCCATCGGCCTCACCGAACCGGAATGTGCCCTGATCGCCTCCTGGGGCGCCGGGCACCTCGGCCACGCCCTGTGGAAGATCGGCCGCCACCACTCGGCGGCCGTCCGCCTGGAGCTGACCGCAGCAGAACGCGCGTGGACCTACACCAACCAGCGCATGACCGGCTGATTAAGGAGGCTGATCCACCATGGCCGCACACGCGAACGGCCCTTCCCCCGCCCGGCATCTCGTGCACGATGGCAAGGACATGCTCCTCGCCGCCGCCCTCGGGCTGTTCCTGCTCGCCGGTGTCGGGACCTGGTTGTGGGGCGCGACGGCGGCGCTGATCGCGCACGGAACTGTTCCCCGGATCCCCTTTTCTCAGAGCGTCTTGATCGCACTACGCTTGTCCGGCCGCGTTCGAGACCCGCGCACCGCATGGCCCGCCGCGGTGCGCGCCGACCTGCCCGGCCCGCTGCCCTTCTATGCAAGCGGCCTGTTACTACTCGCTCTGGTGTGCGTGGTCTGTTGGTTCGGCCTGCGGCTGTGGGCTCGATACAAGCGTCGCGCCGACGGCTTCGCCACCCGCAGGGATCTGACCGTGCACCTTACCGAGGCGGCCGTGTTGGCGCGCGGACCGGTCGTGCGGCCGAGCCTGGCGAAAACACTCTTCCGGCTCACCGACGTCGGGCTGCCCCTCGGCCGCTCCATCCCCGACGGCCTGCCACTCGCGGTGTCCTCCGAGGACTCCGTCCTCGTGATCGCCGCACCGAGGCAGGGCAAGACTTCGCAGGTAGTGATCCCATGGTTGCGCCGTTGGCCCGGACCCGCCCTGGTGACCTCGATGCGAACGGACGTGCTGCTGGCCACCGCCACCCTGCGCGCGAACCACGGCCCGGTCGCCGTCATGGCGCCCACCGGCATGACAACGTGGCCCGAGATCGTGCGCTGGTCGCCCACCTCCGGATGCACGAACCTGGACAAGGCCCGCCAGCGCGCTGAGGTCATGGTCACCGTCGGACGCAGCGAAAAACAGGACTCGAACAACGCCGGCTACTTCGGCGCCAACGCCGTCAACCTACTCACCCTCTGGCTACACGCCGCCGCCCTGACCGACCGCTCCATGCGCGACGTACTGACCTGGGCCCTGAACGACCGCGACGACACCCCCGTCAAACTTCTGCGCGACCACGAGCGCGCCGCAGCCGGCAGCGCCCACCTGCTCGACGCCCTCTACCGCACCCCACCCGAAACCAAATCCGGACTGTGGACGACGGTCCAGACCGCCCTGGCCCCGCTGCTGTCCCCCACCGCCCAGAAC
>NZ_JAGSXH010000295.1 GCF_018283645.1 Actinocrinis puniceicyclus | reverse complement strand
ACGAACATGAGCTACAACCCGGCCATCGCGCCCGGCGGCAACGTGCAGTTCGGCTTCCAGGGCACCTGGGCCGGCAACGACACCAGCCCCAGCGCCTTCACCCTCAACGGAAACGCCTGCAGCTGACGCTCGGAACGAACCCCGTGGGCGCCCGCTAGACGCGGGCGCCCACCGGTGGGTTCGCAAGTAGGTACCCGAAATCAACCTTCGAAAGAAGTGTGGCAGATGACGTCCCAACCCCGTACCGGCCCCGGATGCGGCCGGATGGCGAGAGCCGCCGTGGGGGCGATCGCAGCCCTCGGATTCGCCGTTGCCGCGCCGGGTGTGTCGCGTGCGGCGGTGATGTCGACGTTGTTCGTCTCGCCGAGCGGGTCGGGTACGGCCTGTTCGTCCTCGGTGCCGTGTTCGCTGGCCCAGGCGCAGTCCTCGGTGCGCGCGCTGGACGGGAACATGAGCGGTGACATCGTGGTGCAGTTGGCCGGGGGCGTCTACCGGCTCTCCGCGCCGCTGGTGCTGGGGGCCGCGGACTCCGGCGGCAACGGCCACAGCGTGATCTGGCAGGCCGCGCCCGGCGCCGCCCCGGTGCTCTCCGGCGGCCAGCAGATCTCCGGCTGGTCGCTGCACGACGCGGCCAACAACATCTACGCCGCCGCGGTGCCGCCCGGGGCCGACTCCCGGCAGCTCTACATCGACGGCGCCGCCGCCCCCCGCGCCGCGATCGCCATCAACCGCAGCGACGTGCAGTTCACCGCCACCGGCATGAACATCGTCAACTCCGCCCTGAACTACCTGGCGACACTGCCGCAGCAGAACCGCATCGAGATCGAGAGCCAGAACTCCTTCACCGACCGCTACGCCCCCCTCCAGTCGATCTCCGGCACCACCATCACCATGGCGCAACCGGCCTGGAACAACAACAACTGGGGCTACGACACCCTGGCCAAACCGTTCGCCGGCGGCGCCCTGCAACTGGAGAACTCCTACGCGTTCCTGAAGAACGCCGGCCAGTGGTACCTCGACCCGCAGGCCGGGCAGCTCTACTACAAGGTGCCCTCCGGCTGGAACCCGTCGAGCCACGACGTGGAACTGCCGCGCCTGACCTCCCTGCTGGAGATCTCCGGCAGCTACGCCGCCCCCGCCCACGACATCGCCTTCCAGGGCATCGCCTTCCAGCACACCACCTGGCTGGCCCCCGGCTCGAACATCGGCTACGCCGACCAGCAGTCCGGCACCTTCCTGGCCCAGTCCTACAGCACCGAGCCCTCCAACTTCCTGACCTCCTGCCAGTCCGGCTGCCAGGGTTTCGAGGCCACCCGCAACACCTGGCACCAGGCACCGGCCGCCGTGCAGGTCTCCGCCGCCGCCAACATCAGCTTCACCGGCGACACCTTCACCCACCTCGGACAGGTCGCCCTGGGCATCGGCAACGACAACGACGCGGTCGCCTCCGGGGTGGGCCTGGGCGCCTCCGGCATCACCGTGACCGCCGGCACCTTCAGCGACGACGCCGGCGCCGGGATCGTGGTCGGCGGCGTGCAACCCGACGCCCACCACCCCTCCAACACCGCGATGACCAACCAGAACATCACCCTGACCGACAACCTGGTCAACGGGGTCGCCGAGGACTACAAGGACATGGCCGGGATCCTGTCCACCTACGTCACCCACGCCGTGATCGACCACAACGAGGTCGAGAACCTGCC
>NZ_JAGSXH010000294.1 GCF_018283645.1 Actinocrinis puniceicyclus | reverse complement strand
GGGTCTGGCCGGTGCCGAAGCCGTCCTGCGCCTGCGCGCCCTGCACGCCAATGGCGACCTCGACGCCTACTGGGACTACCACCTGCAACGCGAACACGAACGCGTCCACGCCTCACGATATCTCGATGGCTTGATACCCATCTGACGCACCCTCAAGGAGCCGCACCCAAATACTTCGCGGCCCGCCTCAGGATCTCGCGCTCGCTCTCCAGTTCGCGCACCTACCTGCGTAGCCGCGCGATCTCGGCGTCCTTCGCGTCCTGGGCCACCGCCTCGGGCTGCTCGGCGCGCTCGGCGGCCTTGACCCACTGGCGTAGCGTCTCATGGTTAACGCCCAGGTCACGGGCCGCCTGCGCGAGCGGCAGGTCCGAGGAGCGCGCCAGCGCGACCGCGTCGGTGCGGAACTCAGCCGAGTATCGATAGGTCCCCAAGGGGAACTCCTGTCCTTCGGATCGTCACGATCCGATGATCAGGGTGTCCACGTTCAGGGGCTAACCCCCACCTGCGCGGACGGCATTCCCGGCAGCCTTCACGGGGCATCGATGTGATGCGCCACCGCTATCGACTGGTAACCAGGCAGCTCGCAGTGCCGTCCTCACCTGGTGAACCGTGAGCACAGGGACCACCATGGACATATGACGGGTGATTTTGGACCCGACAGCGCTGCTGACTCCGGTCCGCAGCGATCGACCGCTGTCCCCCGGCTCTACGACGCACCACCGTGGCGTGACTGGCTCTTCTGGGTCACCGCCTTCTGGGTAGGGCTGCCTTTGGTGATCCTCATTTCCTCGGCAGCCGCCGGCAAGAGCACCGAGTGGGGCGGTGGTCTCATGGCGGCAGTGCTGCTGGCCACGGCCCTCGGCGTCCTGCCTGCGTCCATACGACTGATATTCCGCAAGCGCAGTTACCGGAAAGGCGCCGCGACATCGCCCGCCGTGGAACCACTACTAGCGCCCGGCGGCTGGGAAACTCACACGCCCAGCCCTGGTCGGCGTGTCGCGTCGCCTCGCGAGACACCGAGAACCACCTTCGCGGGACGGGACAGCACTTCATCGCGGTCGACACCGAACGCCGCCAGACCTCCTGCCGCCCGGTTCCCGGCCCCCTATACAGAGGCGAACACGCCCGATATCGCCAGGCCGTCCGAAGCCCCAACCATCAGCCGCGCTTCACCGCCCGCCCCGCACCCGATTGCCTCGGGCGGCACGCAAGATATCGATCTGCATACCTCGACCATCCTGCGAGGCGCAGGTCAGACGTACCCCTACCCCGCAGCGCGTGCACTGCGAGCGATCCAGCGCGCCCATGACGCCCGCGAGCAATACGCAACCGTCTTGAATGCAAGCGAGACCCTCGCCATCACCGTCTGCGCCTGCCTCGCCGCGCTCATACGAGGCCACCCCGAAGCACCAACCAGCCGCCGACCAACCGCCGACCTGGCAGCCTTGCGCAGCGCACTCGTCGGACGAACAGCAACATTCGGGACCTGGACCACCTGGTTAAACACGGTCACCCAACACATCGGCGACCGCACTGACTTCGTTCCCGCCTTCGAAGCCCACATGCGCGGGAGCACCACTGCCCTAAAGTTAGGGCCGGTCAGTCCGCTTTGGGGAGATTCGACTCGGCGATGGTGATGGTGTAGCGGGCTTTCTGGGTGTGCCCGTTGCGGCGTTCGGCGTTGGTGCGGGGGCTGGTTCGGT
>NZ_JAGSXH010000293.1 GCF_018283645.1 Actinocrinis puniceicyclus | reverse complement strand
CACTGCCCTAAAGTTAAGGCCGGTCAGTCCGCTTTGGGTAGATTCGACTCGGCGATCGTGATCGTGTAGTGGACTTTCTGGGTATGGCCGTTCCTGCGTTCGGCCGCGGTGCGTGGGCTGGTTCGGCGCCGCGCGACACGGTTGCGCGGATGCCTCGCGATGGCGCTGGTCAGGGCTTCGCGGGAGTGTTGTTCGCGGTGTCCGCAGCGTACGCAGGGCCGGTCGGCGTCGATCCCGGCGCGGGTCAGGCGCAGGACCGCGATGAAGGAGATCTCCTCGGTGTCCACCCTGTCGAGGGCGGCGGCCTCTGCGGCCAGGTCGCACAGGGTGTTGTAGACCGCGAGGAATGCCCAGATCTCCTGGCGCACGAGCGCGGGACTGCGTCCCCGTAGCACCGCCCCGGCCCCGCGCAGTGTCTTCTTCAGCCGCAGGTAGCTGATTTCCACCTGCCATCTTTCCGCATACAGCGAGGCCAGAGCCTGGGCCGGGTACGCCTCGGGGTCCAGCAGGGTGGTCAGTAGACGGATACGGCTGGTCTTGGACCTGCCGCGCTCATCGGTGGCGGTGACGTCGAACTCGATGATCCGGGCGGTCGTGTCGGGCAGCGGCAGGGCCTGGGGATCTGCGCTCTGCCTGCGGCGCCGGGCGAGCATCTGCCCCGATTCGCGCAGGCGCACCAGTGCGGAGCCGTCGGGCAGGCGCCCGGTGATCCGGGCCGGCAGGCACGTGCGGCCGTTCTTCACCCGCCACAGCAGGTGCGCCCCGGTGGCGGCGAAGCGCACGAAGCGGTCCATGGAGAAGAAGTTGCGATCGGCCAGGTTGACGGTGCCGCGCTCCAGCGCGTCGGCCAGCTGGTCGACCAGGCGCTGCTCGCTGTCGGTGTAAGCGCCGATCGCGGCGGCCTTCACGTGCCGGGTCGCGCAGGCCACCAGGGTCACCACGCGGGCACGGGCGCCGCTCGCGCCGGTCGGACAGCCGAACTCGCCGGTCAGCGCGTCGTCGCGGGCCAGCTCCAGACAGGTGCCGTCGAACGCGGTCACCTGCATCCCGAACGCGGTATCGACCGGGCCGGGGCGGGCTGTCGCGGCGGCGCGGCGCTGGAAGCAGGCGCGCAGCGGCGCCTCGCCGAGGCGGACCCTGGCCTGGGACAGGGCGCTGCCCGAGGGCACCTGCCCCGGCAGGCCGGTGCCGCCGCGCAGGTGCGGGGCCATCCGGGACAGGACAGCGTCGTAGCCCTCGCCGCTAAAGAGGCACAATCCGAACACGGCCCGCACCGTGGCCCCGCCCGGCAGCAGCCGGGAGCGCTCGTCGCGGTGGCCCGCCGCGGCCAGCGCCGCCTCGATGTCCGCGCCCGCGACCAGCCGCTCCAGCAGCCCGCACCCCGCCGCCTGATCCGCACCGCGATCCAAAAGCGCCGCGGGACCCGCCAACGCCGCGTCCCGCAACCACAACAGCCGCTCTTCGCCCAGGTCAACGGCTATATCACCGGCAGCGCCCGGTTTCTCGGACATGGACGCAGGGGCCGCGGACATGACAGAATCGGCGAACAACGAAGCTCCTGGCTGATACGCGGTGACTAGGCATCCCGCGTTCTACCAGGAGCTTCGTTGCCTCCCACACCCAGTCCACATCGTGATCAAGCTGAAACCCTTGCCCCGCAAGCTACCTGAAATCATGTCAAACTGGACCTAACTTTAGGGCAGTGG
>NZ_JAGSXH010000292.1 GCF_018283645.1 Actinocrinis puniceicyclus | reverse complement strand
CGTAACCAACTACGGGGTCAGTGCGCTGTGACGGCCCGCAGTGGTGTCCAGGCGCGGCCGGCCAGCGCGTCGCGGATGGCCTTCATCGGGTCGACGCCGTGCAGCCTGATGGTGATCAGGTAGGAGTGGATCCGGCAGTACGCCCTGGTGGTTGCCAGGGTCCTGAAACACCCGGAGGTCTTGAGGTGGACCTTCACATGGCGCAGCGCCTGTTCGGCCAGGTTCGACGTCCACGGGACCGCGAAGTCGGTGAGGTGGTGCAACACCTGGTCGATCTTGTCGAGGAGCCGTTTGGCCAGCACCCATCCCGGATGCCGGCCGCCGTTGGCGGTCCGCCGCGCCCGGTTGACCGCCATCCCGGCGGTGGCCTGCGCGGTGTACTCGGCCCGGACCTGCTCGATCTGCTCGGCGGTCAACGCCGCAGCGCCGGCGGTGATCGCCGCCTTGACCGCGGCGCGGCCCGCCCGCAGCGCGGCGATCATCGTGGTGGCCCAGCCCTGGCCGGGTTCGGCGGCGATCCCGCGTGCCGAGCGGATCAAGTGGGCGTTGCAGAGCTGACGGGCCTTGAGGGTCTGCTCGTACTTGAGGTAGCCGCCCCAGTCGTCGGTGACCAGCGTGCCGGTGAACCGGCCGAACACGTCGAACGGCTCCATCGCCGCGTGGCCGCGGGTGTGTCCGGCGCCCAGCCACACGATCTTCTCCGAGCGCAGCGTGAACACGCACGGCTTGAACGTGCGGGCCGCGCCGGCGACGGGATCGGCGCCGTCGGCCTCGGGGCTGTCCGCGGCGGTGTTCACCGGCGTCTCGTCGGCCAGCAGCACCTGCTCGGTGAGCAGCGCGGTCTTCGCGTCGGCCTCGAACCCGCGCAGCCCGGCGGCGAACCGGGCCGCGATCTTGTTGATCCATCCGGTCGACACCGCCGTGCCGAACAGGCCGTTCACCGTCTCGGCGGCGCGTTCCTGGCCGAGTTGCCCGAACGTGTGCAGCAGCAGCGCCGCCGCGGACAGGTTCGGCCCGTAACAGACCGGGGCGCCGACCGCGCCCTCGGGCGCGGCGGCCCTCGTGACCGTCCCGCAGCCGCACCGCCGCGACACCAGCAGGAACTGCCTGACCAGCGCCCGGATCTCGGGGATGTCCACCACCTGCAACGGGACCGTTCTCACCTGCGGGGCGCCGGCCAGGTCCGCGCCGCAGCCGCCGCACGGACCCGGTTCCACGACCCGCACGTCGTCGGGTGTCGCGGTGAACGCCAGCCCGCCGCCGGGGTGACCGGGCTGCCCGCCGCGCTTCTTCGCGTCCTTCGGGCCTTCGGCCGGCTCGGTCCGGCGGCGTTCCCGCTCCTGCCGGCGCCGCTCGGCCCGCGAGCCGAGACCATCGGAGGAAGGGGGCTTCGATGAGTTCTGCGAGTCTTTCCCGAGCTTGCGGGCAACGTCGGCGACCAGCGCCTCCAGCGCGGCGATCCGCGCGTCCTTGGCCGCGTCGCGTTCTTCCAACTCGGCGATCCGCGCCGTCAACACGGCCTCACGCCCTACACCCTCGCGGATCAGTACCGCCTGCCGGGCGATCCGCTGGTCACGCTCGGCCAGCGCCGTCAAGAGACCGTCCACGGACGGTGTCGGCTGATCGGCGGCGGTCACAACCAGGCAACCTACCGCATCAGACCCCGACGATCAGACCACGACGACACCGCAGGTCAAGCCACCCCGTAGTTGGTTAC
>NZ_JAGSXH010000291.1 GCF_018283645.1 Actinocrinis puniceicyclus | reverse complement strand
GTAAACGTTCACCGGTGTCACGGGGCGTGATGGTTCGGGGCGCGTGGTAGCTGCCGTTGTCCGGGTTGGTTTCGGCTGGTGGTGTGGTGGTGGGTCAGGCCGGGGTGTAGCCGGGTGGGAACCAGGGTGTGCCGACCAGTGCGTCGCGCAGGATTGCAAGGGGGCGTTGGCCGTGTTTGATCGCGGTGGAGAGCACGCCGCGGATGAGGTAGCGGTCTTTGCCGCGCTGCGTGTTGGTCAGGCGTCCGGAGATCTTCTCTTGGATCTTTGCGGGGCGTAGGTCGCGTTCGGCCTGGTTGGAGGTGGGTGGGATGCGCAGGTCGGTGGTGAAGCGCAGGAAGTCCGCCTCGCGCTGGTGGAGTGCTTCGAGTAGCAGGCGGGATTTGCGGGCGCCGGGTCGGGTGTCGGCCAGGTCGTGGGTGTGGGCCAGGCCGATCAGGACCGCGTGGCGCAATGCTTTGATCGGCTGGGCGGTGACGGCCGGGTCGATCGCGTCCCGGTCCTGGTCGCGGGCCTGATTGGCCCGGTGGATCAGTTCGCGCAGGGCGTCGGCGGCCTGGGCCGGCCAGATCTGGTCGGGGTACAGTTCCGCGGCCGAGGCCAGGTCCCGCAGGATGTGCGCCAGGCAGAGTTGGTGGTTGAGCGTGCCGAGCTTCGCGGAGTCGTAGGCGGTGTACCGGTCGTGCACGATCACCGCGTCGGCGGCCAGGTCCGCGAAGACGAACGCGGTGAAGGTGTCCAGGGAGCGGTCGCCGAGCAGGTAGTGGGTGTACAGCTCGGTGCAGGCGACCAGCAGGTATCCCTTGGCCTCCTTCTTACCCGGGGCGGGGGTGGCCGGGCCGGTCTTGACCGGGGTCTCATCACAGCACACCGCGAACGCCAGAGTGATCAGGGTGCGTATCGCCCGGTCCACGACGCGCAGCGCGGCGGCGGCCTTGGCGAGCATCCCGTGGACGAACCCGGCTGACGGCCTGGTCCCGGTCAACGATTCGACCAGGTCGCAGCACCGTGCGACCGGCAGGAACTGGATCACCAGCAGATACACGATCAGCGCCTGCAGGTTCGGACCGTACCCCGCGCTCCCGGCCCCGGCGCCCTCGGGCCGCGCCCCGGTGTGGGTGCGCCCGCACCCACAGGCCACCGCGTGCGCCTCGAACTGCGTGACCTTGACCGCGACCTCGGGCAGCTCATGCTGTTGATAGCGGTCCACCACACCCAGATCCAGCGCGCCGGCCAGGTCCGCGCCACACTCGCACGCGCCTTCGGGGAACACCGGCTTCGTCTCGTCCGGGGCCGAAACCCACTCACGGCGGGAACCGGGCGCGCCCTTCTGCTTGCCCTTGGCCTTCCCGGACGACTCGCGCAAGCTGCCCGGCGCCTTACGGCCCAGCCCGTCGTCCTTCGAGGAGGGAAACGACGAGTTCGAACTGTTGCGAGAGAGAAGGTGCCGCAGCTTCTCCAGCTCGCCGGCCTGCTCCTCGAACTTCTCCAGCACCCCGGCCAACTGCCCGGCCATCGCCGTGATCTGCGCATCCTGCCGAGCGATCACAGCATCCTGGTCCGCAACGAGCGCGATCAACTCCTCGCGCGAGAGCGACTGCGGATCCGGCACGAGCAGATCCAACCACATGACCGGCCGTCAGATCGACCCACGCCCCACCACACCCCACACACCCTGCGTCACCGCAAGGCGGACACCGTCACACTCCGATTTCCCAGTGAATGTTTGC
>NZ_JAGSXH010000290.1 GCF_018283645.1 Actinocrinis puniceicyclus | reverse complement strand
CGCAGAAGCTGTTCAAGCCCGTCTCCTCGGTGATGTCGAAGGCTCGGGCGAGGTCGCGGGCCCGCCATGGTTGACCGGGCCGGGTGCCCATGAGTTGGAGGACGGCTGCTCGGCGACCTGGCGGCCGGCCGGAGGCCGGCCGGGTCGCTGGTCGGCGCGTGGGCTGGGTGCGGCGGGTTCGCGGTGAGCGCTGGGGTTTCGGCTTCCGGGGCGGCCTGGGTGTCGGTGTGGGCGGCTCGCGGATGACGACCTCGACGGCGGCGACGGTGGTGCTGGTCAGGGGCCTGTTGGTGTCGGTGTGGGCGTGGTAGCGGGAGATCGGGGATTTCACCTTGCGGGCGGAGAACCGGTGTCGGCGAGCGGGCAGCAGCCCGGCGAGCACGGCCCGGCCGATGTCGCCGACCAGGTCCACGTCCGGGGTGACGATGTTCGCGGCGGTCACGACGCTCTCGCGGGCCGCCTGAAGGGCGATGGTGAACCCGCACCGGTCGGGGTCGGTGCCCGGTGCGCACTCGGCGGCATCGACCATCACGGTGCGAAGCACCTGGTAGAGCACGAGCAGCGCCCACATCTCCTGCTCGATCCCGACCGGGTCCTTGGACCGCAGAACCCTGCCCCGCAAGATCGTGTGGCGGAAGGCGAAGAACGCCGACTCGACCTCCCACCGCTCCCGGTAAAGATCGATCAGGACCGGGGCGGGGTCGGTGCGGTGGCAGGTCAGCGTGGTCAGCAGCCGGTAGACGCCGGTCACGACCGAGCCGTCGGCACCGGTCACTGTGACCTTCGCCTCGATCACCCGCAGCGTGAGCCCGCCGATCCGGGCCAGGTACGAGCCGTCGGGCAGCACCGCGGCCACCGCCGGGCGGCGGGAGGCTTTGGCCCGCACCAGGAAGTGCGCCCCGGTGGCGACGATTTCCTCAAGCAGGTCGTTGCCGTCGAACCCGCGGTCGTTGAGGATCAACATCCCGGCGCGAAGGTGGTGCAGCAGCTTGGCGGCATACGCCCGCTCGCCGGGGGCGGTCGGCCCGAACACCGCGCCGATCACCCCGCGGGTCCCGGTCTCCACCAGCGCCATCAGCATCAGCGCCGGGTATCCGGCGAACCCCAGCCGATACTTGATCTTCCCGAAGCGGCCTCGGTTCCGCTCCGCGTCCGGGACTTTGATCGACGAGCAGCCGTCGAACGCCACCGTGCGCAGCCCCCGGTAGCGCACCCCGGGCGTGTGCGGCTGCGCCAAGGGACCGGCCAGCACGTCGAACAACGCCTTCAACGGCGCTGGACCGACCCGGCGGCGCAGGTCCCGCAACGCCTTCTCCGACGCAGACGACACCGGGTACCCGGACAGGCCGGCCGTCAGCTTGGACCACACCCCGGCCACCCCGACCGTCTCGAACATGGCCATCGCCAGCACCACATACACCCCGACCCGCGAGGGCAGATCCCGCAGCCGCCGCTGCACCGTCCCGGTCTCGGCCAACACCGCGTCCACCAACTCGAACGGCACGACCTGCGTCAACTCGCCCAGATGACCGGGCGCGAACACCCCCTCGGCGACCGTGATGGCGCGGCTGAGCGTGACAGTGGCAGACTTCGACAACAACGAGACCTCTGATTCGGGACAGTCTTGGCGGACCGCCCTGATCTATCAGAGGTCTCGTTCTCTATGCGCGCTGCTCAACACGCCAGCACCGATCCGCTGGACAAGCACCCGGAATCCTTAACTTCGCGGCCTTG
>NZ_JAGSXH010000028.1 GCF_018283645.1 Actinocrinis puniceicyclus | reverse complement strand
CCCGCACCCGCACCCGCACCCGCACCATGAAATCTCTGCGAAACCGCGCCGTCGAAGCCCTCGATGACCCACCATGGAGACACGGCGAAGTGCACGAATCCGGGGAGGGAGGGGTCCACTCGTGGGCCGTGTCGGAGGGCAGCTTGCGGCCGGGTTGAGCCGCGCGCCGAACCGTCTGCACGTATTCCACATCGACTCCGGTGGGGTGCTGCGCTGCGCGGTCCAGGATGGCGGCGCATGGACGGCCGTCGCCCTGCCCCAGGCGGACGGGCTGCCGTTCGGCACCGACCTGCACCCTCCCGGCGCGCTGATGACCGGCTATCAGGCGCGCGGCGCGCAACTCGACGTGTTCGCCGTCGACCGGGACGGCATGCTGCGCGTGTACGTGACGCCCGAGGGACGCACCTGGCAGGCCGACGTGGTCCCCGACGCGGTCGGCATCCCACCGGGCGCGTGTATCGCCACCGGTTACCAGAGCGGCGGATCGGTACTGGACGTGTTCGTGGTCGGACGCAGCGGCGAGCCGCTGGTCTTCCAGGGCACCGACGACGGCCGCTGGTACTCGCGCCGGGTTCCGCTGGACCCGCCGCTGCCGCACGGGTCGAACGTGTCCACCGGCTATCTGGACGAACGCTCCCGGCTGGCCTTGTTCGGCATCGACCGCGCCGGTCGGTTGCAGGCGGTCGTCGAGACCGGCGACGCCGGGTGGCGTGTCGAAGCGCCGGACGCGCGCCTTTTGCAGGAGTTCGAACTGCCGCCGGGCGCGCCGCTGGCCACCGGCTATCCCGGCGGTGGAAGCGGGTTGGTCCTGTTCACCGTGGATGTGCACGGCCGGCTTTGTTCGTTCCGCCGGGAGCGTTTCGGCTGGGACGCCGGCGTGCTGCCGGGCGCGGGACTGCACGCGCCGTCCGCGCTGGCCACCGGCTACCGCGACGGCGGGCGGCAGTTGCTGGTGTTCCTCGTCGACGACGACGGCCGGCTGCGCCAGTACGCACAGGAACCGGACGGCTCGTGGTCGGTGGGCCTGGTGCCCGGCGGCGCCGGTCTTCCGCCGGGAGCGGCGGTGACCACCGGTTACCATGCCGACACGGACGAGTTGGAAGTGTTCGTACTCGCCGGGTTCTCCGAACCGCCGATCTACTACGCGGTGCGCGGCGGAGGCTGGACCGGACCACACCGGATCTAGCATCCTTGCCGACATGGCCGTGTCGAGTCTCAGCGAACTGTGGCGTGAGGTCACCGCCGCGCAGCCGACGACGCCGCGGTGGCTGGTGTTGACCGCCGCCACCGTCGCGTTGGCCACCGTCGCGTATCGGCCCGCGTGGCGGGTCGCGCGCAACGCCGTCACCATCGCGCACGAAGGCGGTCACGCGCTCGCCGCGCTGCTCACCGGGCGGCGGCTCAGCGGAATACGCTTACATGCGGACACATCCGGCGTCACCGTGTCATATGGGAAGCCTTATGGTTTCGGCATGGTGCTGACCGCGCTGGCCGGTTACGTCGCGCCGTCGCTGTTCGGCCTCGCGGGCGCGGCGCTGCTGGGCCGCGGTCATGTCACGGCGCTGCTGTGGGTCTGTGTCGGGTTGCTGGCGCTCATGCTGCTGATGCTGCGCAACTTCTACGGCCTGCTCGCGGTGCTGGCCACCGGCGCGCTGGCCTTCGTCGTGTCCTGGTTCGCCGATGCGAAGGTGCAGGCCGCGTTCGCGTATCTGGCGGTGTGGTTCCTGCTGCTCGGCGGCGTGCGCCCGGTCTTCGAGCTGCAGTGGCAGCGCCGCGGCGGCCGCGCCCCGAATTCGGACGCGGACCAGCTCGGCAAGCTGACGAGGCTGCCGGCGGGCCTGTGGGTGTTCGTGTTCGTGATCGTCGCGCTGGGCTCCATGCTGCTCGGCGGACACTGGCTGGTGCCGAGCGCTTTCCACGGGACCACCGTCGCGCATTAGGCAGTGTTGGGGAATGCCTCAAGGGGCGAATCCGACAAAGCGGCGGTCGAATCGTTGCCTTGATACATTCCCCAACACCGCCTAGCCGCCCCGGAAGACCGGCCGCCGCGGTCGGCCGCCCGGCGTCCATCACCCCTTGGCATGGGGTCCGCGGCAGCACGTGACAACCCCCTCGCATGCTCAGGTCTTGCGTTCATACGCCGCGTCGGCGAGAATTCTTCCACGAATCAAGCGTAAACAGCGTAAATTCTTCCGACGGAGCGGGCTGATGACGGAGATAGGTGTGATCCTCGACCACCCGGCCGGACGGCCAGCCGAGTCGGGGGCGCAGCGGCATCCGGCGTGGCAGCGGCTCGTCGCGGCCGTCGAGGAGATCCGGCCGCTGCAATCCAAGGACGGCTCGATCGACGCGGCAGCCCACGACCTCGCCGACGCCCGCGCCGCCGTGGGCGCGCTGCTCGACTCCCTCGAAGCTCTCGCTCCCCTGTTCCCGCACGACGCCGAGTACCACACCGCCGTGCGCGCGGACTTCAAGCGGTGGGCGGACGGCGGCTTCGGCGTGCCGGACTTCCTCGACTCGCTGCTCGCCTTCCGGCCCGAACGCCAGCGCGTCGACGGGCTGGAACACCTCGTGGTGTTCCCGATGTACACCCAGAACGGCAACCCGGACCGCAACATCGAGGCCGTGCTGCTGCGCGTGGTGTGGCCGGACTGGCTGGCCGAGCTGGAACGGACCCGCTATGACAACCCGATGTTCGTGCCGGTCGCGTTCACCGCGTTCACCGCCGGATACGACACGAACTCGGCCGTGCTCTTCCCGGAAACCGTCGCGATGCGCGAGGTGCCCGTCTTCACCTGGGGCGCGATCTTCTGCGACCGCGAGTGCGCCCGGTTCCGGGCCGTGACGAAGGCCGCCGCCGAGACCGTGCGGCTCGAACTTCCCGCCGAGGCCGCCGCGCTGATCGACTCGCAGCAGCACGCGCAGGACGCGTTCGTGCTGTGGGATCTGATCCACGACCGCACGCACAGCCACGGCGACCTGCCGTTCGACCCGTTCATGATCAAGCAGCGGATGCCGTACTGGCTGTACTCGCTGGAGGAGTTGCGCTGTGACCTGAACGCGTTCCGCGAGGCGGTCCGCCTGGAAGGCGAGGGTCTGCCGCAGGCGCGCGCGGTGCAGCACGCGATCCTGTTCGACCGGCTGTTCCGCTTCCCGATCACCGGCAACCGGGTGCGCAACTACGACGGGCTCGGCGGCCAGCTGCTGTTCGCGTACCTGCACAAGAACGACGTGCTGCGCTGGACGGACAACCGGCTGACCATCGACTGGCCGCGGGTGGCCGCGGCGGTGGTCGCGCTGTGCGAGCGGGTCGAGAAGCTCTACCGCGACGGCATCGACCGCCCGAAGACCGCGCACTGGATCGCCGCATACGAGCTGGTGGCCGAATATGTGACGCCGAACCCGGCGTCGGCGTGGGCGCTCGGGCTCAGCAGGCCGTGGGTGGAGGCGCTGCCGCTGGACGGTCCGCCCAGGGCACTGGTGGACAAGGTGCTGCCGGACGAGTTCCCGCTCAGCATGTTCTACGAGGCACTGGAGAAGAAGCTGCGCGGCGTGGTGGCCTCCACGAAGGGGATCACCGGGCAGACGACACGCTGACCTATGGTGCCTATGGTGGTATGCCGAGTCCGCCGCGCGACGACACGCGGCGGCGCACGAAACCAGGAGCAGTGAGCGCACCGACATGACCGTCCCACGACGCCACGACCCGCAGTCCCGGGGCTTCGCCAGCGACAACTACGCCGGCGTGCACCCCGAGATCCTCGCCGCGCTCGCCGTCGCCAACGGCGGCCACCAGGTCAGTTACGGCGAGGACGCGTACACCGAGCACCTGCAGGAGGTGTTCCGCGGGCACTTCGGCGAGCAGGCGACGGCGTATCCGGTCTTCAACGGCACCGGTGCGAACGTCGTGGGACTCCAGGCGATGACGGAGCGCTGGGAGTCGGTGATCTGCGCGGAGACGGCGCACATCAACGTGGACGAGTGCGGCGCCCCGGAGAAGGTCGCCGGTCTCAAGCTACTGACACTTCCCGCGCCGGACGGAAAGCTGACACCGGAGCTGATCGCCCGGCACGCCTGGGGCTGGGGCGACGAGCACCGGGCCCAGCCCCGGGTCGTCTCGATCGCGCAGACCACCGAACTGGGCACCTGTTACACGCCGGAGCAGATCGCGGCGATCTGCGAACTGGCGCACGGCCACGGAATGAAGGTCCACGTGGACGGGGCGCGGCTGGCGAACGCCGCCGCGACGCTCGGCCTGCCGCTGCGCGCGTTCACCACGGAGGCGGGCGTCGACGTGCTGTCCTTCGGCGGCACGAAGAACGGGATGCTGCTGGGCGAGGCGGTCGTGGTGCTCAACCCGGACGCCGTGCGCGGCATGCTCTTCCTGCGCAAGGCGGCGATGCAGCTGGCCTCGAAGATGCGCTTCGTCTCGGTGCAGTTCGAGGCGCTGCTCGGCGGCGACCTGTGGCTGCGCAACGCGGCGCACGCGAACGCCATGGCCCGGCGCCTCGCCGACGCGGTACGCGGGCTAGCGGGCGTGCAGATCACGCAGCAGGTCGAGTCGAACGCGGTCTTCGTGATCCTGCCGCGGGACGCCACCGCGCGGCTGCAGAAGCGTTTCCGGTTCTACACGTGGAACGAGCAGACCGGCGAGGCGCGCTGGATGGCGGCCTTCGACACGACCGAGGCCGACATCGACGCGTTCGCCGCCGCGGTGGCGCAGGAACTGCGCGAGGGCTGACCCCGGCCCCCGGCCGCTGCCAGGCCCCTCGCTCGCAGGCCCCTTACGCGCATTACTCCGGCCCTTACTTACAGACACCTTACTTACAGGCGCACACGTTGCTCATCGGCCCCCGCTCCCCGGCGACCCGTGCGCCGGTCAGCTGAACCGGCGCAGGCGCAGGCTGTTGGAGACCACGAACAGCGACGAGCCGGCCATGGCCGCGCCGGCGATCAGGGGGTTGAGAAGACCGGCCGCCGCCAGCGGGAGCGCCGCGACGTTGTAGGCGAACGCCCAGAACAGGTTGCCCTTGATGGTGGCCAGAGTGCGCCGCGAGAGCCGGATCGCGTCGGCCAGCGCGCGCGGATCCCCGCCCACCAGCGTCAGATCCGCCGCCTCGATCGCCGCGTCCGCGCCGGTGCCCATCGCCAGGCCGAGATCCGCCTGCGCGAGCGCCGCCGCGTCGTTCACCCCGTCGCCGACCATCGCCACCACCTTGCCCGCCGCCTGCAACCGCTTGACCTGCTCGACCTTCTCGACGGGCAGCACCTCGGCGAACACGTCCCCGGGCGCGATACCCACCTGCTCGGCGATACGGCGCGCCGCGCGAGCGTTGTCGCCGGTCAGCAGCATCGGCGTGAGCCCGAGGTCGCGCAGCCGGGCTATCGCCTGCGCCGACCCGGGTTTGACCACGTCGCCGACCACGAGGACCGCCCGGGCCCGGCCGTCCCAGGCCACCGCGACGGCGGTCGCGCCCTGCTGCTCGGCGGCCGCGTGCGCCTGCTCCAGTTCCGCGGGAACGGCGATGCCCTCCTCGGCCAGCATCCGCGGCCGCCCCACCACGACCTCGCGCCCGTCGACGACCCCTTGCACGCCGAGACCGTCGGTGTTGCGGAACCGCTGTACCGCGGGCAGGTCGCCGAGCCGTTCGGCCGCGGCCTTCGCCACCGCGCCCGCGATCGGATGCTCGGAGGCTGATTCGACGGCTCCGGCGTACCGGAGGATGAGCTCCTCCCGCTCTCCCGCCGCCGGGACGGTCCGCAGCAGCGTCATCGCGCCGGTGGTCACCGTCCCGGTCTTGTCCAGCACGATCGTGTCGACCCGGCGGGTGGACTCCAGCACCTGCGGGCCCTTGATCAGAATGCCGAGTTGCGCGCCGCGCCCGGTTCCGACCAGCAGCGCGGTGGGCGTCGCGAGCCCGAGCGCGCACGGGCAGGCGATGATGAGCACGGCGACCGCGGCCGTGAAGGCGCGGGCGGTGCCCTCTCCGGCGGCCAGCCAGCCGATCAGCGTCGCCACCGCCAGCACGACGACGACCGGGACGAAGACCGCTGAGACCCGGTCCGCCAGCCGCTGCACCGCGGCCTTCCCGGTCTGCGCCTGCACCACCAGCTGGGCGATCTGCGCCAACTGCGTCTGCGCGCCGATCCGCGTCGCGCGCACCACGATCCGCCCGCCCGCGTTGACGGTCGCGCCGGTCACCGCGTCGCCCGGACCGACCTGCACCGGGACCGACTCCCCTGTCAGCAGGCTGGCATCGATCGCGCAGCGTCCCTCGACGACCTCGCCGTCGGTCGCCACCTTCTCCCCCGGGCGCACGACGAACAGGTCCCCGAGCGCGAGCCGGCCGATGGGCACGCGCGTCTCGCGCCCGTCGCGCAACACCGCCACGTCCTTCGCGCCGAGGTGCAGCAGTGCCCTGAGAGCCGCGCCGGACCTGCGCTTCGCGCGCGCCTCGAAGTACCGCCCGGTGAGGATGAAGACCACCACCGCCGAGGCCACCTCGAGGTAGATCGCGCCGGTTCCCGAGCCACTGGCGACCAACTCGAACGGCATTCGCATGCCCTCGTGGCCGGCGTCGCCGAAGAACAGCGCGTAGAGCGACCAGCCGAAGGCGGCGAGCGTGCCGAGCGAGATCAGCGTGTCCATCGTGGCCGCGCCGTGCCGCAGGTTCGTGTACGCGGCGCGGTGGAACGGCCAGCCGCCCCAGATCACGACCGGCGCGGCGAGGGTCAGCGACAGCCACTGCCAGTTGCGCAGCTGCAATGCCGGAATCATGGCCATCAGCAGCACCGGCAGCGCCAGCACCGCCGAGATGACCAGGCGCTGGAGCAGCGCGGCGGCGGGATCGGCCGCCGTGTCCCGCGTGTCCGGCGCCGCGCCCGCGGCATCCTGGCCCGCAGCGGCGTCCTCGTCGCCGGGCCCGGCGAGTCCGACGAGCGGCTCGGGCACCGCCGCCGTGTACCCGGCCGCCTCGACGACTGCGATCAGGTCCTGCTCGCTCAGCGTGGCGGGGTACTGGACGCTGGCCTGCTCGGTGGCGTAGTTGACGCTCGCGGTGACGCCGTCGAGCTTGTTCAACTTGCGTTCGACGCGCGCGGCGCAGGAGGCGCAGGTCATCCCGCCGATGTCCAGGTCCGTGCGCAAGCTGACGACCGGGTCCTGCGCCCGTGTCGCGCCCGCCATGTCCGTCGTGTCCGTCGTGTCCGTCGTGCTCATGGTCGCCTCACTGCCGCCGCGTCCGCGCCGCTCCCTGTCTCGATGATACCCCCGGAGGGTATGAGACGGTACCCCGGGCGGGTATGACCGCGGGCCTGAGCGGGCGGTCGCGAACCGTCGCGCATGCACCAAAGCACGCACTCTGCCAAGCTGGACTGGTGACCGAACCCGTCACCACGAGGCACCTGCTCATCATGCGTCACGCGAAGGCCGCTTGGCCTCAGGTCGAGGACCGGCTGCGCCCGCTGGCCGATCGAGGCCGCCGCGACGCCCCCGCCGTCGGCAGGTGGCTGCGCGAGACCGCACTGCGGCTCGACGGCTTCACACTCGACCGTGTCGTGTGCTCGCCCGCCCGTCGCACCCGCGAGACCTGGGAGTTGGTCGCCGGTGAGCTCGACGCCCCGCCACAGCCGGTCTACGACGGCCGCGTCTACGCCGCCACGGCGGCCACGCTGCTGACCGTGCTGCGCGAGACGCCGCCGCGGGTGCGCGGCCTGGTCCTGGTCGGTCACAACCCCGGCATGCAGAGCCTCGCGGTAGCCCTGGCCCACGAGGACTCCGGCGAGCCGCTGGAACGCATCCTGGACAAGTACCCGACCTCGGGCGTCGCGCTGTTCCGGGTCGAGGGCGCCTGGTCGCGGCTGCTGCCCGGCAACGCGCTGCTGACCGAGTTCGCGGTCCCGCGCGGCGCGGCCGGGGAGCACGAGGAGTGACCACGCTCCGCGGCTTGGCCCCGACGCTCGGCGGCGCGGCCGGGAGCGTGGGACACTGTGCCAGGACGGGTGACGTTTCGGTGAACACCTTCGCAACCGACCGTGCCGACTGCGATCTTCCCGCAGGCCAGAGCACGTATAACCCGCCCAAACCGGACGCCCGGGGAGTCCTCCCAAAAGTCCCGCACTGTATACCCGGCGTTCACCTTCCCCGGCTCATCGATTCACTTCGGCTCTTTACGTTCGCAGTCGTCAGCACGAAACAGGCTCATGACCGGCCGGAGGCCGGCCCCGGTTCGCGGGGCGCGGATCCGGCTCGAACGGAAGGGACTTCCCCGTGAAGCTCCAGCGGTACGTCGCCGTCGCCGGCGCCGGGCTCATCGCCACCGCCACGCTCGCCGCGTGCGGTTCCAACAACAACAGCCCGACGGCGAGCGGCTCCTCGGCAGCCGCCTCCGGCTCCTCTTCGGCCTCCTCGGCTTCGGGCATCTCCTGCGCCAGCGGCACCCTGACCCTGGCCGGATCGAGCGCGCAGAAGAACGCGATCGACAAGTGGACCAAGGACTACCAGGGCGCGTGCTCGGGCGCGACGATCAACTACAACCCGAGCGGCTCGGGCGCGGGTCTGACCTCGTTCCAGCAGAACCAGGTGGACTTCGCCGGCTCCGACTTCCCGATGGCGACCACCGACGTGCCCAAGGCCGACGCGCGCTGCGGCTCGGGCAACAACGCGATCGACATCCCGCTGGTTCCCGGCGCGATCGCGGTGATCTACAACGTCTCCGGCGTGACCAGCCCGCTGAACCTCTCCGCGCAGACGCTGGCGAAGATCTTCAACGGCAAGATCACCACCTGGAACGACCCGGCGATCACCAAGGACAACCCGGGCGTCTCGCTGCCGAGCACGAAGATCACCACGTTCCACCGCGCGGACAAGTCCGGCACCTCGTACAACTTCTCGAACTACCTGAACCAGACCGACGCCGCGGACTTCCCGGCGAAGGCCAACAAGGCGTGGCCGGGCTCCGGCGGCCAGGGTGAGAACGGCTCGGCGGGCGTGGCCCAGGCGGTCAAGACCACCTCGGGCGGCATCGCCTACGACGAGATCTCCTACGCCACCGCCAACAGCCTGCAGACCGCGAAGGTCGGCAACGCCCAGGGCCAGTTCGTCGAGGCGACCACCGCGAACGCCTCCGCGTTCATCGCCAAGGCGAAGGTCAACCAGAACGACAACGGCATGCAGCTGGCGTTCGACTACTCGTACTCGGACCCCAGCGCCTACCCGGCGGTGCTGGTCACCTACGAGATCGCCTGCGGCTCGGGCAACAACTCCTCGCAGCTGGCGCTCATCAAGAGCTTCCTGGACTACGGTGTGAGCACCACCGCGCAGACCGAACTGCCGGGTGCGGGTTACGTGCAGCTGCCGACCAACATCCAGTCCCAGGTCAAGACCCTGATCGACTCGATCAAGTAAGCCGCTGACCGTGTGCCCGCCGGCGGTGACCGGTGGGCACACGGTCCGTGAGCCGGACCGCGCGCGCGGGCCCCGGCGTCGTTGCATCCCCCACGCCCGTATCTGTCAGGAGAACGATGAGCGGCGAGCGTCCGGCCGTTACCGACACCTCCGGCCCGAGCGGCCCCGGTCCGGACCGGGCCGACCTGAGCGCCCCGGAGCAAGTTTCGAGCACGGCCCGCCCCTCCGGTCCAGGACGTTTCCGGCGCGGCCCGGCCGCCGCACTGACCGGCCGTTCCCGGCGCGGCGACGGCCTTTTCGCCGGGGGCGCGCGCGGCAGCGCGCTGTTCCTGCTGGTGCTGATGGGCGCGATCGTGGCGTTCCTGATCAGCCAGGCCATCCACGCGATCAGCGCGGACTCGGTGAACTTCCTGGCCGCGTTCGAGTGGAACCCGGACGACGACCCCTCGGTGTGGGGCGTCGCGCTGGTGGCCTGGGGAACCCTGGTCACCTCGCTGTTCGCGCTGGCGATCGGCGCCCCGATCGCGGTGGGCGCGGCCCTGTTCATCAGCCAGTACGCCCCGCGCCGGCTCGCGCAGGTGCTCGGGTACGTGGTGGACCTGCTGGCGGCGGTGCCCTCGGTGGTCTACGGCCTGTGGGGCATCATCTTCCTGGTCCCGCACATGGGCGGGGTCTCCCGGATCGTCTCCGCCGTGCTCGGCTGGATCCCGATCTTCCACTACGACGGCGCGCCCGCGCCGCGATCCGTGTTCGCGGCCGGCATCGTGCTGGCGATCATGATCCTGCCGATCGTGGCCGCGATCTCCCGCGAGGTGTTCCTGCAGACCCCGCGCGAGAACATGGAGGCCGCCTACGCGCTGGGCGCCACCAAGTGGGAGATGATCCGCCTGGCGGTGCTGCCCTACGGCCGCTCCGGCGTGATCAGCGCGATCGTGCTCGGTTTCGGCCGGGCGCTGGGCGAGACGATCGCGGTGGCGATGGTGCTCTCGCAGACCGGCACGTTCTTCACGCACTTCCTGGAGCCGGGCGGCAACACCATCGCGGCGAACATCGCGATCCAGTTCAAGAACGCCTTCGACGTCGGCCGCGGCGCGCTGATCGCCTCCGGCCTGGTGCTGTTCGTGATGACACTGCTGGTCAACTACCTGGCCCGGTGGATCGCGCGACGCGGCGTCATCAGCGACGACGGCATGGCGGCCGGCACCGACGCCGACCAGAGCGCCGCCGGCGCCGCGGCTCCGGTGGCCAGCCCGGTCGACGTGTACCACCACCACGCGATCAACCCGCGCGACGCGCACCAGGACCCCGGCTTCGCAACGCGTTCGCTCAGCTCGGTCGCGCCGCGGCGCCGGCTGACCAACCTGGCCGCGAGCGGCTCGGTGGCGGCGGCCTTCCTGCTGGCGGTGCTGCCGCTGGCCTCGATCCTGGTGCTGGTGATCAGCAACGGGGCGAGGGGCTTCGGCGGCAACTTCCTTTACCACTCGATGCGTAACATCGCCGAATCGGACCCGGGTGGCGGCGCCTACCACGCGATCCTCGGCACGCTGGAGCAGGCCGGGCTCGCCGCGCTGATCGCGGTGCCGATCGGCGTGATGGTCGCGATCTACCTGGTGGAGTACGGAAGCGGCTGGCTGGCGCGCTCGGTGACCTTCATCGTGGACGTGATGATGGGTCTGCCCTCGATCGTGGCCGGCCTGTTCATCCTGTCGCTGTGGATCCTGGCGTTCGGATTCAAGGACTCCGGGTTCGCCGGGTCGCTGGCGCTGATGATCCTGATGCTGCCGCTGGTGATCCGATCCAGCGAGGAGATGCTCAAGCTGGTGCCGCACGCGCTGCGCGAGGCGTCCTACGCGCTGGGCGTGCCGAAGTGGCGCACCGTGCTTCGGGTGGTCGTGCCCACCGCGCTGCCGGGCATCGTCACCGGCGTCATGCTGGGTGTCGCGCGCATCATGGGCGAGACCGCGCCGGTGCTGCTGGTGGTCGGGTTCACCTCCTCGATCAACCAGAACCCGTTCAGCGGCGCGCAGGGCTCGCTGCCGTTCTTCATCTACAACGAGGCCACGCAGCCGTACCAGCCCGCGATCGACCGGGCCTGGGCCGGGGCGCTGACCCTGATCCTGATCATCATGATCCTGAATCTCGCCGCGAGGCTGCTGGCCTGGTGGAAAAAGCCCGGGCGGGCCTGATGACCACTGGCACGACGCGTCCCTCCCCATCGGCGCACAGCACTCACGCCGCATATGTCGCCGTGGCGCCGCAGACCCTGGGCCGGCTGCGCCTGCTGACCGTCGGCTCGGTCGAGCTGAACCTCGACGGGATGGCGGTGCGGATCGCCGGGCGCGGCGTGCACATGGCTCCCAAGGAGTTCGAGCTGCTGGCCGTGCTGATGCAGAACGCCGGCCGGCTGCTCACCCGCAGGCAGCTGCTGGACGCGGTGTGGGGCGAGGATTACCCCGATCGCAACAAGACGCTCGACGTCCACATCCGGCGGCTGCGCCGGCACCTGGAGGTCGACCCGGACGCCTACGCCAGGATGCGCACGGTGCGCGGCCTGGGTTACGTGTTCGACATCGCCGACTAGCGGACCGAAATTTCCGGAAGCGAGAAGGAAGAAACTCACGATGGCCAAGCGGATCGACGTCTCCGGGATGTCCGCGTACTACGGCGGCTTCAAGGCGATCGACGACATCAGCCTGACGGTCGAGCCGCGCACGGTGACCGCGTTCATCGGCCCGTCCGGCTGCGGCAAGTCCACGGTGCTGCGCACCCTCAACCGCATGCACGAGGTGATCCCCGGCGCGCGGGTCGAAGGCAAGGTTCTGCTCGACGACGTGGATCTCTACGGCCAGGGGATCGACCCGGTCGCGGTGCGCCGCACGGTCGGCATGGTCTTCCAGCGGCCCAACCCCTTCCCCACCATGTCCATCTACGAGAACGTCGCCGCCGGACTGCGCCTCAACGGCCTGAAACACAAGGGCGACATGGACGACCTGGTGGAGCACTCGCTGCGGGGCGCGAACCTGTGGGAGGAGGTCAAGGACCGCCTGCGCAAGCCTGGCGCGGGCCTGTCCGGCGGCCAGCAGCAGCGCCTGTGCATCGCGCGGGCCATCGCGGTCTCCCCGGACGTGCTGCTGATGGACGAGCCCTGCTCCGCCCTCGACCCGATCTCCACCCTCGCCATCGAGGACCTGATCGCGCAACTGAAGGCCGAGTACACGATCGTGATCGTGACGCACAACATGCAGCAGGCCGCCCGCGTGTCCGACCGCACCGCGTTCTTCAACATCGCCGGCACCGGGCAGCCGGGCAAGCTGATCGAGATCGACGACACCGCGCGGATCTTCGCCAACCCCTCGCAGCGCGCCACCGAGGACTACATCACCGGCCGCTTCGGCTGAGCACGGCGCGGCCCCGGGTAGAGTTGCGGCGTGGCCGCCGCTCCGCACGTACCTGCCGACGCGTACGCACTCACCGACGTGGTCGCGCGGTTGCGCCGGGTGCTGCGCGCGAGCATCCGGGCGGACTACCCGTGGGAGTCGCTGCCCATGGCGCAGGTCGAACTGCTTCAGTCGCTGGCCGAGTCGGCTCCCGCGCGCGTCGGCGACCTGGCCGTGCGGCTGCGGCTGGCTCCCTCCACCGTCAGCGGGCTGATCAGCCAGATGATGGCCGTGGGGCTGGTGGAGCGCGGCACGGATCCGGCGGACCGGCGGGTCGCGGTGGTGGAACTGAGCGAGCACGGCCGGCGGCAGTTGGCGGACTGGCACGGCGCGCACCGCGAGCGGATCGCCGCCGCGCTGAGCGAACTCGATCCGCGGGAGCGCGCCGCGATCGAGACCGCGCTGCCCGCCCTGTCGCTGCTGGTGGACCGGCTGGCCGAGCAGCCGCGGGAGGGCAGCCGCAGCGGCGGTGTCGGACCCTGCCGGTAGCGTCTGCTCCTGATCGACGCGAGAAGGAGCCGAACACCGTGGAGTCGACCGCATATCTACCGGCCGCGGACCGCGAGCGGGCCGAAGCCCGGCTGCGCCACAATCTCATGGCCTGGCTGACCACGGTGCGCCCGGACGGGCAGCCGGTGACCGTGCCCGTCTGGTTCCTGCTACGCGAAGACGACACGATCCTGCTCTACAGCACGCCGCAGGCGGCCAAGCTGCGCAACATCGCGCAGAACCCGAAGGTGAGCCTCGCGCTGGACGTGTGCGACCTCGGCCGCAACGTCGTGCGCCTCCAGGGCGTCGCCCGGGCGAGCGGCGACGAGCCGGGCGCCGAGAAGAACCCCGCCTACCTGGCCAAGTACGCCGAGCGCATCGCAGCGCTCTTTGAAACCCCGGAACGGTTCGCCGCCCGGTACCGAGCGGCCGTGGTCATCACTGCGTCGCGAGTGTTCGTCTGATCGCCGGCCGGCGAAACCCGGTTGCGGCCGCTCCTACGCTGTCGCATGTGACTGATTTCGGGGAACTGCTCGCCGCCTACGACGCGAACACCCGCGCCCGCATCCCCGACCCCGCGCCATCCGGAGTCGAGTACGAGTGGGACGGCGCGCTGCTGCGCACGATCGGCCAGCACCGCGGCTTCGTCGAGACGCCCCGCGACCCCGGCGTGCGCGGCGCCGCGCTCGACGCGCTGATCGCCCGGCAGCGCGACTACTTCGCGGCGCGCGGCCAGGCCGTGGAGTGGAAGACCCGCGGCCACGACCTGCCGGACGACCTGATCGACCGGCTGACCGCAGCCGGGTTCGAGCCCGAGGAACGCGAGACGGTGCTCATCGGCGAGGCCGCGGCGCTCGCTGCCGAGCCGGCGCCGCCGCCGCCGGGCGTGACGCTACGTCAGGTCACCGAGTACGAGGACCTGCGCCGGATCGCCGCCATGCACACCGAAGTGTGGAACGAGGACCGCAGCTACCTCGCCGACCACCTGGCCCGAAGCATCGCCACCGCGGCGGGCGGATTCCTGGTCTTCGCCGCCGAGGCGCAGACGCCGACCGGACCGCAGGTGGTCTGCGCCGCCTGGCTGACGCTGCGCGAAGGCACGGGCTTCGCAGGCTTCTGGGGCGGCTCGACCCTCGCGCGGTGGCGCCGGCGCGGCGTCTACCGCGCGCTGGTGGCGCGACGCGCGCAAGTGGCGGCCGCACACGGCGTGAAGTACGTGCAGGTGGACGCCTCGGAGAACAGCAGGCCGATCCTGCGGCGCCTCGGCTTGCACGCCGTGACGACCACGACCCCGTACGTCTGGACGCCGCTGCCGAACGCCCGCTAGTGTCCTGCGCCGGAAATCCGCCGTGAAAATCGGCCCCCGCATCCCGCCTGGCCGCGTTGCCGAAACGCCCACAGACGACCCACTGCGTTGATTGAGCACCGCGAGGGTGTTCCGGCGCCTTGCCAGCCGGGCGCGGATGACCGGACGTGCGCAGCCAGGTCGAGCAGAGTCATGCGACGGATTTCCGGCGCGGGACGCTAGGACGCGCTCTGATTCCTTGGCGGGCGGCTGCCCGCGGCGAGGAAACCGGCCACCGGCAGTGTCGCAGCGCCGCGGGCGACGGCGTCCGGGCCGAGCTGACACAGACTCAGCTCGACGTTGGCGAACGCGTGCCGCAGCGCGTACTCGCGGGCGACCTCACGTACGCGCGGCAGCAGGCGCGCGCCGAGCAGCAGCCCGGCCCAGCCGCCGAGCGCTATCCGCTCCGGATTGAACAGGTTGATCAGGTTCGCGACGCCGACACCGAGGTAAACGGCCGTCTCCTCCAGCACCGCCGCGGCAGCCGGCTCGCCGCGCTCCTGCGCCGCCAGGATCGCCGCGAGCGCGCCCTCCTCGCTCGCCTCGGCGGGCGGCCCGGACGGCGAGCCGGCGGGCCCGACCTCGCGAAAGCGCTCGATCACCGCCTCCGCGCCGACGTACGCCTCCAGGCAGCCGCGCGCGCCGCAGCGGCACGAGCGGCCGCCGACCTGCACCGTCGTGTGCCCCCACTCGCCCGCACTGCGTCCGGTCCCCCGGTACGGCGCACCGTCCACCACGACGCACGCGCCGACACCGGACCCGATCAGCGCTATGACGGCGTCCCGGGCGCCGCGGCCGGCCCCGAACCACATCTCCGCCTGCCCGAGCGTGGTCGCGCCGTTGTCGATGTACAGCGGCAGGTGCGCGCGCACCCCGCCGGCCTCGCGCAGCAGCCGCTCCAAGGGCACCGCGTCCCAGCCGATCGTCTGCCCGTGCACGACCGCGCCGAGTTCGGGGCTATGCGCCACGACTCCCGGCACCCCGACGCCGACTCCGATGATCGTCTCCTGGCGCACCGCGCCGGCCGCGAGCACGCCGCGCAGCCCGGAGTCGATGCGGTCCACCACGGCAGCCACGTCGCGGCAGCCGTCCGGCAGCGGGTACTCCTCGCGGGCGAGCACCGCCAGATCGAGCGTGAACAACTCGACCAGGACCCGCGTCTCACCCACGTCCACCCCGATGGCGTGCCAGCGCGGGCAGTCCACCTGAAGCAGGATGCGCGGCCGCCCGCCCTCCGAGCCGACCGAACCGACCTCGGCGACCAGCCCGTCGCCGATCAGATCGCCGACGACGTTGCTGACCGAGGCCGCGCTCAGCGTGGTGGTGTCGATCAGGTCCTGGCGGCTGAGCGGGCCGTCGAAGTACAGCCGCCGCAGCAGCAGCGAGCGGTTCGACCGCCGTAGGTCGCGCACGGTCCGCATGACGCGCTCGGCCATCGGTCCCCTTTCCGCCTATCCAGCCGGCATCCCTTGACGGGATTATTCCGCACGAGTTAAATCACAACGCGAAATAAGTCGGTTCGCCCGTTCACCGCACGGCTTTCGACGGGCGAGACGCGACACAGCGAACCCTAATCCCACCCGCACCTGGCGGGCCGCCCGGCGCAGCGGCCAGAAGGCGAGAGCGTCCATGGCCCCACCGAACCTACCGCCCGGCCGCGTGGCCGGTCCGCGCAGCCTGATCGTCACCGCCGCAGTCGGCGCGCTCACGGCCGGCGGCCTGCTGCTGGCCACCCCCGCGCACGCCGCGGGCGAAGCCGTGAACCTCTGGCTGACCACGACGAACGACTCCGGCGGCCGCAACGTCGTGCGCGGCCTTCAGCAGCAGTCACCGCTCTCGTTCGCCTCCGGTTCCGGCAGCGGCGGCGTCACCGTGACCGTCGACGAGAACACCCGGTACCAGCAGTTCACCGGCGCGGGCGCGTCGATGACCGACACCGCCGGCTGCCTGCTCGGCAGCAGCGGCGTGCTGTCCGGCGCCACCCGCAACGCCGTGATGACCAAGCACGCAGCGCGCCGCAGGCACCCGAAGCCACGCCCGGCAACGCCGCACAGGCATCCAGGCTCGGGGAGACGTGCCCGGACACCCACCTACGGGCCACGCGGCGCAGGCCCCGTCATCGGCTCCAGGATGGAAACCTCATGGACCTTCGATCCCGAAACGGGTGGACCTCCCTGCGGAGTAGCCCCGCGCCGGGTGACGTTGACGCCGCGCGCCCAGCCTGCGGCGCGGTCCGCTCGCGCGCCTACTCAGCCGAGTCCGGCGCATTGACCGCCAGCGCGCCCGCGAGCTGCCCGACCGCACACCACGGCTTACCGTCCAGATACCAGCAGGCGACCCCGGAGTCTGCCGAGGCCCACAGCGGTTTGCCGTTGACTTCCGGCCACGCGCCGTGGCGCTCGTCGATCACGTCGTCTTGGAACGTGGAGGCCAGCAGCGCTACCGCCGCCTCTACCTCGCGCGGGTTCGCAGAGGTCTGACGTCCCTGGAACTCGAAGACCGTCAGCCCCTCGCCCCAGCCCGCACCAGGGTCGTCGACCACGCTCACGCTCCCGAGACCGACGCCGGACAGATCCGCGTTGAGCCGGTCGAGAATGAAGGTCAGGCGAGCTTGCATTGGAAGTAGAACACCTCTTCTTGACCGTTGGGACGCTTCACACTGCCATCGATCCGGAATATCCCGCCGCTTGGCAGGTAGCGCTTGTTCTTCGCATCGACGACCGCCGAACCGTGCGGCGGGTACGGCTGCGTCTCGAGGAAGCCGCAGCAGCGCCCGCACCACACGCACAGCCCGCCGCCCCGAACATCACCGGAGCCAGCACCACCGCCGCCGCCAGCGGCCATATCATCAGCCGAACACGCATCCCTCGTCGCCCTCCTCGATCGGGACCAACCGGCGCACCCACACCCTCCGCACACCCGAACACCGGTACCGCTCACACCGGCACTCGACCAGGCGCAACTCCCACACCGGCACCAGCGCCCGCGCTTCGTCCGTCTGCCGCGCCGACCCGAGCAACAGCCCGCCGCCAGCAAGCAGCCCCAGACACGACGCGCCCACCGACGCCGGCGACATCACCGGTTCAGCCAGCATCCGAACCCGCCAGATACACCGCCCACGCCCGGTCATAATCAGCAGCCTGGCTGACTGCCATCGGATCACGAGACGGGATCGGAGACACACCACCGCTGGTCGCGATCACTTCCGTGATCTCCCAGAACCGCGCCCCCCGCATCCGCCGCGCCTTGATCTCCGCATGAGCCGCGTCATCGCGCGTGAACCCCCACACCCGCAACCGCACCTTCGTGAGACGCTGCGCGCGCGCAGCAGCCGCCGGCAGCGCGGAAGCGCTCAGGTCACTAGCTGTACTCTGAACGATGCTGTTCGTCACAGTTCAAGTACAGACGCGCGGCTTCGTCAATGGGAGTGGCCGATAGGTGGCCAATCAGAAGGCATACTCAGAAGGTGACGATCGGGGACCGTATCCGAGAGCTCAGGCTAGAGCGTGGATTAAGCCAGGCCGAGCTAGCCGCCGAACTGTGCCGTCTGTCCGGTCGCGATACTGTCACTCGTGAGACTGTCAGCCGGTGGGAGTCCGGCAAGCGCGAACCGCGCCCGTACTCCATTCGCCACCTTTCGGCAGCACTACGTGTCAGCCCGGACGAGCTTCAAGACCCGATGAGCGATCCGTTACGACTTGCGCATGAGTGGTTGGTCTCCGAGCCACCGCAAGTGATCGAGGTCCACGCTGGTCGTCATGTTGGTACTGGGCTCGCTGACCAGCTCGAACGCCGCGTAATCGAGCTTCGGCACCTGGACGACCAGCTAGCCGGGAAAAACCTTGCGCCGGTCGTCACGAGAGAACTACGCGAAACCGGCGCGCTGATCAGAAACGCTTCGTACACCGACACTGTTGGGCGACGCATGCTTACTGCATACGGCGAGTTGGCCCAGCTCGCAGGTTGGGTCGCCTCAGACGCCGGGCTGTACGCGCAGGCGCAGCGCTCCTACCTCTCCGGTGTCAATGCTGCCGATCAGGCAGGAAACCGAGGGTTGGCGGGCAACCTTCTATCCTCGCTGAGCTATCAAATGGCGAACGTCGCCAAGCCGTCGGGTGCCCTGTTGCTCGCCAGGTCAGCCGAGCGAGGCGCGCACGACTCACCGCCCGCCGTTCGAGCACTCCTTCTCGAACGCGTGGCCTGGGCCGCCGCCCGCAGCGGCGAACGGGAACTCGCAGCGCGCACGCTCGACAAGGTCGATGACACATACGAGTCACGCACACCGGGAGACGACGAACCCGAATGGGTGTACTGGCTTACCCGTGACGAGGTAGACACGATGCGGGCACGTTGCGCCGTCGAACTCGGCGACCCGACCACGGCCGAGACGCTGTTGGTGCCAGTGCTATCTCGCTATCCAGAGCAGAGCGAGAGGGAATCAGCCCTTTACTGGTCATGGCTCGCGGAAGCGTATGCGCAAGTGGGCGAAATCGATCAAGCGCGCGCAAGCATGGAGGTCGTAGGAGGATTCGCAGAATCAGTCCGCTCTCAGCGAGTGGAGGACCGGATTGCCGCAATCGAAGGTCTGCTTCCCGCCTGACGGAATCTCGGGACGATGACTGCGCCAGCTGCCGCACTCGGAGATGTGTAGCGGCGCAGGCGTACTTGTCGGCCGCCGGTAGGTGGGTGGTCGGTGGGTCGGTCGGTGCATCTCCTCAGCGGCCCCGCAGGGTGCCGGACAACGGGCGGCCCTGACAAGACGGGACCGCGTGTCCTGACAGGGCCGCCCGCCGCACGGCAAGTCGCAGACTGCCGCTGAGGAGATACCCCCGACCTCAGCCCCGCTCATGGGCGCGGCCCATCGCCCCATCACCTACGCCACCAGCCCGGACGCCGGGCGAACAGCAAAACCCTTAGAACTACATCCGACCAGGCATTGCGCGCAGGTCTGGGTGCACCAGTCCAACGGCGAGTATCTGAATCCGCAGTCCGGCAGGTGCCTCGACGACACCGGCTGGGGCGGTTCCGGCACGCAGGTGCAGATCTGGGACTGCGCGGGCGGCGCGAACCAGCAGTGGAGCCTGCCGTGATCGGTGCGGAGCCCGTGGCCTGCCGCGCCGCACGGTGAACACCTCGGGTGCCGCGCGGCCGATCGATCTCGACTCGGCCGCGCGGCACCCGAGCACACGTCGCGGGCGTCCGGCGCGGCGGGTCACGTGACTGAAAGTGTCCGCGGCGCCACCTGAACAGCCTATTGTCGCCCATTATGGCGTTGACAAGACTGCGTCCTGTCCATCCGCCGTGCATTCACGGGGTCTCGGCGGGGTCTCGTCGGCGCTCTGCCGGCAGAGCGCCGCACATCATCAGGAGGCGCCATGTTCGTGCGAACTGTTTACGCGGTGGGCGATCCGCAGAAGCTGGACGCGGCAATCGAAGCGCTCCGCAGTGAGGGTCGCGCCATGCTGTCCGAGCAGCCCGGATACCGGGGCATGGGACTGTTCGCGGACCGGGAGCAGGGCAAGCTCTCGATCGGCACGTGGTGGGAGAGCGAGAAGGCCAGGCAGGACAGCGACGAGGCGCTGCGCACCCGGCGCGCGCAGTTGCTGCGCCCGTTCGCCACGACGATGACGATCGACGACTGGGAGGTGATCGCCGCACAGCGGCCCGGACGGCTCTCTGCCGGCGCCTGCATGCGCCTGACCCGCCTGGAGTTCGACCCGATGGACGCGGACCTGGGCGCCGAGACCATGCGCGGGTTGGTCATGGAGCGGTTGAAGGCGATGCCGGGAGTCGTCGGCATCGCGATGTTCATGAACCGCGCGAAGGGCCGCTCCACGGTGGCCGTGCTCTACCAGGATCGGGAGGCTCTGGGCCGGTCGCGCGGCTCCGCCGCGCTCCTGCGCGACGACGCCGTGGGCAAGGCGCACTCGACCGTGCGCAGCGTCGAGGAGTTCGAGGTGGTCATGACGGAATCGGTCGGCGAAGGCTGACCCGGCTGCGGCGGCCGGCCCGGCTGCCGTGTCACGGACGCGCCCGGCCGTGGCCTGCCCGAGTGCGGGCAGGCCACGGCCGGTTGTACGCCGAGCCGGGTCCGGTCGAGCCGGCCGGGCCGGGTCGCGTCGGACAGATACTCAGTCCACCTCGGCCACGGCCTGCGCGAACTGCGCCGCGTACAGCCGTGCGTACGCGCCGTCCGCCGCCAGCAGTTCCTCATGTGTGCCGTGCTCGACGATGCTGCCCGCCTCCATCACCAGGATCAGGTCGGCGTCGCGGATGGTGGAGAGCCGGTGCGCGATGACGAAGCTCGTGCGGCCCGCGCGCAGCTTGTTCATCGCCCGCTGGATCAGCACCTCGGTGCGGGTGTCCACCGAGCTGGTCGCCTCGTCCAGGATCAGGATCGCCGGCTCCGCGAGGAACGCCCGCGCGATCGTGATCAGCTGCTTCTCGCCGGCGCTGACGTTCCCGCCCTCGTCGTCGAGCACGGTCTCGTAGCCGTCCGGCAGGGTCCTGACGAAACGGTCCACGTGCGTGGCCCTCGCCGCCTCGACGATCCGGTCCATCGAGGCGCCCTGCGCGCCATACGCGATGTTCTCGGCGATCGTGCCGCCGAACAGCCACGCGTCCTGGAGCACCATGCCGGTCTTCGAACGCAGATCCTCCCGCGAGACGTCCGCGATGTCGATGCCGTCCAGCGTGATCCGCCCGCCGGTCACCTCGTAGAAGCGCATCAGCAGGTTGACGAGCGTGGTCTTGCCCGCGCCGGTCGGGCCGACGATCGCCACCGTGTGGCCCGGCTCCACGCTCAGCGACAGGTCCTCGATCAGCGGCTCGTCCGGCTGGTAGCGGAAGGAGACGTGCTCGAAGCGCACCCTGCCCTCCACCTGCACCGGCAGGTGCACCGCGGTCGGCTCCGGGCTCTGCTCCTGCGCGTCGAGCAGGGCGAAGATCCGCTCCGCCGACGCGACCCCCGACTGCATCAGGTTCGCCATGCTGGCCACCTGCGTCAGCGGCTGGGTGAACTGCCGCGAGTACTGGATGAACGCCTGCACGTCGCCGATGGACAGCGCCCCGGACGCCACGCGCAGCGCGCCGACCACCGCGACGAGCACGTAGTTGACGTTCCCGATGAAGAACATCGCCGGCTGGATCAGGCCCGAGACGAACTGCGCGCGGTAGCTGGACTGGAACAGTTCCTCGTTGTGCTCGTCGAACCGCTGCTGCGCCTCCTCGCCCCGCCCGAAGACCTTCACCAGCGCGTGCCCGGTGTACATCTCCTCGATGTGGCCGTTGAGCTTGCCGGTCGTCGCCCACTGCTTGATGAACTGCGGCTGCGCCCGCTTGCCGAGCCGGGCCGCGACGGTGACCGAGATCGGCACCGTCACCAGCGCGATCACCGCCAGCAGCGGGGAGATCCAGAGCATCATGCCCAGCACGCCGACGATGGTCAGCAGCGAGATGATCACCTGGCTGAGGGTCTGCTGCATGCTCTGCGCGATGTTGTCGATGTCGTTGGTGACCCGGCTGAGCACCTCGCCGCGCGGCTGCTGGTCGAAGTAGCTCAGCGGCAGCCGGGCCAGCTTGGCCTCGGACCGCTCGCGCAGCCGGTAGATCGCGCGCTGCACGATCGTCGTGGTCAGCCGGCCCTGAAGCCACATCAGCAGCGAGGCGCCGACATAGATCAGCGCGACCCCGCCGAGCACCTGCCCGACGTGCGTGAAGTCGATGCCCTTGCCGGGCGTCAGGTGCATGGAACCGATCAGTTCCGCCAGGTTGTTCTGGCCCTGGGCCCGCAGCCGGGCGACCATCTGGGCCTGGGTGACCCCGGGCGGGATCTGCTTGCCGACGACCCCGGCGAAGATCAGGTCGGTGGCGCGGCCCAGCACCCGCGGCCCGAGCACGCTCAGGCCGACCGAACCGATGCCGAGCAGGACGGCGACCACGATCAGCGCCCGTTCCGGCCGCATGGTGCGCAGCAGCCGCAGTCCGGAGTTCTTGAAATCCAGGGACTTCTCGGTGGACCTGCCGCCCATGAACGCCGCGGGCCCGCCACGGAATCCGCCCGGCGCCGGCCCGGGTCCGCGCTTGGGCACGGCGCGCTCGACCGCGCCGCCGCCCGGGGCCTTGCCGTTCGCGGCCGCCGATGCGGCGGCCCCGTTCCCCGTCTGCTGGCTCACGCCGCCGCCTCCTGCTCGGTGAGCTGGGAGAGCACGATCTCCCGGTAGGTTCCGTCCACGTCCTGCATCAACTCGCGGTGCGTGCCGACGCCGACGACGCGGCCCTCGTCGAGCACGATGATCCGGTCCGCGTGCCGGATGGTGTTGACCCGCTGCGCCACGATCACGACCGTCGCGTGCGCGGTCTCGTGTGCCAGCGCGGAGCGCAGTGCCGCGTCGGTCGCGTAGTCGAGAGCTGAGAAAGAGTCGTCGAAGAGGTAGATGTCCGGGCGGCGCACCAGCGCGCGGGCGATCGCCAGGCGCTGGCGCTGGCCGCCGGAGACGTTCGTACCGCCCTGCGAGATCGGTGCGTTCAGGCCCTCCGGCATCGCCTCCACGAAGTCCCGGGCCTGCGCCACCTCCAGCGCGTACCAGAGCTCTTCGTCGGTGGCGTCCGGCTTGCCGTAGCGCAGGTTCGAGGCCACGGTGCCGGAGAACAGATAAGGCTTCTGCGGAACCAGGGCCACCGCCTCGGACAGCGCGGCCGGGTCGAGTTCGCGCACGTCGATCCCGTCGACGCGCACCACGCCGGCGGTCGCGTCGGACAGTCGCGGGATCAGGTTCAGCAGCGTGGTCTTGCCGCTTCCGGTGCCGCCGATCACCGCGGTGACCTCACCGGGCCGGGCGACCAGGTCGATGCCCTTGAGCACCGGCTCCTCGGCTCCGGGGTAGTGGAACTCGACGCCGCGCAGTTCCAGGTGCCCGCGCCGGTCGCCGATCGCCGTCGGGGACGCGCTGAGCACGACGCTGCTGTCGGTGTCCAGCACCTCGTTGATCCGTTCCGCGGAGACCTCGGCGCGCGGCACCATCATGAACATGAAGGTCGCCATCATCACCGACATCAGGATCTGCATCAGGTAACTGAGAAACGCGGTGAGGGCGCCGATCTGCATGCCGCCGCCGGCGATCCGGTGCCCGCCGAACCACATCACGGCCACGCTGGAGAGGTTCATCACCAGCATCACGGTCGGGAACATCATCGACATCAGCCGGCCGACGCCGAGGGAGACCTCGCGCAGCCCGGTGTTGGCCTCGTCGAAGCGGCTGCGCTCGGCGCCGTCGCGCACGAAGGCGCGTACCACGCGGATGCCGCTGATCTGCTCGCGCAGGATGCGGTTGACGCTGTCGATCCGGGTCTGCATGGACCGGAACAGCGGGCGCATCCGGGAGATGATCAGCGAGACCGCGACCGCCAGCACCGGGACGACCACCAGCAGCAGCGAGGAGAGCGGCACGTCCTGGTTCAGCGCCATGATGATCCCGCCGACGCACATGATCGGTGCGGCGACCATCAGCGTGAAGGACATCAGCGTGAGCATCTGGACCTGCTGCACGTCGTTGGTGGTCCGGGTGATCAGCGAGGGGGCGCCGAAGCGGCCCACCTCGCGGCTGGAGAACACCTGCACCCTGGTGAACACCGCGGCGCGCAGGTCGCGGCCGACGGCCATCGCGGTGCGGGCGCTGAAGTACACCGCGCCGATCGAGCAGCAGATCTGGCCGAGCGCGATGGCCAGCATCAGTGCCCCGACGCGCATGATGTAGCCCGTGTCGCCCTTGACCACGCCGTTGTCGATCAGGTCGGCGTTCAGGGTGGGCAGGTACAGGGTCGCGATCGTCGACGCGAGCTGGAGCACGACGATCAGCGCCAGCGGTCTGGGATAGGGGCGCAGGAAGGCGCGCAAAGTCTTGATCAGCACTCGGGCACTCTCGGTTCGGGGTCGGGTCAGGCTGCTCGATCAGACATGGTGACCGGCCGGGCTGACGCGCCGCTGACAGGGCTGACAGTGGTCGGCGCGGGCTCTGACACGGGCTCGGGCACGCGCTGCGGATCAGTAGCCTGTGCTGAGGCCGACAACTCGCGCAACTGGTTTAAGGCGTCGCACAGCAGCACGTGGTACGGCGGCGGGTCCGCGGCGCCGAGCCACTGCTGCATCGCGACGCGCAACGCCCCGAAGACCGCCGTCGCGGCGACGCGCGGCAGCATTTCGTCAGGGCGGGTGCCGGTGCGCTGCGCGATGGCCTCGATCAGCGGCGCCTCGGTGTCGGCCACGGTGCGCAGGAACTCCGCGAGCAGTGTGGGCGCACCGTGGATCATGCGCAGCTCGGCGCGGTCCGGCTCGCGCGGATCGACCCGCACGGCGTTGATGATCGCGTCGATCAGCGGTTCCTGCGGCGGCCTGGCCCGCACCGCGCCCGCGAACAGCTTCATCTGCGCGACGCGGGCGGCGCAGATCGCCGCCTCCCGGCTCGGGAAGTAGTTGTTGAAGGTGCGCGGGGAGACGCCGGCGGCCTCGGCGATGTCCTCCACGCGCAGGTTCTCGAATCCGCGCGCGACGGCCAGTTTGACCGCGGCTTCGCTCAACGCCTCGCGGGTCGCGCGCTTCTTGCGCTCGCGCAGCCCGGCGCAGCCGGGGTGATCCGTTTCCCCGCCGTTGCTCTGCATGGCGCCGACCGTAGCGGGAACTTGCGCGCCACGCAATAATGCATGCCGCGCAAACCGGCTGCCACACGGGCTTTCCAAGCAGGCTGATACGTGGTGGCGCCTCGGCGCGAGTGCCGCCCGCCGCCTGACTTTGACCGGCAATCCGCCTGCTCAGACAGACTCCGGCGGGTCCGGGCGGGCCCTCGGCCGAGCAGGGATGATCATCGCGAACATTTTCGTGTCCGTTGCGCCGAGTCCTCGCGCCCGGCCTGGAGCGTCCTTACAGTTGCCGGCTCTCGCTTCGCCCGGGGCGGGTGAGCAGATCAGCCGGTCGGCGTCTCCGTGTGGGGGCAGCGGCGAAACGGCGGGAAGCAACGGAGGGGGCCATGGCGGCCGAGAACCAGGCGGCGGTGACGCCGATGTGCAAGGAACTGCGCGAGCAGTTCGAACGGGATGGCTATCTCGTGATCAGGGGGGCGCTCAACGAGTCCGAGGTCCATCACTACGAGCAGGCTCTGGACCGCGTGTACGCGGAGCAGGCGCGGGCCGGGCGGCTCTCGCCGGAAGGCTCGATGCACAAGCTGAGCGCGGTCGCCTCCTGCCCCGAGACGGTCGGCCTGATCGACCACCCGAACACCTTCCCGCTGGTCTGGTCGGTCCTCGGCTGGAACGTGCACATCTACCACTCGCATCTGGACGTGCACCCGCCGATCCGGGTCGAGAAGCCGTACCGCTTCGAGTGGCACCAGGACGGCGGCCGGCAGAACCGCGAGTTGGAGAGCGACCCGCGCCCGCGGCTTTCGGTCAAGATCGCCTACTGGCTTTCGGACGTCTCCGAAACCGGGCGCGGTAACTTCAAGGTGGTGCCCGGCAGCCACGTGCGCAACTGGATCGACGGTCCGCCGCGCCGCGACGTGCGCTGGCCGGAGCCGGAAGGCGCGGTCGAGGTGTGCGCCGCGCCGGGTGACGCGGTGTTCTTCGATCGCCGTCTCTGGCACACCCGCACCGACAACTACTCGGACATCACCCGCAAGGGCATCTTCTTCGCCTACTCACACCGCTGGTCCTACGGCCGGGACGAGAACGACGAGTTGCTCGATTCCGCGGCTTGCGCGCGGTTCAACCCGGTGCAGCGCCAACTACTCGGCGCGCGGCTGGCCAGCGCGGGCCAGGTGCCCGGCGACCACCAGTGGGGTCACTACCCGCAGACCACGCCGCTGCACGTCTTCCTCAAGGCCAACGACCTGCTCGACCCCGCGTACCCACCGCTCAAGCCCTGACGGCTGACCACGCCCCAGGGCGGCGACCCCGGACCGGCCCCACGCCCGCCCGGGGTCGCGCCGCGCCCGGGCGGACGCCCGGCGCCGATCGGTCAGGTTTCGAGAAGCGGTCCGGAACCCGGCGGCGTTACGTTGAGAACGCCCGACAAGCCGCCTGCCTGAGGAGACCGCAGTGAGTAAGGGTATCCAGACGATCATCTACCCGGCCGAGGACATGGAGAAGGCGAAGGAACTCTTCAGCACGCTGCTGGGTGCCGATCCCATCGCCGACGCGCCCTACTATGTCGGCTTCAAGGTCGCCGGCCAGGACATCGGCCTCGTGCCGAAGAACAGCGTCAAGGCCGCCGGACCGCTGCCGTACGTGCATGTCGACGACATCAAGGCGAGCCTGGCCGCGCTGCTGGAGTCCGGGGCCCGGACCGTGGACGAGGTCAGGGACGTCGGCGGCGGCAGGCTGGTCGCCTCGGTCCAGGACCCGGACGGCAACCCGATCGGGCTCGTGCAGGACGCGGGCTGATCCACCCGCCGAGGCCGTGAGGGCGTGTCTGCCGCTTGCGGTCAGTCGTACAGGCGGCCGAGCAGGGCGCCCTGGCCGGATTGGAGGATGTGGGCCGCTTCCAGCGGAATCCAGAAGCACTCGAAGTGCGTCGGCTCCTGCTGGCCGTCGTGCTCCTCCCGACTGGCCCACCGCTCGGGCGTCTCCTCGGCCGGTTCCAGGTGGAAGACGTGGCGGTGCTGGATCTCGAACCGGTACGGGCTGATGTCGTAGTCGGTTTCACCGAGCTTCTTCACGATCTTGAAGTCGTGCAGCCCGGTCTCCTCCCGTGCCTCCCGCAGGGCGGCGTCCCCGGGGGACTCGCCCGCCCGGATGCTGCCGGCGGGAACCTGGATGCCGACTTCCTCGTAGCTGTATTCCGTGTGCCGGAAGACCAGCAGGCGCCCGTCGCGCACGACGTAGACGAGCACCTTGTCCCTGACGACCTTTTCGGGCATGGCTGGACCGCTCCTGTCCGTCGATGGGCAAGCGATCCGGCTGGGCGCACAGCCCTGCCGTTCGCGGTGACACGGTGACACGGTGAATCTAAGGACACTAACTCAGTGTTACCGCTCAGACCACGCGGGACACCGGCGTCCCGTTGGGGCCTGTTTCGAGTTCGGATCATGAGCCGAACTCGAAACAGGTCCTAGTTCGTCTGCTCGCGGCGAGCGAGCCAGTGCACTGTCAGCGGGCTGAGCGTCCGCGCGACGAGCGCGGTCACGACCAGCCCGAGCAGCAGGCCGGCCAGCACGTCGTGCGGGTAGTGCTGGCCGAGGTAGACGCGCGAGAAACCCTCGATCAACGCGAGCGCCAGCCCGATCACGCCGAGCCGCCGGCTGAAGCAGAAAAGCGCCGCCACCAGGGCCCCGGCCAGCGCGGTGTGGTTGGAGGGGAACGAGTAGTCCGTCGGGCCGGGGCAGGCCACCACCGTGTACGCCTGCGGCAGACTCAGGCACGGGCGCCGCTCATGAATCAGAGCCTTGATCACCTCGTCGGCGCCGATCGCCACCGCGATGCCGACCGCCACCGCGCCCAGCCGCACCAGCGGGTTGTCCGTCCCGCCGCGGCCGCGCCACCAGGCGAACAACAGCATCAGAACCATGACACCGAGGCTGAGCGTCGTGTACAGGTCCATGGGGTTGTTGAGCCAACGGCTGTCCCTGGCCCACGTGGTGACGTCCAGGTACCAGCCGCCGTCGACTCCGGCGCCGCTCATCAGCAGTCCTCCGGCACGGTCGGGTCCGGCCCGGAACCGGACCGGCGCCGGCGCAGCAGTTCCAGCGCGAGCGGCAGCAGCGAGACCACCACGATCAGGGCGATGATCGGCAGCAGGTACTTGTCGATGCTCGGGACGCTGGAGCCGAGCCCGTACCCGGCCAGCGTCACTCCGAGCGACCACACCAGCCCGCCGGCCACCTGCCAGAACGTGAACACCCGGGTCGGCACCTCCAGCGCGCCGGCCAGCGGATTGAGCACGGTGCGCACCACCGGGATGAACCGGGCCAGCACGATCGCCTTGCCGTAGCCGTACCGTCCGAGGATGACCTCGGCCCGGACCATCCCCTCGCGCAGATGCCGGTTGCGGCTGCGCGCCAGCAGCGGCCGCCCGCCGCGCCGCCCGAGCCAGAACCCGCACTGCGCGCCGAGCAGCGCCCCCGCCGCCGCGGCCACGAGCACCGTCGGCAGCGAGAGGTGGACGACGTGGGTTCCCGAGGTGCACAGCAGCCCCGCGGTGAACAGCAGCGAGTCACCCGGCAGGAAGAAGCCGATCAGCAGGCCGGTCTCCGCGAACAGCGCCAGGAACACGCCGAAGGCGCCGAGGCTGGCCAGCCACGAGGTCGAGTCCAGCGGATTGAGCGCCACATGGGCGGCGAGCACGATCGAGTCGGACACGAACTCTTCCTCTTTCTCCACGCCGCCCCGAAGGGCAACACGCCGTCTGCATCGCCTTTGTCGCCGGGTTACCCGCGTCGAGGCCGTCCGGGCCGGCCGGGCCGTCTGCAGCGGCGAACAAGTAGAACTTCTACGAGATTGTAGATGAGCGCGGCGACAGGCGTTCGCCGAAGCGGCACCGGAGTGTCAGGGTCTCGTCGCAGGGTAATCGCCACGCGACGGCAAAAGGGCGAGCGCCGCGCGCGCATCCGCTCGGCGCTACCGCGGGTACCGCGCGGTCTCCAGCAGTTCGTGCATGTCACGCGCGGCTTCGACGGCCAGTACCCCCGCCGCCAGCGCGATCGCGACCACCGCGGCCTGCAGGATCCAGCGCCGCCGCGGAGGCGGGGCCAGCAGCGCGGCCACCCGGCGCGGCACCGGTCCCGGCCCGCCGTCCGGGCGCGGGAACACCGCGCCTAGCATGGCGGCCGACCACCTGCGCCGCCCGCCGTGCTTGGCGGCCACGGCCGCGCGTGCGATCGTCTCCGCGACCAGACGCCGGTCGCCCACCACGCGCGCCGCGCACTCGTCCGCCCAGCGTTCGACCGTGAACTCGACCGCCTCGGCGAGCGGCCGCAGCAGCGGGTTCGTCGCGGCGGCGAGGCGCGCGGCGCTGGTGAACGCGTAGTGCTGGCCGGACAGGTGGGCGCGTTCGTGCGCGAGCAGCGCCACCCGGCCGACATCGTCGAGCGAGTCGAGCATTCCCGTCGAAACTACGATCCGGCCCGGCCGCCCGGGCACCGTGTACGCGTCCGCCGCGGCGTCCGAGGTGACCACCACCTGTCCGCGTCCAGGCAGTCCGCGGGCGTGCCGGAACGCCTCGGCCAGCGCCCGGCCGCGCCGCAGCGCGAATCGCGCGGCCGCGGTGAGCGCCATGCCGAGCAGCAGACCGGTGACGATCGCCAGGACCGCGCTCGTCGTGTCGCCGCGGTCGATCACGGCCGGCGACCAGCGTCCGAGCGCCGCGACGAAGGGCACGCGCACGAGCGCGGCGAACGTGACGAGAGTGAGTGCCAACCCGCTGCACGCCGCCAACGCCACCGCGGCGCCGGTCAGCAGCCAGGTCCCCCAGCGCGGATCCGTCCGCGCCGCGATCGGGCGCGCGAGGAACATCGACGCCAGCGGGAAGAGCACCGTGAGGCAGACGACGAGCGGGAGGGTCACCGGGCATCGCCGCCCGGTCGGCCGCCCGCGGAGCCGAGCAGGCGCCGCAGCAGTTCCTCGTCGCTGTCGGAGAGGTCCGCGACGAAACGGGAGAGCACGGCCTCGCGGTCCGCGGAACCGTCCAGCAGCGCGGTCAGCCGGCGCGCCTCAAGCCCGGCCTCGTCGGCGAGCGGGGCGTAGTGGAAGGAACGCCCGACGCGCTTGCGCGCCAGCACCTTCTTCACGTGCAGCCGGGTCAGGATCGTCACCACGGTGCTGTACGACAGTTGCCGGGCCGTGGCGTCGCCGGACGCGGCGAGAAGTTCGCGCACCTGGCCGGGGCTCAGCGGCCGGCCGGCCTGCCACAGCACGTCCATGATCGCCGCTTCGAGGGCACCGCGCGCCCTGCGCGGCACATCGGACGAACCCACCGCCGACAGCATCCGCCGAACCTCCCTGCGCGGCACGCGCCGCCGTTCGCTTCAGTGTGCCACGTGCGGGCGGGCGCGGGCCCGATCCCTCAGCCGACCAGTCCCTCAGCCGATCAGCACGGCGGGCGCGACCGTTACGCCGGCTATCGTGGCCGTCCCGCGTCCGCGTCCGGCAGTACGCTGACACACGCGAACTCTGCCGCTGACAAACTCGCCGCGACCTCTCCCCCGCTGCGACCACTACGCGCAGCGCGATTCGGGACCGGGCGCAGTGGTGAGCGGCGCCGGGATTCCCCGCTAAGGTGGGGGCTCGGCCACGATTGCGGGTATTGTTCCGTCGCTGGGCCAGACGGTCTCGGCGAGACAGATCCGGCGTATGGTCTAGGGCACGCGGCGCTCCTGTGCAATGATCCGGGGGCAGGGAGAGGCATGCCGATTCAGTGTGCTCACGAGGGTGAGGAGCCGACGCAGGTGAGCGGCCGCGACCTGGACGAAAGCCTGAACGCCGCGCGCGCGGGCGACGAGTCCGGTATGGCAGAGCTTTGGCATCTTCTCAACCCTCCGGTGCTGCGGTATCTGAGGGTCGTCGTGGGGCAGGCCGCGGAGGACGTGGCCTCGGAAACCTGGCTACAGGCGGCGCGGGACATACGCTGTTTCCGCGGTGACGCGGCCGGTTTCCGGGTGTGGCTGTTCCGGGTGGCCCGCAACCGCGCACTGGAGGAGTTGCGTCGCAGCGGCCGCCGCCGAGAGGACCCGGCGGGCCTTTACGCGGCGCCGGAGCGCCCATCTCGCGACGATCCGGAGCGCGAGGCCGTGGAACGTCTGGCCACGCGATCGGCGCTGCGGCTCATCGCCGAGTTGCCCGCCAACCAGGCGGAAGCGGTGATGCTGCGTGTAGTCGTCGGTCTGGACGTGACGCAGACGGCGGAGGTCCTGGGCAAGCGCCCGGGTGCCATCCGGATCGCCGCGATGCGCGGACTGCGTAGGCTTGCCACAGTCATCGACGACGGGGGTGTGCTGGAAGCCGGGCACTCGAATGCGACGGCGACGATGGAGGAGGTGGCCGAGTGAACGAGCGGCGCAGCCGGAACCTCGACGCGGTGCTCGCCGCGGCCGCCGCGCCCGCGTACGCGGACGAGCGCAACGAGCAGGCGTTCGCGGCGGTTCTCACGGCGTTTCGCGAGGCGGGGACAGAGCTTGGGACAGCGGAACGGCGCGCAGAGGCGTTGATCCCGGCGCCGCGGACCTCCGCTGAGGAGCCCGCGCGGCGCGCCCGGCAACGCGCCCTGCAACGCGGCGGGTCGCATAGCCTGCGCCTCGCCGCGCAATACGCGGCGGTGCTCGGTATCTTCGTCGGCGCGGGCACCGCGGCAGCGAGCGCGGGAATCCTGCCGTCACCCATGCAGTCGTTCGCGCACCAGATCCTCGGCGGGCTCGGCGTGCCCGGGCCGTCGCCCGAAAGCTCTCCGAGCGGCGGCAGCACGGCCTCCGCGTCGCCGGATCCGAGCGCGACCGCGGGTGGCCCCCAGGCCGGCTCGACCTCCGGTACCGAACCGGGTGAGCAGACGGCCGGCACGCCCGCGCCGTCCGGTCCGGCAACCCAGACCGCTCTCCAGAGCCTTTGCGGGCAGGTCGTCAGCAGCGAAGGAAACTGGCGCAAGGTGCTGAGCGGGCAGGACAAAGCGCAGTTGATCGCGGCTGCGGGCAGCGAGAAAAAGGTCTACCAGTACTGCACCGATCTGCTGAATCTGTCCGGCGGCGCAGGGGCCACCCCGGCGACGACGCCGGCGGAGAAGACCGGCGGCCCCAGTCCCTCCACCGGTCCGAACCAGGAGAACGTGCCCACCCCACAGCCGAGCTCGACATCGACGCACGGCAAAGGCAAAGGGGGCGGCGGCAACGGCGATACGACCAGTGGCGCCATGCCCACCGCAGGGGTGTAACGCAGCGCAGGCATAGCGTCCCTGTTAGTGCGTGAGGCGATCGCAAAAGGTGTGCCCGAACACCCCTTAGCGTCGCTTTCGCAGGGCCTGCGGCGCCGTGACCCCTTCGCTGGCAAGTGCCGCAGGCCCGCCATCTTCCGCCGCCGCTCATCCGAGCGGCGGCGGCTTTGTGCGCACTCTGACCCGGCCCGCGCCGAGCCTCTCAAGGCCGCGCGTCCCACAGCACGCTCGGCTTGACAGCCGCGCGTCCCGCGAGCACCCTTTCGGAGAGCGCTCTCCGAACCATTGCTCGTACGGCAGCCCGGCACCGGGCCGGCCGCGTGAGTCCGGAGGTTACCCACACCTCCACCAAGCCGCCGACGGAACGCACCCCGCGCCGACGGCTCTGCCCGCACGCCCAATTCTTCTCAACGGAGAGAGAATCATGCTTCTGGTTCAACGTCCCCCGGGCCGGCCGCGCCGCAGGTCCCGTCTACGAGCCCTGGTAGCGGCCGCGGTGGTCACCGTGACGACCGCCGGCCTGCTGACAGCGGCGTCCATGCAGGCCGAGGCGGCACCGACGCTGCTGTCTCAGGGCAAGGCGACGACCGCGTCCTCGCTTGAGAGCGCCGCCTTCCCGGCGTCGAACGCCACCGACGGCAACACCGGCACCCGCTGGTCCTCAGCGTTCAGCGACCCGCAGTGGCTGGAGGTGGACCTCGGCGCGTCGGCGAGCATCACCCAGGTCGTGCTCCAATGGGAGGCCGCATACGCGACCGCCTTCCAGATCCAGACCTCGAACGACAACACCACCTGGACCACGATCTACTCGACCACCACCGGCACCGGCGGCACCCAGACCCTCAACACGAGCGGATCAGGCCGCTACATCCGCATGTACGGCACCACCCGGGCCACCCCGTACGGATACTCCCTCTGGGAATTCCAGGTCTACGGCACCCCCGCCACCGGCAGCGGCTGCGGCACCACCGACGCGGCGCTGAACATGCCCGCCACCGCGTCGTCCGTGGAGAACGCCTCCTACCCGGCCTCCGCCGCCGTCGACGGCAACACCGGCACCCGCTGGTCCTCGGCATTCAGCGACCCGCAGTGGCTTGAGGTGGACCTCGGCGGTACTCAGTCGATCTGCGGTGTCACGCTGATCTGGGAGGCCGCGTACGCGACCGCATTCCAGATTCAGACCTCGAACGACAACGCCACCTGGACCTCGATCTACTCGACCACCACCGGCACCGGCGGCACCCAGACCCTCAACACGAGCGGATCAGGCCGCTACATCCGCATGTACGGCACCACCCGGGCAACCGCGTACGGATACTCGCTCTGGGAGTTCAAGGTCTTCACCACCGGCGGCGGCTCAACCGGCGGTCCCTCGCCGTCGCCCTCTCCCACCGGCACCGGCGGCGGGGGCGGCGGTACCGGCGCTCCGCCCGCCTCGTTCTGGGGCGACACGAGCACCATTCCGGCGGCCACGCACGTACTGGAAGTCAAGATCACCAACCAGACCAACGGTCAGTACCCTGACAGCCAAGTCTACTGGAGCTTCAACGGCCAGACGGCGTCGATCGCTCAGCAGCAGTACATCGACATGCCCGCCAACTCGGCCGGCCGGATGTACTTCTATCTCGGCCAGCCGAACGGCCAGTACTACGACTTCATCGAGTTCACCGTCGGGTCGACGTTCATCAACGTGGACACCACCCGGGTCGACCGGTTCGGCCTGAAGCTGGCGCTGCTGGTGCACAGCCACGACGGCTCGCAGCAGCAGGTCGGCGAGAGCTACCCGGTGTTCCAGGAGAGCCGGTCGCAGACCTTCTCCCGCTTCCAGTCCTCGGTGCCGACCGAGTTCAAGCAGCTGGCCACGGACCAGGCGCCGTACGGGATCCCCTCCCCCGGCAACGACCCGGCCTTCCAGCCGGGCGGCCAGTACGCGAACTACATGACGAGCTACGCGGCGGCCAACGGCGACACCAGCGACACCACCGCGCAGATCTTCGGCTGCGGCGGCACGCTGTCCGGCAATCCCACGCTCTGCGCGGGCCTGAACCGGCACGTCGCGCAGCTTCCGTCGGCGCAGCAGTCGATCCCGGGCAACTTCTACCAGGCCGCTCCGGCGAACTACTACGCGAAGTTCTGGCACCAGAACGCCATCAATGGCCTGCAATACGGCTTCCCCTACGACGACGATGCGGGGCAGTCCTCTGACATCTCCGTCAACAACCCGCAGTACATGGTCGTAGCGGTCGGCTGGTAGCCACACCGCTCGACCCGGGCTCGACACACGGGCTCGATACACGGGCCGGACACCCGGGCGTGGCGGCCGATCTCACCGGCCGCCGCGCCCGCCATGACCGGACAGCGGTGGGGCAGCGGAAGGCGGCACACGAACAACCATGGGAGAGCGCTCTCCCGCACCACTGCTGTCCCACCGCCTTCGCGTCGGGGCCGTCCGTCCGTCCGGTGCGGCCGGACGGACGGGGTGGCGCAACGCGTTAACGCGCGAACAATGCAACGCTGTCTCCATGCAGGAGCAGGGTGACGAAGAAACAGGTATGCGGGCACGCACTCAGGTACTCGCCTCGGCGGGCGCGGGGGCGGCCGCAGGAGTAGGCGCGGCGGCACTGGGCACGGGCCGGATCGCCCTGCTGATCGGCTGGGACGTCGCAGCGCTCACCTTCTGCGCCTGGATCTGGCTCAGCGTGTGGGGGCTCGATGCCGCGGCGACCCGGCGGCACGCCCGGCGCGAGGACCCCGGGCGCAACCTGGCCGACCTGATGGTGCTCGGCGCGGCCGTGGCCAGCCTGCTCGCGGTGGGCGCGGTGCTGTTCGGCGCCGCGCACGCGAAGGGGAACGCCGAGTACTACCACGCCGGCCTGGCGTTCCTGTCCGTCTTCGTCTCCTGGGCGCTCGTGCACACCGTCTTCATGCTGAAGTACGCGCGGCTGTACTACACCGACCCGGTCGGCGGGATCGCCTTCAATCAGGAGGCGAATGCGCGGTACAGCGACTTCGCCTATCTCGCCTTCACCGTCGGCATGACGTTCCAGGTCTCCGACACCAACGTCACGGAAAGCGAGATCCGGCGCGCGGTGCTGCGGCAGGCGCTGCTCTCCTATCCGCTCGCCGCCGTCATCATCGCGGCCACGATCAACCTCATCTCGGGACTGGCCAAGTAGGCCACAAGCGGGCGGTGTCCGAGAAGCAGCACCGCCTAACCGAACCGGGTCAAGACGTAGATGAGCAGTCCGGCGAGCGCGCCGACCACGGTGCCGTTGATCCGGATGAACTGCAGATCCCGGCCGACCTGGATCTCCACCTTCCGCGAGGTCTCCTGGGCGTCCCACGCGCCGACCGTCTCGGTGATCAGCGCCGTGATCTCGGCGCGATACGTGGTGACCAGGTACACGGCGGCATCCTCGACCCACGCGTCCATCTTGTTGCGCAGCCGGTCGTCCTCGGCCAGCCGGCGGCCGAACCCGGCGATCGCGGCGCGGGCGCGGACACGCAGTTCGCTGTCGGCGTCCTCGGCCGCCGAGACGATCAGGGACCGCAGCGCCTGCCAGCTCGAACCGACCAGCCGCTGCACCTCGTGGTGGTTGATCAGATTCTGCTTGAAACGTTCGGCCTGCGCGAGCGTGGCCGGATCCGTGGCCAGCTGCACCGCGAAGTCGGCGAGGAAGTCGTCGATCGCGGCGCGCGCCTTGTGATCCGGCTCGTCGCGCACCGCCGCCGCGAACCGCACCAGCTCCTTGTGGATGCGCCGGGCGACGCGCTCGTCCACGAACCGGGGCGTCCACATGGGCGCCTCGCCGGTCACCGTCCGCTCGATCGCGTCGGGATGCTCCTCGAGCCAGGTGACGGCGCGGCGCGCGAGCAGGTCGACCAGCGGCCGGTGACCGTCGTCGGCGACGAAGCGGGCCAGGACCCGCCCCGCGACCTGGCCGACCGGCTGCTCGCTCAGCCATCGGTTGAGCGTGCGGCTGAGCACCGCCTGCAGGTCGTCGTCGCGCAGCACCGCGAGAACGCCGCGCAGCACCCCGGCGGCCTCGTGGGTGACCCGGTCGGCGTGCTTCTCCTGCGCCAGCCAGCCGCCGAGCCGATCGGACAGGCGCACCGCGCGCAACCGGACCCGGATCACCTGTTCGGACAGGAAGTTCTCGCCCACGAAGTCGCCGAGGCTGCGCCCGAGCGCCTCCTTGCGGTGCGGGATGATCGCGGTGTGCGGGATCGGCAGCCCGAGCGGACGGCGGAACAGCGCGGTCACCGCGAACCAGTCCGCCAGCGCGCCCACCATCGCCGCCTGCGCCGCGGCGCCGAGGTACTGCGCCCATCCGGCGCCGTGTCCTTCCTGCCAGCGGGCCAGCACGTACAGGCCGACGGCGGCGAGCAGGAATCCGGTGGCCACGGCCTTCATCCGTCGCACGCCGCGTCGTTTGATCACCTCGGCGGGTGAGAGTTGTCGCACCCGGCCATTGTTGCCGGTGTGGACGGTTACGTGGCGATGTCGGGATAGGGCGGCGTCACGTGCGCGAGTCGGCGGGCGTACTCCGACTGGAAGCCGAGCGGTTCATCCGCGTAGTCGCGTTCGAACATGGCGATGAACAGCGTCAGGGTCAGGAACGGGTGCGCCCCGAGTTCGAACAGCTTCGGGTAGTCGTGGGTCGCGAGGGCTTCGCGCTCGGCCTGGTCGAAACGCAGCCAGGTGGAGGACTCGTCGCAGTGGCAGCCGAGGATCCGGTTGGCGTACTCGTCCTCCCAGCGCTCGACGGCCGCGCGCGGGTCCTCGCGGTACCGTTCGACCCATTCGGCGTCGCGGTCGACGGTGAAGAGGAACTTGTCCAGCAGGTACTTGCTCACGGCCGCGCTCCGTTCGGATACCAGGTGAAGTACGCCTCCATGGTGTGGAACAGGTCGTAGGTGTCCACGTAATCGGCCTTCGCGCCCTCGCCGGCCACGCCCATCATCAGCATGAAGTCCATGAAGCCGTGGGTGGCGTTGCCCGGCAGGTGCAGGCTGTCGAGGGTGACCTCGGCGAGGCAGCCCTCGATGTCACCGGACGCGATCCACTGCACCGCCCTGCGGTCGAACTCCGGGTCCGGCCCGGTCGGGCCGAACTGGCGCGGCCCGCCGAGTTCGAGGGACAGGTGCCCGGTGCCGATGACCGCGACGCGCTGGTCGCCGGGCCAGGACTCGATCAGCCGGCGGATGGTGCGTCCGAGCTGGACGAAACGGCCGGGGCGCGGCAGCGGCGGGGCGAAGATGTTGGTGTAGACCGGGACGATCGGCAGGTCGGCCTCGGGGCGCAGCGTGATGATCGGGCAGGTGATCGAGTGGTCGATGCGCAGCTCGTTGGAGAAGGCCAGATCGAAGCCGGCGTCCAGGCCCTCGCGCAGCAGGTAGGCGGACAGGTCCTCCTGGCCGCGCAGCAGCATGCGCGGCAGGCCGAACTCGCGTTCCTCGTTGTAGAAGTTCGCGTCGTAGTAGGGGGCCTTGCCGATCAGGAACTGTGGCATGTTGTCCAGCCACAGCTGATGGAAATGGTCCGAACCGACCATCACCAGCACGTCCGGGCGGGCCTTGGTCAGCGTCTCGCGGAACGCCTCGACCTTTCGCACCCACTCGTCGGCGAACGGCGGCCGGTCCGCGCCGGTGGCGGTGCTGGCCCGGTAGTAGAACGGGTGGTGTGTGGACGCGATGACCGCGACGAGTTCAGCCATGCGGGACTCCGTCTGAGGGGTGGGGCTGCGGCGGGACCGGTTGGTTGTTGAGGTCCACGGACAGGAAGATGCGGTCGGCGACCGGCCGGTGCAGTTCCTCGGCGAGCTGCCCGATGAGCCCGGCGGTGCGGGCCAGCAGCGCGAAGCCTCGCAGCAGCTGAAGCGGGAGAGCGAGATCGGCCAGCGCGGCCCCGCACACTCCGGCGCCGTTGAGCGGCAGGGTCCTGCCGAGGATGGCGGGATGGACCCGGCCGATGGCGGCGAACAGGGCCAGGTGCGGGCCGTACTGCCCTTCCTCGGCGGCGATCTCGAAGAGGCGCGGGGTGCGCGGATCGCCGTCCTTGTGCACGTGGTGTCCGAGACCGGGGACGCGCCGGCCTTCGGCGCGGGCCCGGTGCAGGGTGACGCGGGCGAGCTCGTCCCAGCCGGCGTCGTCGGCGGGCAGCGGCCCGTCGTGCGCGGTGATGACCCGGTGCAGGAAGAGACCGCAGTCCTCGGTCACGCCGAGGAAGCGCGAACCGCCGCCGAGCAGGCCGGCGGCCAGGGCGCCCTGCACGCTGTCCGGAGCGGACAGGTATGTCAGCCTCGTGACGATCGCGGTCGGAGTGAACCCGTGATCGGCCAGCGCGGCGAGCACGGCCTCGAAGACGCGCGTCTCGCCGCGGGTCGGCCGGCGCTGGGCGGCCAGCCAGAACGCCAGTTCGCCGAAGCCGACCTCGCCCATCACGTCGCGGGCCAGGTCCTGCCCGAGCAGCGTGATGGAGTGCCGGCTGGATGCGCCCAGCGCGGTGGGGTAGGGCCCGCCCGGCCCGGGAGCGTTATCAGACATCGATGTCACCGGCCGGGGCGGCGAGCCAGGCGCGCAGCTCGGCGCCGTGCTCGTCGAGCTCGGGGGGAGGCAGCCGGTAGACCGGCGGGGTTTCGGAGAAGCGCAGCGGGTTGCGGGTGGTCGGCACCGCGCGCTCGCCGGCGCCGACCTCGACGACGGGCTCCAGCCCGAAGCGTTCGGCCATCGCGAAACCGCCCTTGATGGTGTTGATCGGGCCGCTGGGCACTCCCGCCTGGACGAGCAGGTCGAACCATTCGGCGGCGCCGCGCCTGGCCAGCTGTTCGACCAGCAGGGGCCGCAGTTCCTCGCGGCGCGCGGTGCGGTCGGCGTTGCGGGCGAAACGCGGGTCGTCGGCCAGTCGCGGCACGCCCAGCACCTCGCACAGCCTGCGGTACTGGCCGTCGTTCGCGGCCGCGACGATCAGATCGTCGTCGGCGGTGGGCAGCGGCTCGTAGGGGAAGACGCTCGGGTGCGCGTTGCCCATGCGCACCGGCACGACTCCCCCGGCGACGTACGCCGAGCTGTGGTTGACCAGGCCGGAGAGCGCGGAGGAGAGCAGGTTGACCTCGACCAACTGGCCGCGCCCGGTGGCGTCGCGGTGCCGCAGCGCGGCGAGGATGCCGATGACCGCGTGGTTGCCGGCCATCACGTCGAAGACGGAGATTCCGGCCCGGTACGGCGGCCCGTCGGGATCGCCGGTGAGGCTCATCAGTCCGGAGACCGCCTGGACCATCAGGTCGTAGCCGGGTACGTCGCGGCCGGGCCCGGTACCGAATCCGCTGATCGAGGCGTAGACGAGGGCGGGGTTGCGCAGGCTGACGGCGTCGTAGTCGAGCCCGTATTTGGTCAGGCCGCCGGGTTTGAAGTTCTCGATCAGCACGTGCGCGCGCCGGGCCAGCTCGCGGGCGAGCGCGGCGTCGGTCTCGTCGCGAAGGTCGAGGGCGAGCGAGCGCTTGCCCCGGTTGATGCCGAGGTAGTACGTGGACACCGCGTCGCGCACCGGAGGCGTCCACGAGCGGGTGTCGTCGCCGTGCGGCCCTTCGACCTTCACCACGTCCGCACCGAGGTCGGCCAGCAGCATCGTGGCGTAGGGGCCGGCCAGGACGCGGGAGAAGTCGGCGACGAGCAAGCCGGACAGGGGGCCCGCCGCGTGAGTCTGCTCGGCCGTCACCAGTACACCTCCGCGCCGCTGTCCGCTGAACGGACATTCGTCCGGACCGCGTCTGTCAGGCCGATTCTTGCACGGCCGGGTGCTGGTGTCTCGCGCTGGAAATCCGCCGTGAGAATCGGCCCCCGCATCCCGCCTGACTGCGTTGCCGAAACACCCGCAGACGCCCGATATGAGAGCGTTCCGGCGCCTTGCCAGGCGGGCGCGGATGACCGATTTTCATGCGACGGACTTCCGGCGCGAGACACTACGTCAAGGTTCGGGTGACGTGCGGCACGGTTTCCAGTCTGGCGAAGTCGGCGCTGATCTCGCCGGCCGCGTGCAGCAGCAGCGGCAGGTGGTGGTCGGTCAGCACGTCCAGGGGCGTCTCGGCGGCGTTGGTGTTGACGTTCAGCGCCGCGATCACCTCGCCGGAGCCGTTGCGCAGCGGCGCGGCCACCGAGCGGATGCCGCGGGTGAGCTGTTCGTCCGTAAGCGCCCAGCCGCGCGCGCGGACCTGCCGCAGTTCGGCCTCCCGCTCGGCGGGGTCGGGCCGCCACAGCGGGGTGAGTCCAGAGCGGCTGGGCTCGGCCAGGACGGCCTGCGCCTCCCGCGGTCCGAGCGCCGCGAGCAGCACCTTGCCCAGCGAGGTCGGCAACGCCGGGAAACGGGTGCCGATCTGCACCGCGAGCGAGACGATCTTCGGCACCGCGACGCGCGCCACGTACACGATGTCCGAGCCGTCGAGCTGGGCGATCGAGGAGGATTCACCGGTGCGTGCGGACAGCGTCTCCATGTGCGGGCGCGCCACGTCCCACAGGTCCATCGAGCGCACGTAGGCGGTGCCCAGGTCGAGCACCCGCGGCGTGAGTGCGAACCCTGATCCGCGGGTGCGCACGTAGCCGAGTTCCTGAAGGGTGAGCAGGACGCGGCGCGCGGTCGGCCGGGCCAGGCCGCTGGCCGCCGCGACCTCGCTGAGGGTCAGCACCGGCCGACCGGGCTCGAAGGCGGTGATCACCTCGAGGCCGCGGGCCAGCGCCTCGATGAAATCGGGGCCGGCGCCGTCGCGTGGCATGGCGTCTCCTCCGTAGCGGTGGCTTCTGTCCGGCTGTCGGACAGGATTCGGGCACGCCATGAGTAGACCACAGCGTTGGGCGTGCGACCAGCGCCGCTGTGCGGACGGTCAGCGGACCTGGCCGGGCGCGCCGGGGTGTTGACAGGCGCGGTGACGGGACCGAAAGTAGCGGCAACCTCGTTGACCGCTGAACGGACACCAGTCCGAAGGAGGCACCGTGTACGGAGACACCGTGGGCGACGCGACGGCTGTGGATCTGACACCGAGGCGTCCGGTGCTGCTGCGCGGCGGCACGGTGCTCGCGATGGATGCCCGGCGGCAGGTGCTCGCGGACACCGACGTGCTGACGGTCGGCGATCGGATCGAGGCGGTCGGACCGCGGTTGGACGCGCCGCACGACGCGCTCGTGATCGACGCTACCGGCGGCATCGTCATGCCGGGGATGATCGACACGCACCGGCACATGTGGCAGACCGCGATGCGCGGCTACGGCGCCGACTGGACTCTCACGCAGTATTTCGTGTGGTACTACCTGGAGTCCGGCAAGCTTTTCCGGCCGCAGGACATTCACGCGGGCAATCTGCTGGCCGCGATCGAGGCGCTCGACGCCGGGGTCACCACGGTCCTGGACTGGTCGCACGGCCTGCAGACGGTGGCGCACGCGGAGGCCGCGCTGGACGCTCTGCGGTCGGTGCCGGGCCGGTACGTGCTCGCCTACGGCAACATCCAGCAGCCGCCGGAGCAGTGGACCGCCGCGCCGGAGTTCCGCGACTTCGTGCGGCGGCGGATCACCGGCGACGACATGCTCGGTTTCCAGCTGGCTTTCGACGTCACCGGCGATCCGGCGTTCCCGGAGGCGCCCGCGTTCGAGGTGGCGCGCGACCTGGGCGTCGGGGTGACGACGCACGCCGGGGTGTGGGGCGCGACGAGCGACGACAGCATCCGGCTCATGTACGAGGGCGGATACATGACTCCGCAGACCACGTATGTGCACGCCGCGTCACTGTCCGCTGATTCGTATCACCGGATTGCGGCGACCGGCGGGGCGATCTCGGTGTCGACGGAGAGCGAGCAGAGCGCCGGACAGGGCTACCCGCCCACCTGGGCGATCCGGGCGCACGGCATCCCGGTGTCGCTGTCGATGGACACCAGCGTGTGGTGGAGCGGCGACCTGTTCTCGGCGATGCGCACCACGCTCGGTGCGGACCGCGCGCGCGAGCACTTCGAGGCGCATCTCAGGGGCGAGACGGTCACGCACTGCGCTCTGCGCGCCGAGCACGTGGTGGAGTGGGCGACGCTCGGCGGTGCGCGGACCCTCGGTCGCGACGGCGACCTCGGCAGCCTGGAGGCCGGGAAGAAGGCCGACGTGGTGCTGATCAAGAACGACGCTTCACCGGTCTCGTTCCCGCTGCTGAACCCGTACGGGCACGTGGCGTTCCAGGCGCAGCGCGGGGACGTGCACTCGGTGCTGGTGAACGGGCGGGTGGTGAAGCACGAGCGCAGGCTGGTCGGCGTCGACCTGGCCGCGGTGCGCCGCGAGGTCGAGGCGACGACCGAGTACCTGCGGGCGAGCCTCGGCGACGAGGCCTGGTTCAAGGGCATGAACCCTGACATCCCGGAGTCCAAGGTGCTGGACAATCCGTACACGTATACCGAGTACCGCAGCGCGGCGACGCGCAGCACGCGGCCGGACCTGGAAGGGCGGTAAGTACGTCGCTCATCGTGGTCTGAGCGTCCCGGACGCGCTCGCTGGGGGACAGCGTTCGGGACGCGGAAGTGTCCGGTGCGGCGGGCATGCGGCGCCCGCGAGCTCTGCTGTCTGGATCATCAGGGGCTTGCGGGCGCCGCTGTACTGAGTGGGCTCACAGGACCGGAAAGGTCACAGCGGCCTGCGCGGAGAGTCCGCCGCCCCCGCGCGTGCGCGATTCGGTCGCGCCGCGCCCTTGACAAGGCGAAACATTCGCAGTGTGCTGCTTTCATCGCTCATATGACAACGTTGTCAGAGCAGAAGGACTCAACATGCGCCCACCCACGGCCCAACCCACAGTCCCACCAGCCCGCAGCAAGCTTCACAGATGCCTGACATACTTCGCCGTCACCGCCGTCACCGCCGTCACCGCCGTCACCGCCGCGACGGCGCTGACCGGAGCACTGCCCGCGAGCGCCGCCGCCGCGCCCCGCACCGCCACTCTCGTCAGCGATCCCGCCGCTCTCGTCAACACGTTCATCGGCACCGCGAACAACGCCAACGACTTCCCCGGCGCCGACGCGCCGTTCGGCATGGTGCAGTGGTCGCCGGACACCCCGTCTCGTCCCGACGGCGGCGGCTACCTGTACAGCGACTCCTCGATCACCGGGTTCAGCCTCACCCACGTATCAGGACCCGGATGCGGAGCCGCCGGGGACATTCCGGTGCTGCCGACCGTCGGCTCCGTCAACACCTCCGCCACCGACGGCTTCTCGCACGCCGACGAGTCGGCGAACCCCGGCTACTACGCCGTGACCACCGGCAACAGCGTCAAGACCGAGCTGACCGCGACCACCCGCACCGGCATGGCCCGGTTCACCTTCCCGGCCACCACCCAGGCGAACCTGATCTTCAAGCTGACCGGCAGCCAGAACGGGGACAGCAGCACCCAGTTCACGGTGGCCAGCGGGAACGAGGTCTCCGGCCAGGTCACCACCGGGCACTTCTGCGGGGCGAGCGCCACCTACACGCTCTACTTCGACATGGTCTTCGACCGCTCATTCGCCGCCAACGGCACCGCTGCGGCCACGCCCAACCTGGCCGCGGCGACACTCTCCGGTAAGACCGCGTCGCCGAACACCGCCGAACGGCCCGACCATCCGACACTGCACGGGACCGTCGCCACGGGCTCCGGCGCGGCCAGGTCGAACTCCGTGAAGTCGCATGCCGCGATATCGAACGCTGGCAAATCGGACCCTGCGAAATCGAGCGCTGCCACGCCGCAGGCCAGCGCCAACAACGGATATGTCACCTTCGACACCACAGGCAACCAGGTGGTGCAGGCGAAGGTCGGCATATCCTACGTCTCGGCCGCCGACGCCCGGGCGAACATCAACGCCGAGAACCCCACCTGGGACTTCGCCGCGACCCAGTCCGCCGCGCACAGCGCCTGGGACGCACTGCTCGGCCGGATCGCGGTCGCGGGCGGCACCTCCGCCCAGCAGACCGTCTTCTACACCGCGCTCTACCACGCGCTGCTGCACCCGAACGTCATCAGCGACTCCAACGGTCAGTACCCGGGCGTTGACGGGAACGTACACACCGTCGGCTCGGGGCACGCGGCCGAGTACTCGAACTTCTCCGGCTGGGACATCTACCGGGCGCAGGCGCAACTGTCAGCCTTCGTCGATCCATCGGCGGCCTCCGACATCGCGCAGTCGATGGTGGACGACTACGCCGCCGGCGGCATGCTGCCGAAGTGGATGCTCGACAACGGGGAGACCTACGTCATGGTCGGCGACCCGGCCGACTCCGTCATCGCCGGCTACTACGCCTTCGGCGCGCGCAACTTCGACACCGCAACCGCGCTGCGCGACATGGTCGCCGAGGCGGACAGCACCGGCAACGTACGGCCCGGCCTGAACTACCTGGCAAACCTCGGATATCTGCCCTCTGACGGCTCGTACGGCTGCTGCAACTTCTACGGCCCGGCCTCGACCACGCTGGAGTACGACAGCGCCGACTTCGCGATCTCGGCCTTCGCGGGCGCGCTCGGCGACAGCGCCGACCAGAGCGCGCTGGCCGATCGGGCGCAGGACTGGCGCAACCTGTTCGACACCGCCAGCGGCTTCATCCGGCCGCGGGACAGGAGCGGCACGTTCACCGGCTCGTTCAACGCGACCAGCGACTCGAACTTCGTCGAGGGCGACTCGTGGCAGTACACGCCGATGGTGCCGTTCAACGTCGCCGGGCTGGCCGCGGCCGAGGGCGGGAACGCGGCGCTGAACAAGTTCCTGAACACCGATCTCTCCTCGCTGACCGGCGGCAACGGGTACACCGACCTGACCAACGAGCCGAGCCTGAACATCCCGTGGGAGTACGACTACACCGGGCAGCCGTACAACACCCAGAAGACGGTGCGGCAGGTGCAGGACCAGATCTGGACCGACGCGCCCGGCGGCCTGGCCGGAAACGACGACCTCGGCACCATGAGCGCCTGGTACGTCTGGTCCGCGATCGGCATGTACCCGGAGACTCCCGGGACCGCCGACCTGGCGCTCGGCTCGCCGCTGTTCACCCAGATCGTCATCACGCTGCCGACCGGCAACACCCTGACGATCAACGGCGAGGGCGCGGCGGACGACGCGCCGTACGTCCAGTCGGCGACGTGGAACGGCGCGGCGTGGAATAACGCTTACATGCCGGCGTCCGCGATCACGTCGGGCGGCACACTCTCCTTCACGCTCGGCACCACCGCCAACACCGGCTGGGCGTCGGGCGCGAGCGCCGCGCCACCGTCCTACGGCGGAAACGGCCCGCAGTACACGGATGTCGGCGTTTCCAGCGACTCGGCGACGACCGCAGCGGACTTCGACGGCGTCGGGTATTCGTACTCGGCCAACGCCCTTTCCGCCGCCGGGGCGAATCCGGGCTCGACGATCACCGCGGCGGGATCGGTCTTCACCTGGCCGAACGTGGCGCCGGCCGCGCTGTACCGCGCCAAGCCCGACAATTACGAGGCGGTCGGCCAGCAAATCCCGGTCTCCGGCTCGGGATCGATCGCGTTCCTCGGTGCGGCGACCAACGGCCCGTCCAACGGCACGGCCCTGGTCACGTACACCGACGGCAGCACCCAGTCCGTACCGTTGGGCTTCTCCGACTGGACGCTCAACGGCGGCAGCGCGTCGGCCGAGCCGGGCAACACGGTCGCGCTGACCACCTCGTACCGCAACAGCCAGAGCGGAACGGCGGACCAGGTGAAGGCGTATGTCTTCGCCACGGCTCCGGTCGCGCTGGCGTCGGGCAAGACGGCCGTGAGCGTCACACTGCCCGCCAGCGCGAACCAGGGCGCTTTGCACGTGTTCAGCATCGCGTTCGCAGCCGCCGGCGCGACCGCGCCGACCGGGCCCATCGTCTCAGCGGTCTCCTCCGGCCTCTGCGTGGACGACTCCAACAGCGCCGCCGCGAACGGCAGCCACGTCCAGCTCTGGACCTGCAACGGCACCGGCGCGCAGAACTGGACCGTCGAACCGGACGGCACGCTCCGGGTCCTCGGCGGCTGCATGGACGTGAGCAACGCGGGCACCGCGGCCGGCACGAAGGTGCAGTACTGGCAGTGCAACGGCACGGCCGCCCAGCAGTGGCAGGCCCGCTCCGACGGCTCCCTGTACAACCCGAACTCGGGCATGTGCCTGGACGATCCGAACTCCACCACGACGACCGCAACCCAGTTGCAGATCTGGACGTGCAACGGGACCAACGCCCAGAAGTGGACGCTGCCGTAGCGGCCGGCAGCGCCGCCTGACCAGGGGCGAGACGGCGGCCGGCGTGGTCCTTCGGGCGCCGCGCCGACTGCCGCGACCCGCAATCCGCCGCAAGTGCGTCGCATGAGTCCGCATGAGTCCGCGCACGCGGCCCGCCGTCCTGCGAGCGGGAGGGACGGCGGGCCGCCAGTGCCCGTCGCCCCTCCCTCACCTCCCGGCTCCACCCACGAAGAACCGGCCAGCGGGGTTCGCAGAACCCTGTTACAGAGCTTAGCGAGTGCGCGGCGGCCGGGTGGCGTTCTTCCGCGCTAATGCACGAGATGCCGATCACAGAAGGAAATCGGTCAAGTACGCGAGGTGTCCGGCATGCGTTCAGCCCTGCAGGTAGTCGATCAGGTGCTGGCGTTCGTCTTCGAGCTGGCTGATGGTGCTCTTGACCACGTCTCCGATGCTGACGATCCCGACCAGCCGCTCCTGCGACACCACGGGGATGTGCCGGATGCGGTGTAACGTCATCGTCTCGCGCAGATCGTCCAGTGGATCTTCCGGGTCGCAGGTGCGCACGTGCAGCGTGGCGATCCGCCCCACCGGGGCGTTGAGCACCTCGGCGCCGAGATCGTGCAGGCGGCGCACGACATCGCGCTCGGAGACGATCCCGGCGACGGTGATCCCGTCGGCGGAGACCACGACCGCGCCGATGTTGTGCTGCGCCAGCAGCGCGAGCAGTTCGCGGCAACTGGCATCCGGCCCGATGGTGACCACATCGCCACCCTTGTGTGCCAATACGTCTCTGACCCTCATGGTTTTCCTCCGCCTTTGGAGTCCGGCCTGGGTAGCTATCACCGTCGCTCACAAACAGGCACCGCGCCAGTCCCCACGCCGGGACCTTTCGGCGAGCGGGCGAATGCCGCAGGTCGCCGGGCTATGGCGGGGCGGGGCAGGTACGCGGGCGGGCCGGCGGACGCGGGAGGGCACGCGGGCGGCGGTCAGCGCTGTCGATCAAGCAGCCCGCTCTCGTACGCGGCGCGAATGACATCGTCAAGGTCTGCGATGCGTGGTGCCGGAGCGCGCGCCGGGCCGCAGCCGTCCTCGCGCAGCACCCCGAGCAGCCGGCCCAGCTCCTGCAGGGCTTCCCTGCCGGTGGTCTCGATCACGGCCAGCGCCGAGCGCGCCTGCTCCGGCTGCCGGTCGAGCACGTGCCGCCCGACCCCGGCCTGCACGGTGATCACACTCATGCTGTGCGCCACCACGTCGTGCAGCTCGCGGGCTATGCGCAGCGACCGCGATGAAGGGATCGCGCTGGAAGCCGCCGAGGTAGGAGACGAGGCAGGCGGCGAACGCGAGCACCAGCATGGACAGCGGGGCGAGGCGGCGCAGCGCGGTCGCGAGGCCCTCCACTACGGATGCGGCGACACCGGCCGCCGTCGGCAGCGTCAGGGCACGCAGGCTCTCCGGCATCAGCGCCGACCTGACCAGCAACAGGGCGAGTACGGCGCCCGCCGCGCCGTCCACGACGAGCGGGAGGGCGTGCCGAGCCTCGTCGACGGGAGGCTCCTGCGTCGTCGTCGGGGGCGCATTGAGCTCGGCGCGGCCGCGCTGCTGTGCGGCGAGGTGCTGGCCTTCGCCGCGTTCTTCCCGGTGCAGGCGATCATGCACGGGGTCGGCGCCGGGCTGTCGATCCGGTCGCCGGGCGCACTGCGCGCGGTACTGTCGGCGGGCTTCCATCTGGCGGTGGTCGCCCTGATCGGCCTGGCGCTGGGGGCGCTGCTGCGGCACACGGCCGGGGCGATCGCGGCGCTGTTCGGGCTCGGGTTCATTCTGCCCGGGGTGGTTTCCGCGTTCCCGCAGCCGTGGAGCGACCGGATCGGGAGGTTCCTGCCGACGAACTGCATCGGGCGGTTGCTCTCCCAGCAGGCGCACCCCGCTGACCTGACCCGGCCGTGGTCGTTCGTGGTGCTGGTGGCGTATCCGGCGGTGCTGCTCGGCGTCGCGGGATACGTGTTACGGCGCCGGGACGTCTGGCTCTCCCTCCCCTTCGACTGCGGCCGTGGCGCAGCGCACCAGCGTGAAGCGAGGGCCGCGGCCGAGGAGCCGGCCTGCGCGGCCGCGTTCGAAGCGGATGGTCTTGGTGACTTAGGACGGCGAGAGTTGACCACACTCTTCCCTTGAGTCGCGCTGACTGACAATCTGTGCGTGGCTCGCGACGAACCCGAGCACCGATCAGACGTCGGGCGCCCGCGGATTCGCGGCGAGGCGGGGGGCAAGGTCGCCGACGGCCACGCGAGGAGCCAAGCGGTGCGCATCCGAATACGTAGAGTCCCGGCGGTCGCCGCCGCCGTGCTGATCGCCTGCGCCGCGGTCGCCGCCAGGCCGGCCGCCGCGAGCGCCGACGCCACCTCCACGCTGGGCTGGATCAGGCTCGCGCACCTGGCCCCCGGCATGCCGCCGGTGGACCTCTATCTCTCCCCCGCCAACAGCCCCGGGGCGCAGAGCGGCCAGAGCGTCCTGCCGCATTTGGCGTACGGGACCGTCTCGCCGTACCAGACGGTGAAGCCGGGCGACTACATCGTCGCGATGCGCTCGGCCGGGAACGCCGCGAGCGCGGACCCGGTGACGACGGCGCAGGTCACGGTGACAGCCGGACAGGCGTATACCGTCGCCGCGATCGGGCCGCCGTCGGTGGTCAAGCTCCAGGTGCTCACCGACCAGCTCACCGCGCCCGCCGGGAGGAGCGCGGTGCGCGCGATCGAGGCGTCACAACACGACCCGACCGTCTCGATCGCGGTCGGCGACGGCGCGATCGCCCCGGGGCTGCGGTTCCCGACCATCGCCGCATATCAGAGCGTTGGCTCTGGTGCGGCCGCGCTGCTGGTCACACCCCCCGGCGGGTCGACGCAGACCGTCTCCGTGACCTTCGCGCCCAACAGCACGTACACCGTGCTCGTGCTCGACGGCGCCGGCGGCGTGCCGCAGGTCGTCACGGTCGCGGACGCGAGCGGGATGAGCGCGATACCGCAGGGCGGCGTGAACACCGGATTCGGCGGCACGAGGGCGGGCGCGGCGGGCGCGGGCATGGCGCAGGAACACGGCTACTCGGCACCGGCCGTGGAACTCGCGTGGGTGTTCTCGCTGATCAGCCTCCTGGCGACCGTTCAGGTCAGGCGGCACCGGCGGGCACGGATCAGGTGAGCGGCCCGCGATGAGATGGCATCCCAAGCACGCACGCCCGCGCCACTGGTTCGTCAAGGACGGGCGGCCCTCGCTGCCCCGCGTCCTGGCCGCCGCGCTGGGCGTGACCGCGATCGTCGGCGTCACGGCGGCGATCGCGCAGGGCGCGTCATCCCCGGGCGGCAGGGCGCAGACGCCGGTCATCGTCCCGGTCGCCTCGCCGCCGGGCGGCGGCGGCCAGGGCCCGAGCACGTCGCCCGCCACTGACGCGCAGCCGGTGTCCCTCGACATTCCCGCGATCAACCTGCACACCACGCTGCAGCAGCTCGCGCTCGACGCCTCCGGCGCGCTGGAGCCGCCGACGAACCTGACCCAGGCCGGCTGGTACAGCGGCAGCCCGGTCCCCGGCAGCCCCGGACCCTCGGTGATCGCAGGACACGTAGACTCCTTCAACGGTCCGGCGGTGTTCTTCAACCTCAAGTCGCTCACCGCCGGCGACCGGATCACGGTCGGGCTCAGTTCGGGGCACAGCGTGCAGTTCCAGGTCATGCTGGTGCAGCGTTACCCGAAGGACCAGTTCCCGACCCAGGACGTGTACGGCGCGCGGCCGGACCCCGAACTGCGCCTGATCACCTGCGGCGGCGCATTCGCCAACGGCCACTACATCGACAACGTGGTCGTCTACGCGGCGCTGTCGAAATGATCGCGGGCCGCCGTCACCGGGCCAGCACCCGCGCGGCGGTCTCGATCACGGCTTCGCCGACCGCGGCCAGCGCCGGGGAGCCCAGCTTCCACTGCTGCCAGTACAGCGGCACGTCCACCGGATGGTCGGGGGCGATCTCGACCAGTGCCTGTTTCGAGTTCGGATCATGGCGAATCGGCTGATCGACGTCGCCTGGCCGCACGCCCGAACCATCCGAGTACGACCCGGTACGAGGATGCTCCGGGCGCACGCCCGTGCTCGTCGCTGAGCCGATTCGCTGATCATGATCCGAACTCGAAACAGGCACTGGGTCGCCGGCGCCGCGCTGGGCGACCTGGAGGTCCGGGAGCATGCCCCAGCCGAAACCGGCGGCGACCGCCCCGAAGAAGGCATCGGAGGCCGGCACGTGGTGGCGCGGCCCGGAGGTGAGGCGCGGCCCCAAGCTGCGCAGAAAGCGGTCCTGCAACTCGTCCTTGCGGTTGAAGACCACGACCGGCGCGTCGGCGAGGGCCTGCGTCAGCGGCGCGCCGGTCAGCCAGCGTTCCGCGAACTCCCGCGTCGCCATGGCGCGGTAACGCATCCGGCCGAGCTTACGCACCGTGCATCCCTGAACCGGATGCGGCGATGACGAGACCGCGGCCATCACCAGGCCCTGACGCAGGAGTTGGTCGGTGTGGTCCTGATCCTCGCGATGCAGCTCGAAGCAGATCGCCGGGTTCCCGGCGAGCGCCTCGGCGAGCGCCTCGAGAAACCAGGTGGCCAGGGAGTCGGCGTTGACCGCGATGGCCAGGATGGCCGGCCCGTTCGCACCGCGGAGCCCGAGCTCGGCGGCGGCGCCGCGCTCCAGGGCGGCGAGCTGCCGGGCGAAACGGACCACGGCGAGGCCGGACTCGGTCGGCCGCACCGGTTTCGAGCGCACCAGCAGCACGCGCCCGGTGCGTTGTTCGAGCGCCTTGATCCGCTGGCTGACCGCGGACGGCGTGACGTGCAGCGCCCTGGCTGCCGCCTCGAAGGTGCCCTCGTCCACGGCCGCGAGCAACGTGCGAACCTGGTCCAGCGGAAGGTCTTCCATCACAATCGCTCATGATAGGTAAGAAACTTTAGCTGGCCTGTTGGCCGCGGCGGTTCTTAGCATCGGCTGCGTGACTGGAAGCGTGACTGCCTGGCTGGCCGGACTCGGGACCGGCATGTCGTTGATCGTGGCGATCGGCGCTCAGAACGCCTATGTGCTGCGGCAGGGGCTGCGTCGCGAGCACGTCGGCGTCATCGTGGCGATCTGCACCGCCTCGGACGCGGTCCTCATCGCGGCGGGCATCGGCGGGCTCGGCGCGCTGGTGCGGCGGTGGCCGCACGCGGTCGCCGCCGTGGCGGGGGTCGGCGGCGTCTTCCTGATCTGCTACGGCCTGCGCGCGGCGCTGCGCGCGCTGCGGCGGCCGGATGCGCTGAACCCGCGGTCCGAGGGAGCCGGCGCAGGCTCCCTCGGCGGCGCGGTGCTCGCGTGTCTCGCGCTGACCTGGTTGAACCCGCACGTGTACCTGGACACGGTGCTGCTGCTCGGCTCGGCCGGCAACAGCTACGGATCAGGACGCTGGTTCTTCGCGGCCGGGGCGGCCACCGGCAGCGCGCTGTGGTTCGGCGTGCTGGGGTTCGGCGCGCGGCGGCTGGCCCGGTTCTTCGCCAGGCCGCGCGCCTGGTCCCTGCTGGACGGGGTCATCGCGGTGACGATGACCGTGCTGGGTACGGCGATGCTCACCAGAGCGTGAGCGGGCGCCGGTCGCCCAAGTAGTCGCGGATCGTGTACGAGGCCGCCGCGATCGTCAGCGACCGGTTCACGGGGTCGTCACCTGTTGCCCGTTGATCGTCACGTCGACCAGTGCGAAGTCGTCGACGTACTGGGAGGAGCTCGCGCCCGTCATTGTGGCGATGGTGATGTCGTCCAGCAGCAGCGAGCCGATGTGGTCGGTGGCGTAGCCGGCGACCGTCCAGCCCGCCTTGGCGGTGTTCACACTCCAGTGCTTGAGTGTGATGCCGGTGACGGTCGGCGGGTACGTGCCCGTGTTCCCCTCGCCGTAGTTGTAGTCGATCAGCAGCGCCGGGCCGCCGATCTGCCCGGCGGTGACCCGGTAGACGTTGCTGTTCTCGATGTAGCCGCCGCGCACCGAGTTGGTCTTGAGCCGGTGCCCGGACTGCAGGATCGGGCTGTTCATGGTCAGGTCGCGGGCGTAGACGTTCTTCACACCGCCGGTCATCTCGCTGCCGATGGTCACCCCGCCGTGCCCGGCGGCGAAGGAGCAGTTCTGGATGACGATGTTGCGGCTGGGCACGCCCACCCGGCGTCCGTCGGTGTTGCGCCCGGCCTTGATCGCGATGCAGTCGTCGCCGACGTCGAAGGTCACCGCGTCGATCAGCACGCCGTCGCAGCACTCGGGGTCGCAGCCGTCGGTGTTCGGGCCGGTGGAGTTGACCGTGACGCCCTCGATGGTCACCTCGCTGCACAGGCTCGGGTGCAGGTGCCAGAACGGCGAATTGCGCAGGGTGACGCCCTGGATCAGCACCCGCTGACAGTTGTAGGGCTCGACGAAGGCCGGCGGCAGGTGGTATCCGGCGCCGTAGATGCGCTGGGCGACCGGAACCCCGGCGTCGGCCTGCGCGACCAGTTGGTTGAAGTCCGGGTCCTCGAGTTTCTTCCAGGACCACCAGTCGGCGGTGGACGCCTGGCCGTCGAGCACGCCGCCGCCGGTGACCGCGATGTCGTGGCATCCGTAGGCGTAGATCAGCGGCGAGTAGTTGTAGCACTCGATGCCTTGCCAGCGGCTGTACACCACCGGCAGGTACGCGTTCGGGTCCGTGGAGAACAGCAGCGTGGCGCCGGCCTCGACGTGCAGTTCGATCCGGGACCTGAGATGGATCGGGCCGGTCGCGTAGGAGGCGGCGCCGGTGGGGCCGGCCGGGATGACGACCCGGCCGCCGCCCGCCGCGGCCGCCGCGTCGATCGCGGCCGCCATGGCCGCGGTGTTGTCCGCCGCCGCGTCAGCGACCGCACCGAAACGGGTCACCGGGAAGTCGCGGCGGGGAATTCGGGGTCTGCGAATACTGCGCACGATCGCGTCGGCCGCCCGGTCGAGGTCCCGGTCGGGGTCCGGGGCGGGGGTCGGCGGGCAGGACGGCCCGGTCGCGGCGCGGGCGGCCGCGCCGGTCAGCGGCACCGCGGCCAGGGCCGAGACGGCGGCGGTGGCGCGCAGGAAGGCACGCCGGTCGAAGGGAGTGGACATGAGTCAGTTCCTCCGCGGTGTCGGGGCGGATGAGGGTAGGTGGAACTGGGTGTTTCAGGGCACGGTGTTCGGTTGTCCGCGGGCCGTTCGGCGCGCAACGGCTAATCGCGGGTGCGGGCGACCAACTGCGTGGGGTTGACGAAACGCAGCGCCACAACGAGCAGCACCAGCATCGAGCCCGTATACACCACGGCCATCGCGTCGACGGACTGCGCGCTGCGGATGCCCGCGGAGAAGACCGCCGAGAACAGGCTCACCACAAGGGTCTGGCTGGTCGGCCCGGCGGTGAGGAAGGTGAGTTCGAACATGCCGAAGGTGCGCACCAGCACCAGGATCCCGGCCGCGAGCATGCCGGGCAGCAGCAGCGGCGCGATGATCCGGGCGAGCACCGCGCGGGTCGGGGCGCCGCACATCCGGGCGGCCGCCTCAAGCCGCGGGTCGACCTGCTCGATGAACGGCGTCATGGTGTACACGACGAACGGCACGGAGGGCACCAGGTTCGCCAGCACCACTCCGGTCAGCGAACCGGCCAGGTGGAACTTGTAGAGCACCGTGGCCAGCGGGATGCCGTACGCGATCGGCGGCACCAGGATCGGCAGCACGAACAGCAGCATCACCGCCTTCTTGCCCGGGAAGTCGCGCCGCGCCAGCGCGTACGCCGCCGGGACGCCCAGCACCAGCGAGATCCCGACGACCAGGAAGGACAGCTCGAAGGTGACGGTCATGACCTGGCCGAGGGAGAACTCGTGCCACGCGTCCGAGTAGTTCGAGCCGGTGTATCCCTTGGGCAGCCAGCCGGCGAACCAGGTGCGGCCGAAGGAGTCGAGCACCACCGTGGCGATCACACCGAACAGGTTGATCAGGAAGAAGCCCACCACGGCCCACACCAGCCACGCGCCCGGCCGCAGCGCGACGGCTCGGCGGCGCACCGCCGTGTCCCGGGGTCCGGTGCCCGGCGCGGGAACCGGGCCCGGGTCGACGATCGCGGCGCTCATCCCTTACCTCCCGTGGATCCGGTGTAGAGGCGCGAGCGCAGCGCCATCGCGACGCCGATCACCGCGAACATCAGGGCCGTCATCACCATCGCGATCGCGCAGCCCTGCGAATAGTTGAACTTCTGCAGCGCCTGCTCGTACGCCTCGATGGAGATCACGTGCGTCCTGCCGTCCGGGTCGCCGACCATCATGGCCGAGGGGAAGACGGTGAAGGCCAGCACGAAGGTCAGGCAGAAGGTGGTCAGCAGCCCGGGCAGCAGCAGCGGGAAGGTCACGTGCCGGAAGCGCTGCCACCAGCCGGCGCCGAGCGTCGCGGCGGCCTTCTCCAGCGAGGGGTGGATGCCGGAGAGGTAGGAGTGCGTCAGCAGGAACGCGAACGGGAACCCGCTGATGATCAGCGAGAGCAGCACGCCCCAGTAGTTGTCGACCAGGGTAACCGGGCCGTCGGTCAGGTGCAGCCACTCGAGCGTGGAGTTGAACCAGCCGACCGGGCCGAAGTACTCCAGGATGCCTTCGGCGGTCAGCACCGTGCCGAGGGTGATCGGCACCACCAGGATGGTCAGCAGCAGCCGCTTGCCGCGGAACTGGGCGCGCATCCGGTACGAGATCGGAACCGCGAAGCCCACGTTGAGCAGCGCGGCCGGCAGCGCCAGGTCGAAGGTGGTGCCGATCGAGCCGCGGGCGAACCTGTCGGAGAAGAACGCGCGGTAGGAGGCGAAGACGCCGTGTCCGGCGTTGGCGCCCTGCGGTTGGAAGGAGAGTCCGAGCCCGTAGATGAACGGGTACAGGAACAGCGCGATGACCGCGACGAGCCCGGGCAGCAGGAGCAGCAGCGTGCGATCCACGCCGCGCTCGGCCAGGCGGTGGCGCAGCGCGGTGCGGTCCGGTGCGGGCGCGGCCGCGGGAGCCGGCGTGCCGGTCAGGGTACTCATGCGGCGGCCCCGGACCGGGACACCGCGGCGCCGGCCGGCGGTGCGGCGCCGGGGAAGACCAGGACGCGCTGCGCGGGCGCGGTCAGCCGCAGCGGATCACCCGGCGCGACCCGCCGGTCCGTGCGCAGGTGAATCCGGTCGCCGGCCGGGGTGAGCGCGTCGATGTGGAAACCGCGGCCGTGGTACTCGACGACCTCGGCGACCGCGTCGAAGAGACCCGGTTCGCCGCTCGCGCCGGAGCCACCCGAACCACCCGAGCCGCCAGAGCCGCCAGAGCCGCCAGTGCCGCCGGTGTCCTCGGCGGCGACCCGCACGTCCTCGGGCCGGATCGCCACCTGCACCCGGTCGCCCGGCTTCAGCCGCGCGCCTGCGCTCACCCTGCCGGGCAGGCGCAGTCCGCGGCCGGCCGCGGTGACCGCTTCGGCGTCCGCGGACTCCACCTCCAGGCTCAGGATGTTGCGATATCCCATGAACGCGGCCACGTAGGCGCTGGCAGGGGACTCATACAGCTCGGCCGGCGTGCCGATCTGCGCCACGTGCCCGGAGTCGAGCACCACCAGCCGGTCGGCCAGGGACAGCGCCTCCTCCTGGTCGTGCGTGACGTACAGCGTGGTGAGGCCGAACTCCTGGTGGATGCGGCGGATCTCGGCGCGCATGTCCAGGCGCAGCGCGGCGTCCAGGTTCGACAGCGGCTCGTCCATCAGCACCAGCGGCGGTTCCAGCACGATCGCGCGGGCGATCGCGACGCGCTGCTGCTGGCCGCCGGAGAGCTGACCGGGGTGCTTGTGCGCGTGCCCGGTCAGCCGCACCAGCCGCAGCACCTCCTCGACCCGCGCCTTGATCTCGGACTTCGGGCGCTTGCGCATCTTCAGGCCGAAGGCCACGTTCGCGCGCACGGTCAGGTGCGGGAACAACGCGTAGTTCTGGAAGACCATCCCGAAGCCGCGCTTCTCCGGCGGCAGCGTGTCGATCCGCCTGCCGTCCAGCTCGATCGAGCCGGCCGTGAGCGGCAGCAGCCCGGCGATGCAGCTCAGCGCCGTGGTCTTGCCGCAGCCGGACGGCCCGAGCAGGGCGATGAACTCGCCGCCGGTGATGGTCAGCTCGAGCGGGTGCAGCGCGACGTGCGCGCCGTGGGCACGGCTTATCCCGTTCAGTCGCAGCTCACTGAAGTGCCCGGCGCGGTCCCGGGCCTCGGCCCGGGTACCGCCGGAGGGCTGCGGGGTCTCGATCGTGTCGGTCATGGTGCTCACCAGGTCCGCCTCGGCAGGTCGGTCTCTATCAGGCAAACTGCGTACCGTGGACGCTCCGCGGTCCGCTCGATCACGGGTCACGCGCCATCGCCTACTTGGTCGAGCCGATGTTCTTGTCCCACAGGTCGAACGCGGTGACCTGCGCGTCGGCGGGCAGCGAGTTCTTCATCGGGTACTGATTCATCCAGGTGTCGAACTCCGGGACGCCGTACTGCTTGACGACCTGCCGTGAGGCGGCCGGGGCGGCGCTCAGCGGCACGTCCTTGACCGCGGGCCCCGGATAGAAGTAGCCCTTGTCGAAGGTGACCGCCTGCTGCTCGGGGGTCAGCACCCACTGCAGCAGCCGCAGGTTCGCGATCAGCTCGTCGTCGGACACGCCCTTGGGGATGACGCCGTACTGCGCGTCGGTGACCCAGCTGAAGCTCTGGAACTTGGCCACCTTGACCGAGGCCGGCACGGTGCCCAGCGCACGGGGGTTGATGTACCAGCCGGTGGTGGTGGCGATCATGTCCACGGTGCCGGCGGCGAGGTTCTTCATCGTGGTGGTGGTGCCGCTCGGGTAGCTGGAGACGTACTTGTTCAGCTCGGTCAGGTACGCCCAGGTCTTCGACCACCCGTTGGTCGGGTCGCCCGGCTCCGAGTCGCCGAGCAGGTACGGCAGCCCCATCAGCCAGGTGCGTCCGGGCCCTGAGTTGCGCGGGTTGGCGTACTGGTACTTGCCGGGGTGCGCCTTGGCCCACTCCAGCAGCGCGTCCGCGGAGTCGGGGGGCGTGGCCACCTTCGCCGGGTTGTACTCGATCAGCGGCCCCGAGGGATACCACACCAGTTCGATGCCCTGGTCCTGGGCCAGTTCGGCCATGCCGACGGCGCCGGTCCGGTAGTTGCCCATCAGGTTCGGGAAGAACGGGGCGTAGTAGGTCTTCAGGTTCTGCCACAGGCCGAGCTTGATGCCGGCGGCCAGGCCGTCGGTGCCGGTGAGCACCAGGTGTGTCTGCACGTTGCCGCCCTGCTGCTGGGCCTGGATCTTCGAGGCCAGTTGCGGCGCCGTGCCGATGGAGTAGGTGACCCCGGCGACTATCTCGGGATGCGCGGCCTTGAACGCCTCGATCGCCGGTTTGGTCAGCGCCAGGTTCCCGGCCACGTCCAGGATGTTGAGCGTGACCGGTTTGCCGGGCGTCGAGGCCAGGGACGGCGCCGCGCTGCCGCTGGAGGAGGCGGAGTTGTCGGAGGTGGAACCGCTCGGGGCGCCGCAGGCGGCGACCACCGGGGCGGTGGCGCCGGCGGCGAGGGTGCCGAGCAGGGTACGGCGGCTGATTCGGGGAAGCTGAGCGGACATCGGTTTTCCACACCTTCTACGTCGTCGTACAAGGGAACGAGCCGTACGGTCACAGCGGGACGCGGGAACGAGCCGTGCGGTCGGAGCGGGAGGTGGCTTCCGGGCGGCCGAGTGCGGCGGCCGCCTGGAAGGAGAGGGCGCCGGGGCGGGGATCAGTGCGGGTC
>NZ_JAGSXH010000289.1 GCF_018283645.1 Actinocrinis puniceicyclus | reverse complement strand
ACTGGCTTGATCGCGGCATCGATACAGGGGCGGGTTCGCATGGCGTTCGGGGTGCGCAGGGGCGGCTACGTGGGTCGGGGCGCGAAGGCGAGCGCGCGCCGGCGGGCGGCGCGCTCGCTGATCAGCGCCGTGGCCGCGGTGGCGTTGGGCACGGGTCTGTTTACGGGCGGCGCGCACGCGCAGGCCGCCGTGGAACGCGGTGCACCGCCGGTGCCGCGCACCGCGTCGGTCCCGGTCAGCCCGATCGTGTCGGACTACCGCAAGCCGGTGCCCATGAGCAGCCGGAAGGGTGCGGCCCCGGTGTGGCCCGTGGGCAGCGCGGACGCTCTGTTGGCTGCGGCGCGATCCGGCGGCGGTCGCAGTGCTCGTACTGGCGCGCCGAATGCGGGTCCTGCGCCCGCGCCGGTGCGGGCCGGTGCGCTGCCGGTGTGGATCGCCCGTGCGGCTGGTGCCGGGGCGGGCGGGCCGGTCGGCACGCGGGTGACGATCGCGCCCCGGGCTGCCGCCGGCAAGGCGGGCGTGAACGGCGTGTTGATGTCCCTGGCGCGCACGGACGGTGCGAGCGCCTCGGCGGCGGTGCACGTGGCGCTCTCTTACGCGCGGTTTCAGGACGCGTTCGGCGGGGATTGGGACGCCCGCCTGGCTTTGGTCGCGCTGCCGGCCTGCGTGCTGACCACGCCGGGCGTTGCGGCGTGCCGCGCGCAGACCCCGGTGAGGTTCAGCAACGATCTCAAGGCCCGCACCGTGGAAGCGGATGTCACGCTGGCGGGTTCGACTCGGCCCGTTGCGCGGTCTTCCGCGACCGTGGCGGGCGCGCAGTCCCGGCGGGCCGCGGCGCCGGCGATGGTGATAGCTCTGACGTCCACGACGTCCTCGGACGCCGGCGGGGGCGGCGGTGATTTCACCGCGACCTCGCTCAAGCCGTCGGGCTCCTGGCAGGCGGGCGGGTCGGCGGACGCGTTCACGTGGTCCTATCCGGTCCCGGTGCCCGCGGTACCCGGGGGCCGTGCGCCGAAGGTGCAGCTGGCGTACAACTCCCAGGCCCAGGATGGGCTGACCTCCTCCACCAACAATCAGGCTTCGAACGTGGGGGACGGCTGGAGCCTGCCGCAGTCCTATATCGAGCGCTCCTACCAGTCCTGCCACCAGAACCAGAGCCCGCTGCCGCAGACCTACGACAACTGCTGGTCGAGTAACAATACGCTGACGATCTCGCTGAACGGGTCGACCAGCACCCTGGTGAAGGACGACACCTCCGGGGCGTACCATCCGGCGAACGACGGCAACGAGCGGGTCCAGTTCAAGAGTGGCGCGCCCAACGGCGCGCACAACGGCGAGTACTGGGTGGTGACCACCACCGACGGCACCGAGTACTACTTCGGGCAGAACCAACTGCCCGGCTTCGCCTCGGGGGACGCGGCCACCAACTCGGTGTGGACCGAGCCGGTGTACGCCACCGCCTCCGGGCAGCCCTGCTACAACACCACCTTCTCGAGCTCCTGGTGCCAGCAGGCCTACCGGTGGAACCTGGACTACGTCGTGGACACCCACAGCGACGCGATCTCGTACTGGTACAGCACCGAGACCAACTACTACGCGATGGACCAGGGCACCACCGCGCCCGCGGCGTCGGCCTACACCCGCGGCGGGTACCTGCGGCAGATCAAATACGGGCAGCGCGCGGGCCAGGTGTACACCACCACCCCCGCAGGTGAGGTGTCCTTCACCGTCAACGGGCGCTGCGACACCTCCGCCACCGGGTGCGCGACCTCCGGGATCTCCGGTTCCACCTCGAGTTGGCCGGACGTGC
>NZ_JAGSXH010000288.1 GCF_018283645.1 Actinocrinis puniceicyclus | reverse complement strand
CTAGGCCCGTAGTTCGCATGTAGCTCGTTCGGGTCGGGTCAGGGTTCTGTCCAGCGTGGCTGGATGACCTCGATGCCGAGGAGTTCGAGCAGGTGGACGTGGATTCCTTGGGCGAACAGGACGGTCGGTGGGTCGAGGATGTTGCCGATGTGCAGGTCCAGGGTGGAGAGGTGATACATGATCATGCGGGCGGTGGGGGCGACGCGGCGGGCGTCCGGGTAGAGCCCGGTCATCTTCCCGTCGCCGCCGAGGGCTTGGCGCACTTGGCGCTCGATGAGGCAGAACACCAGCAGGGCCAGGCAGATCACCTGGATCAAGGCGGCGACACGACTGTTCTTCTGCACGAAGATCGGGGTGACGGCCAGGGGGCCTTTGAAGTCGCCGTAGCGGCGCTCGACCCCGGATTGGCCTTTGTAGTCGATCAGTACCTGCCCGGCGGTGCGCGTATCCGGGTCGCCGGGGGTCGGCAGCGGGGTGACCAGGGAGTACCAGCCGTCGGCGGCGGCTTCGACGGCGAGGGCTTCGGTATCGAACGACCAGGTGAACACGGGTTTGCCTGTGTCGGGGTGGGTGCCGATCGCGGTGTGCAGCACTTTGGCGACCCGCCGGGTCTTGGCGATCACCCCGGCGCGGGCGGCGATCTTCTCGGCCGTGTTGTAGAACCGGCCGCCGGCCCCGGCGGCCAGCTTGTCCAGCTCGGCGGTGGCCTTGGCCAGGCGCTTGGTGCGGGCTTGGTGTTGGCCTGCGGCGTTGCCGGTGCAGTGCACCAGCACCCGGCGCAGCGTGACCGGCGTGTCCTTCTTGCGCGGGCCGCCGATGGTGACGGTGTCCTCGGCCACCCGGTAGACGTCCCGGGCATCCGGCGCCAGGTTTGCCGCGCGGTCCGGCACATAGTCCACAACCTGGGCCGCGGCCAGGTCGAGCCCGGCATAGAAGCCATCGGCGACCTTGGCCGCCGGCAGCGGAGCGGTGAAGTCGACCCCCGATTCGACCAGCGCGGTCACGTTCGCCCAGGACACCAACTTGGAATCAGCGACCATCAGGAACCGCCGGGGCCCGGCTATCTGTTTCAACGCCTTCATCGTGTCCACGACCTGCGACACCTCGGCGGCACCGCCGTCGAACACCTTGGAGAACACCGGGATCCCGCCGTCGCCGGCCACCCCCAGCCCGGCCTGGACCTGCTTGAGATCGAACCGGCGGTCTTTCGGATGCCCGTGTTTGATCTGCGGGAACGCCGGGTCCTGCTCGTGGACAGGGTAGGCACCGAACACCGACATACTGGTCATGTCCCAGTGGATCTTCGCCACGTCGATTCCGAACTCACCGATCGCGGTCGCCGACACGGTGCCGGATATCTCATCCAATCGCGGCGCGATCGCATCCAGCGCCCGGGCCAGCCGGTCATCGTTCAACAACTCCGCCTCGGTGCCGAACACCTCCTCCGCCGCCCACGCCGCCGCCCACTCATGAACCCGCTGCAACGGCATCGGCGAGGTCAACCGGTTCGCGATCAACACCTCGACCACCTGGCCGTGAGTCAGCTGGCAATCAGTGCGGGCCGGGCACAGCCCATCGACGATCCCAGCCACATCCAGCCGGCGCAGGATCTCCGCGACCGCAGGGAGCCCGCCCAGACGCTTCTTCACCCCGGCCTCGACCACAGCGTTCATGACCGGGCGCACCGTCCGCGCCCTCGGCGACTTCGAACCCTTCGACATACCCGACAGCCAACACCCAGCCACCCCCCGCCGTCCGCCGTTTCGACGTCCAGTCAGCCCAAATCGCTACATGCGAACTACGGGGCTAGG
>NZ_JAGSXH010000287.1 GCF_018283645.1 Actinocrinis puniceicyclus | reverse complement strand
AATAGCCCTGGTCGCAGCTGGCCCCGGAAGGCCGTGGCCCACGCGCGGAGTGCACCCCGAAGACGGTGTCTGATCCCCGGCCGCGCCACGACGGGCACGTCCACCAGCTATCGCTGGGTTAGTGCTCAGGGCCGGAAAGCACGTGCAGCGCACCGGAGGCGGGGCATGGTTGAACTTCTCTCTACATGGTTCAAGGCACGCCCTGCGGGCGTGCGGCGGGTCGGGGTGTGCCGGGCTGGTCATTCCTCGTCTTCGCCGCCATGACCGCCCGGCCCTGTACCCCGCCCCGAGAACAGCCGCCGGGTGGACCGGAGCCCGCCGAGCGAAGTGCACCGCGCCTGGTCTCAGGGTTCTGTCACGAGTTCGGCCGGTGTCAGCCCTGCGCCTGGATGACGGTGATCAGGCCGCGGCGAGCAGACTCCGGGCTCGCCGGGCGAAGACGGGCACCCCGGCGCGGGCGAGCGCGTCGAGGAGATTACCTGTGGTCATCGGCGGTCTGCGCTTCTCGGAGGCCATGCGGCGCAGGGTGGCGGTGACCTCGATCGGATCTCGCTCCAGGAGCGAGCAGAGGTATGTATCCGGGTCGGTGGCGGTGAGGTCGAGCGGGCCGAGGGTGGTGGCGGGGAAGTCGGCGAGGTTCCAGGTGATCAAGGTGGTGGCCCTGCCCGCGGCGGCTGCGGCGGCGTGGTGCAGGTCGTCTGGGTCCGGACCGTCGAGGTCGGAGAGCAGGTGCTTGTAGTCGGCCTCGGGGACGCGGTTTTCCGGGAAGTAGTCGCGGATCGCGGTCGCGATGGCGGCTGCGGCCTGCGGGGAGCGGTGTTGCTCGCGCACGATGACGTGTTCCCACTCGTCCAGGAGGCGGTCGCTCCAGAGCAGGGCGTGGATGCGGTCCTGGGACAGGGCGAGCATCAGGTCCATCAGCGAGAACGGGAATAGGATGTTGGTATCGGCCAGGACCCGGGCCATGAACGGTGCCTTCCAGGTCAGTAGGGCAGGTCGTGGTCTTCGACGAGCTCGGTGATGCGGCGGCGGCCCTCGGCGTTGCGTTCGCGCCGGGCCTGGAATTCGAGGACGTCGGCCAGACGGACGGTGCGGTGGGTGCTGCCGGGCAGGTGGGCGGAGGGGAGTTCGCCCTCGTCGAGCAGGCGGGCGACGAAGGGACGGGAGTAGCCGAGCAGTTGCGCGGTCTCGGCGGGGGTCAGCCGGGTCTCCACGGGCAGGGCGAGCACGGCGTTGCCGGCCGCGAGGTCCTGGACGGCGGCCACGACGAAGCGGGTGAGGGATTCGGGCAGGAGGATGTCGCGCCCGTCCGGGCCGCGCAGGACCAGGCGGGACTCGGGTTCGGCTGCGTCCTGGAGCGCGGTGAACAGATCGTGCTCGGCCGGGGCGGGCTCGACGCGGGCGGCGTGGGACAGGATGCTGGTGCGGGACACGGGCACCTCCCAGTGCGAAGTGATATCGGTAATAAGTGTAACGGATGAGGTGGTGGTGTCAACCGGAGCCATGCCGGGTGGGAGCACCGGCCGTCCCGCGCACCCGATCCTCCGGGGCGGGCCGGAACCGGTCAAGGCCCTGTGGCCGCTGCGCGGTCGCGCTTCGCGCGAGCCTGGACCGAACCCGGCCCAACGGCCCCGGACCCAGGGCGACTGCGCGGGAGGCCGGAGAGGAATGGTCATTTCGGATATCGTCCGTGCAGGTCAGCGAATTGCGAAATTCAATTCAAGGTCTAGACCAATCGGGCCGGTTGACGGCTACCGCTGACGGCTACGTCGGTAGACACCACTGCCCTAAAGTTAGGTCCAGTTTGACATGATTTCAGGTAGCTTGCGGGGCAAGGGTTTCAGCTTGATCACGATGTGGACTGGGTGTGGGAGGCAACGAAGCTCCTGGTAGAACGCGGGATGCC
>NZ_JAGSXH010000286.1 GCF_018283645.1 Actinocrinis puniceicyclus | reverse complement strand
AAACGGACATCCTCACCGTCACGCCGCGGACCGCCGGAAAGCAAACCCAGGACCCCCACACAGACCATCACCAGCCCGGACGTCGGCACCGACCCGCGGGAACCTCACACAGACTGACGCTCAACACTCGTCCACCTCGCCCGCAACACCGAGCGCGACACCTACCTGTGGGGCCGGGACCACAAAGCCGAATGCGACCCAGAGACGTGCGGCTACGTTCCCGAAACCACCGAGAACCCTCCTCCAGCCCGAGCAGGGGACGACAGCGACGCTCGGTGACTCGCCGCCAGGGCGTGACTTGTTCTGGCCGACGCAGCCCCGGCCGGTCAGACTCCGAGCCCGGCCCGGGCAGCGACGTCCGTATCGAAGACGACGAGCACGTCGTCGGTGCACAGACAGAACGGGCCGTCGGGCTCATATGTGGCGGAGCGTCCAGCCGCAATCCAGACCTGTCCGGTGGCTGTCCGGTGGCGGTCTGCAGCCAGATGGCCTCGGGCATGCGGCTCGCAGCGCCGTGCTCGTCGTTGCACCACAGGATCCGGCAGGACTCGATCGGAGCGCAGATGATCCCGGCCCAGAGCGGATGGTCGGTGACTGAGACACACGCCGAACCACCGGGCTGGCCGATGTTCACAAGAAACGGGCGCACTCCAAGAACGCTGCGAAGCGATCCCGGAAACGAGAAATCCCGCCCAAACCCTTGATCAACAAGCGAATGGACGGGAACTCGTGAACGTTCTCGGACTTATCCCGTGAACGTCCGCTAGGTGGGCCTGAGGGGATTTGAACCCCTGACCCCCTCGATGCGAACTTGCGGCACCGAGGGGGCATATTGGTACATTCTAGCTCGATCTGGGTCGACAAGAGCCGTCCTAGGGCACTGATCGTCGGCTCGGTTGCTGTACCGCGCTGCCGTACTGGTTATGGGTGTGGTGTGATCGCGAGCACCGTGATGACGGCGGTCTCCTTGCCGTCCACTGTCTCGTTCGGCCCGTACGTCCAGAAGATGCGCCAAGCGTTGGGGGCCTTGTTCTCGACGTATGAGTCCCAGACCTTCTCCTTGGGCGCTCCGGGGAAGTTCTCGTACTGGTGGGAGTGCAGTCCGGGGTATCGCGGGTTCTGCTCTAGTAGCGCCAACGCTCGCTGGACCTTCTTGAGCTTGGCTGTCGTGGCTGCACCGCCGTTGACTAGGGCTTGGTACTGAGTTTCAGCCCTTGTCGAGAACTTGAGTTTGTACGGCACTGCGCTTACTCCTCATCGTCATCCTCGGTGAGGAACTGCGCGAAGCTACCCAGGTCAACCGTCTTGCCTGCCTCGGCCTCGGCGATACCTTCGCGGATCTGCTCTGCTAGGGCGGGGTTCTCCCACACGAGCATCTCCCTCTCTGGGATCGATACGACGGGCTCAAGGACGACAAGGCCGTCAACGTTGGCGTACACGCGGTATCGCCTTCCCGGCTTCGCGCCGGCGCGTGCGATGGTTACGCGGCCGCGGCTGTCGGCTTCGGCTTCTGCGATCGCTTCGAACTGTCCTCCGAGTTCATCTAGAACCGTCATGACCCGACCTCCTGTAGGCGAACAGGCCCCTCCCGCTGACTCCTTTAGGAGAGCGACTCCCGAGTCAGCGCTTTAGACCTTCGAGCGGCTTCTTCCACCTGCCCTGCCTCGCGATTCACAGGGTCCGATGCTCTAAGCCAACTCAGTGTCCATTAGACCACACCCCTGGCACATGTGGGCAATACCCACATGCGCCGTCGCTCGACCGCTCCTCGGGCTGAGGTTCTGGTCGTCTCCTCGTCGGGCAGGACCTGTCCCTTCCGGGCCGTGTTGAGGGGTGCAAGGCACGCTTTTCGCCTTGTGCCCCTCGGCGCGGTCTGGTAGTCGCGTGCGATGACCGGTGAGGAGGTGACCAGGGCCGACC
>NZ_JAGSXH010000285.1 GCF_018283645.1 Actinocrinis puniceicyclus | reverse complement strand
CACGGGCCGGGGTGGTGGCGGGGTCCTTTCGATTCGGGGAGGCGGGTTTCGGCAGGTCAGCCGGGGTCGGGTAGTGCCGAGATGCGGCGCCAGCAGGTTTGGAAGGTTTTCGCCCAGGACCCAGGTCGCCTCGATCTTCAGCGGGCGTGGTGCGTGAGGCGGGCGGGCAGGTGCAGGAGGAGGGTGGCGCGCAGGGTCTCGGGTTCGGCTCGGGCGAGCTGAACTTCTCCAGCTGCTGCACGGTCCAGGCGTTGTCCTCAGCGGCCCCCCGCCGGTGCGCCGCCTCGCCTCAGGGCTTTTGAAAGGGCATTGGTCAACCGTGCGACCAACACGCGCAGCAGTATCGCACTGGCGCGCCGACCAGGCCCCGCCCATCTGCTGACTCCAGACACCGGTCCCACCCGATAGCGTTGGAACCAGAATGGCGCACCCGTCCCCGACAAGGTCATGGCCGAGTCAACCACATCCTTGCAGGCAGGGCGCACCTATCGCATCTCAGCCGCCAGACTCAGATCTGACGCCGTGAAGAGCCAGTGTTGGCTTGAAGGCCGTCGTGCTAAACGGTGAGGAAAAGGCGCAGGTCATGCGTCAGGTGGGGCGCCATCACCGGATCGTGGGCCGGTGCACGTGGCTCGCTCGTTCATCGTGACGCGGACGCGGGCGGGGTTGAAAACGTTGGAAGGGCCGGGAGGCTTCGGGAGGATCTCGATCAGCGCGCAGGCCTCCTGGACCATGGAGCGGCGCCCCTCGAATCCGGCAGCATCCCAGCGCACGACCGCGTCCTGGGCGGCGCGGGCCGAGAGGTGTACGGGTGTGGACAGCTCCTCGATCTGCTCTCGGGCGCGGCGGCGGGCGGCGACCAGGCGGTGGCGGGTTTCCTGCCAGAGCAGTTGCGGGCGGTCTCCGTCCGCGTGCAGATGGTCGTTGTCGGTCAGCAGCCGGTCGTACCGCTCGATCTGCGCACGCAGCGCGGCCACCTCGGCCGAGCTGCCAAGCGTCGCGGTGTGCGCGCGGGTTGCATTCGCCGGATCGGTGTACCAGCCGCGTACCGCGGCGAACACGATCGCCTCCACCCGCACCGCATCCACGCTCTGATCGCAGCGCCCCCGCGCGTCCGCAGTCCCGGAGCACCGATAGCGGGCCGAAGCCAGCATGGTGCCGTCCGCGCGGCGGTGCCGGCTCACCCCGCCGCTGCCCATGACCCGGCCGCACACGGCGCACACCATCAGCCCGGACAGCACCCGAGAACGGGGCCGCGAACCACCGCGCCGGCGGCCGCGGACCACCGCCTGCACCCGCTCGAACAACTCCGGCTCCACGATCGGCCACACCACACCCGCCGCCAGCCCGACGGGCCGCGGCAACTCGGTGCGCACGCTCTCGCACCGCCGACGCCCGTGCTCGTCGCGCCGCTCACGTTCCCACTCCCAAGACCCGGCGTACTTGGTGTTGGTCAGCAGCTTGCGCATCGTCGGGAAACTCCACACCGCCCCGCGCGGGGTGCGCAAACCCGCCTCGTCCCACGCGCGCACCAGGTTCGCCACGGTCCCGCCCGCGGCGATCGAGCGGAACGCCTCGCGCACCCACTCCGCCTCCGTCGGCTCCGGATACTGCGCTACCGCGGTCAGTGGCGAGCTCTGCCGTTGGAACCCGAACAGCATCCCCCACCCGCCCGGCTGCCCGGCCAGCCGGTCGTTCTCCTTACGGGTCCTGATCCGCATCGACTTGATGTCCGACTCCCGGCACGCCCAGGCCGCCGCCTCCCGCGCCGCGGCCCGTCCCTGGGCACTGCACAGGTCGTAGCTGCCGTTGGTACCGCGCACCATCAACCCGTCGTTGCGATCGGCCGCCTGGATCAGCGCCTCCACGTCGCGCGGCTGGCGCAGCATCCGGTCCAGATAGTAGATCACCACCCCGTCCAC
>NZ_JAGSXH010000284.1 GCF_018283645.1 Actinocrinis puniceicyclus | reverse complement strand
GGTGTGGGGTCGGGGTGGCGGATGCGGCGGGTGCCGGGGATAACGCTCACACCGCATCGACGCCGAGGAGTTCTACCGCATGCTCGACGGTGTCCTCATCGACGACGCCAACGCCTTCAACGACAAACTGCGCGAATGGGAGGACTACTACAACTACCATCGACCCCACGGCGGCCTCGGCGGCCAAACCCCCTACGAACGCCTCAAGCAGAAGACCACGACCCAGGCGTAAACGATCAACGTCGGTTGCACACCACAGGACATCATCGTCCGTCTCTGTCGAGGCAAGAGCCAGCAGCGCGGTCGCGGCTTCCTCACGTACCTCCTCGTGAACCTCACTGGCACAGCCGAGGAGGGCGCATCCGGTCGCCCGGGAGATCGGGTCGGGCGACGCGAGCAATCCGATGCCCGGACTCAACGCGCTTGGTTCGCCCGCTGCGCAGCCCTGGCGGCGCTTGCTCGGCGATTCGACTCGCGCTCCTCGTCCGTCGGCGCCCGCACACCGACCACACAGTGGTAGCACCGGTAAGTGTTCTCGTCCGAGAGCGCCCACTCGTGGTTACCGCAATCCTTTCTTCTTTTCGGGAAGAGGGACATCAGGAGCCAAGGCAACCGCCGCCGCGCGGCAGTCCGCCATCGATACTTGCCGGCCATCGGCCGCCTTTCCCAGATCACCATTCGAACAGTGCGCCGATCCCGACGAAGAGAGCAACGGCAGTGGCCACGACCGATGCGAAGTACACCACGACCGCCACCACGGCTACGATTGCGATCGCGCCGAGTGCCCATTCTAATCCCGTCCGGATATCGGAGCTGAAGTTATTTGAGCCCCCGGAGGACGTCTTCGGCGTCTTCTTCTCCTTGCTGGCGCGCGATCCCCTAACCTGCCTCGCCTTCAATTCCTTCTTGATCGGGTCTGTAAGGCTATCGGCTCTGTCGCACTTTCGGTGGTGACGGAGCGTCAGAGGGCGATAAGCGAGTTCTGGACCGATTTGCTCTTTGGTGTTGATTAGGGCTGCTGGTCGGTTGGGGGTGGGCTGTCCCTGGGTGCGGGGTTGTTGGAACAATCCTGGTTCGCTCTCCTCGAGGAATCCGAGGCTGACCAGGCGTTTGAGCTTGGCGCGGGTGCCTTCGGTGTGCTTGGGCAGGACCGGCAGGTCCAGCGCGAGGCACAGGTCGCGGGCGCGCAGCGGCCGTTGTTCGTGGTCGAACACGCCCATGATCTGCTGGTAGGCCGGCCCGTCCGGCAGCGCGGGGGCCGGGGGCCGATCAAGGTCGAGGTCGGCGGCCATCGCGCGGACGGTCTTGGCCGTGACCTGCAACTCTTCGCGTTCGGCCTGAACCTCGCGCAGGCGCGCGGCCAGCGCACCGGCCTGTTCGGCCAGATGGTGTTCGCGCTGTTCGATGACCTGCAGGAGTTGCCCGATGGCGGTGCGGGTCATCACGCGTCCCGCCATCGCGCGGGTGTGCCGGCCAGCCGGCGCAGTATCCGCCCGGCCGAGGCCCAGTAGATCCTTGACTCCGAGCAGGACGGGGCGTGATCGTACTCGCGCGCGAGCCGCCGCTCGAGCATGTTCAGGCCGTTGGTCTGCTCGACGCGCCAGCGGATCGGCTCGGGGACGAACCCGCTGTTGCCGGGGTTGCGCGCGACGATCCGCACCTCGATGCCGCGCGTCGCGCCGTGCTCGACCACGCTGGTCTTGAACCCCTGGTCCACCAGCACCGCGCGCACCGTGCCGGTGGCGGCCACCTTCTCCAGCAGCGCGGTGCCGACGTGGTTGTCGTGCACCGACGCCGCGACGACCACCGCCGCCACGATTGTTGAGCGTCAGTCTGTGTGAGGTTCCCGCGGGTCGGTGCCGACGTCCGGGCTGGTGATGGTCTGTGTGGGGGTCCTGGGTTTGCTTTCCGGCGGTCCGCGGCGTGACGGTGAGGATGTCCGTTTC
>NZ_JAGSXH010000283.1 GCF_018283645.1 Actinocrinis puniceicyclus | reverse complement strand
AAGAGACAGGTTGAGCACCCCGACGCGCGAGCGCGTGCTGCACCGGATCGCCGAGGTCGCCGCTCACCTCGCCCAGGTCATCGGCACGGCCGCAGCCTTCGACGACCTGACGCGCCAACGCCCACACCTGGCCGACGCCTACCGGCCCCGCGACCGCGACCTGACCCAGGCCGCACACGAAATGGCGGCCGCAGCCGCTCAACACCCCACACCGGCCGGCGATCCCCCGCAGATCACGACCGCCCCGGTGATGGCCGCCCCCGTCACTCACCCGCCACCGCAGGAAGAGCCCGCCCAGGCAGCCGACCAACTGCGCGAGGCACTGGACCGGTTGGCCACCGCCGCCTATCAGGCCGCCCACCCGCTCAACACCGGCGAACACCCACCCACGCACACCGCCGACAACCTCGGCGAAACCGCCGCGAACCTCGCCCTCGCACACGTCCTGGCCGCAGACCTGCTCACCCGCCTCACGCCACACCTGCCCCCGACCGCGCACTGGAACCCGACCCGAGCCGCAGACCAATTGCGGGCAGCCGGCGCCACCTGGGCGCAGCTGCGCCGCCCCTGGGAGCACACCACCAGCATCCCGGACAGCGGCCCCCGCAACCCGCTCACCGTCCAGGCCACCGGCATCCCACTGCGCCTGGGCCGCCTGCTCTACGCCGACCATGCTTGGAACCCGCAGCACGGTCCCGGCCAACCGCGCACCCTCACCGACCTGCTTGATCCTCACATCCTCGACGCCGTGTGCACGGCGATCAGCGCTCTGCCGCGCGTGGCCGCGACAATCGCCGCCAACCACCACCGCCTGATCGCCGACCACCGAGTCGACCTGCACACCACCGACCGCACCCACCGCCCCGAGAACGAAGCCCGCCGCTTCTACCCCCTCCAACCCGCGCAGCGCGCCGAGCTGCTCGCCGGCTACCAGAAGGCGGCCCACGGGTCCAAGAACGCCGCCACCGAACTGGCGCCGCTCAGCCGCGGCTACCAAGCGCTGCGGGCGGAAACACTCATGACGGCCACCCACCCGACGACCAACCCCCGGCACGCCCAGATCCACCGGACACAACCCACGCCGCAACACCAGGTCACCAGCCGCCCCATCACACCCAGCTGACAAACAAGGAGGCTTATGCGGAACGTCTTGCTGGCGAACTTCGAAGTCTGGCGTGTGCTGCACACCAACGACTGCGGACCTCTGCAAATGTCCGCCTTCCGGGCCGGTATCGACCTCTACTCCCTTAAGGAGGATTTTAACATAAACCCTATTGTCTGAGCCCTCGCTGGCTGTCGACGCGATGCGCTTCACCCAGATGGACGTAAGTAGCGCGACGGCTCGTGCGCGCGTATCTGAATTCGGCCAAGATAGTCATATCAGACGACCACACTTGGAAGGACGATCGATGGCAGTTGAGGCAAAGGGCGAATGGTGGCTTGTGGGTCAGCCGGAGAACAAGGTATCAGGCACGTTACGGATTGAAGACTCAGGACGGTCCGAGCTTGCACTCATCGGAACACTTCATGATTTGTTTAGCGGAGCTACTCGAACTACGGCAAGCGGTGGAACCACCACTGTGGCTCTCACACGAGAAGCACTTGAGCAGTCAGGCACCTATCCACGAATCTGCGGGCTGTCTGGCTCTTACAGTTACACGCTCGAAGATTGTTTTCGGACGGACTCCTCACAGTCTCTAGGCGGTGGTCTTGCTACCGAGCTGATTCACGTGTCAAGAGTCTTCAAAGGGGTTTGGTTTGAAGAATCGGAGATGGCAGAAGCGATCGCCATGGTATTTGCCCCTGCCCACTTGAGCTATTGGGTTGCCAGAGAGGGAGGGTTATTCAAAAGCCCACTTCAGGTAGTACAGGCCGACGATGGCGCGGAGTGTGGCGGGGAACTTCTCCAGGGGTGGCCGGAAGCGGGTGGTTAGGATTTTCCAGTTCTGCAGGTGTGAGTTC
>NZ_JAGSXH010000282.1 GCF_018283645.1 Actinocrinis puniceicyclus | reverse complement strand
CGCGACGCTCTCCGCGGCCCGCCTGACCTTCCACGTCGACATCAACATCGGCGACCCCGTATCGCCGGCACCGCAGCGCATCGTCCTGCCGAAAATCCTCGGCGGAACCATGGAGCTCACCGGCTACCCGCTCACCATGGTGCTCGCCGAGAAGATCGTCACCATGATGCAGCGCACAACCGCCCCGTGACCTCGCACCCGCCTCGATCTCGCACGCTCCCCGGGCGACGGTGTCCTCGTCTGCCCCCGCCAACCGGGCCACCCGCCGGATCCCGCCGTACCCGAGCATCCGCGCCTCGGCCCCAGTACCAGCCGCCGCGCCCGCTCACCCAGATGCGGCAACACCCGCGCGAACGTCTCCACCAACGCCTCGTCCGGAACCTCGATCACAGGGTCATGATACAGTCAGCAACCGACTGGGTCTCAGAACCCGAAGCTATTTATCGACGCGTCCCTGGGTGACGACATCCCCCGGATCACGCGTACGACAGGGGGCAGAGAGTCATGCCGGTCCCGGAGGCCGGGAACCCCGTTGCGGGGCCACGAATAAGATAACGGGGGAGTGTACGGTCTTTACGCGGAGGCCCTGAGGCCAAACCCACCCTTTCAGGGATAAACCAGGAAGCCCGATCCGGTAATTGGCGCGTTGCAATAATATCGACAAAGAGCTCCCTGCACAGTAGCAACGAACTCATAACTAATCCCCAACCGCGCGAAGCCGAGCGAGAGGTGATCACAATATGATCCGAGAATTGCAATGGCAGGCATCTCGGTCGGTTCACGGATTTCGTGGATTCTGAGCTCTAGACGTAGATCGAACTCCTTTTCCGTTTCAGTGACAATTGTACCCACATCAAACCAGGAAATGAGTGGCCCCAGCACCATGTCCAGCGACGTGTCCGCAAAGAATCGAAACGTAACACCTTGCCAATCACTCAGAAAATAGCCAGCCGCTTCCTCAACATCGACCATAGTTCGCAGCTGGTCGAGCGAAATTGGCAGTCCCACGAGTGACCTTAAGTAGAGATTTAATTCCATGGCATTATCCTGAGCACGGGGCGTTATCAATGGACCCCGTGCATGTCCATGCTGAATGCGCGGTTATATCACCCGAAGCTAGGCCAGCATCTTTGTCACCCCAGCTGTAGCTAGGCTCCTTCATGATCGTATACCATCCGAAATCGGGATCTGCATTCTGATACCTTCTTTGATATTGCTGAACGCCCTTCGCAGCCGCACTTGCGTCATCTCCGTCTCGCGCAAACATATAGACCGCCAGAGCCCCTTTCCCGCGCGAATAGCGTAGATTCTGCGTAATAGAATTTACGGAACCATTTACCGATTTAAATTCAGACGGAACCGCGCCCACCCACGCATCAAACGTTTTGCCCATAGCGCCGCCATTCTCGTTGTGAGCGACTACATTACTTCCCTCTGCCGCTAAGAAAAGCGCCTGAAGGTACTCGTCACGACTAAACCCATAGCTTCCCCTTCCGTTATCCTTTGAGAATTTCCCCGCGTCGAATGGTCCGTATTCAGATTCGTCGATGCGACTTGTCACTGAATTCAGCCAATCATTGAATTTTGTATCATTTTCGGACCCCTTAACTATGTCACAAATTGGGTTATTCCCGCAGCCGATATCGTCGTGGGTAACCTGGCGATTCCAGAGATCCTTGATTGGGTTGTCAGTCGTAAGAAGCCAGTGGATCCTCGCCTGCTGCCATTGGCCTGCATATACTTGGTTCGTAGCCGGAGCAGTGGCACTTGACGAACTGATATTTTGGCACGACGCGTCACAGCCTCCGCTGCCACTGTCGGCGGCGTTGCCACTGCAGTTGCCATTCCAGTCGCAGGAGCTGCCGTTGCCGTCGCCGAGGGCGCGTAGGCCGGTGGGGTCGCTGCCGGTGGTGGGGTCGTTTCCGGCGTAGTCGTAGCCGCCGAGTTGGGTGGGGTCGGTGGCTTCGAAG
>NZ_JAGSXH010000281.1 GCF_018283645.1 Actinocrinis puniceicyclus | reverse complement strand
CCCCAGGCCGACCCCCGGTAGACCATTGATGTGGCGGCGGTGGGCCACGGCGTCGAGGTAGGCGTTGGCCGCGGCGTAGTTCGCCTGGCCGGGGTTTCCGACCGTTCCCGCCGCCGACGAGTACAGCGCGAACACGGCGAGGTCGAGATCACGGGTCAGCGCGTGCAGGTTCCAGGCCGCGTCGGCTTTGGGTCGCAGCACATTGTCAAGCTGCTCGGTGGTGAGCTTGGCGACCGTGGCGTCGTCGGTGACGCCTGCGGTGTGCACGACGGCGGTCAGCGGGTGGGCGGCGGGGACCGCGGCGATGAGGTTCGCCAGCGCGTCGCGGTCGGCGGCGTCGCAGGCCACGAGCTTGACGTCGGTCCCGAGGGCGGTCAGCTCGGCGGCGAGGTCGCCCGCGCCGGGGGCTTGTGCGCCGCGGCGCGAGGCGAGGATCAGGTGCTTGGCCGAGTGCTGTTCGACGAGGTGGCGGGCGAGCAGGGCGCCGAGCGTTCCGGTCCCGCCGGTGACCAGGACGGTGCCGTCGGGGTCGATCTTCTTGGGCAGGGTGAGAACGAGCTTGCCGATGTGGCGGGCGCGGCTGAGGTGGCGCAGCGCTTCGGGCGCGTGCCGGATGTCGTAGGCGGTGACCGGTAGGGGTCGCAGTGCGCCGTTGTCGAACAGGGCGCTGAGTTCGGTGAGCATCCAGGCGATCGCGTCGGGCCCGGCGTCCATTACGTCGAAGGCCTGATACGTCACCGCCGGGTGGCGGGCGGCGACGTCGTCGGCGTCGCGGATATCGGTCTTGCCCATTTCGATGAAGCGGCCGCCGGGGGCGGTCAGCCGCAGCGAGGCGTCGACGAAATCGCCGGCGAGTGAGTCCAGGACGACGTCGAAGCCGTGGCCGCCGGTGACCGCGCGGAAGTGCTCTTCGAAGTCGAGGTCGCGGGACGAGGCGATGTGGTCCTCGGCCAGGCCGAAGGCGCGCAGCGTCGGCCACTTGGGGCGGCTCGCGGTCGCGTGGATCTCGGCGCCGGACAGGCGCGCCAGTTGCAGCGCGGCCAGGCCCACCCCGCCGGTTGCGGCATGGATCAGCACCTTGTCACCGGCACCGAGGCGGCCGAGGGTGCTCAGTGCGTGGTGTGCGGTGAGGAACGCCACCGGGACGCCTGCGGCCTGTGCGAAGCTCCAGCGGCGTGGGATGTGGGTGAGCAGGCGGCGGTCGGTGATGGCGGTGGGGCCGGTGCCGGAGAACAGGCCCATGACGCGGTCGCCGGGGTGCAGGTCGGTGACGTCGGGCGCGGTCTCGACGACGATGCCGGCGCCTTCGCCGCCGATGGAGCGGACGTCCTGCACCAGTCCGAGGGTGACCACGACGTCGCGGAAGTTGACGCCCGCCGCGCGCAGGGAGACCCGGACCTGGCCGGGTTCCAGCGGTGCACCGGCCTGTGGCCAGGGCACGAGGGCGAGGCCGTCGAGGCTGCCGGCTTTCGCGGTGTGCAGACGCCAGAATTCCGTGTCAGCGGGCGGGACGAGTTGCGCATTGATGTCCACCTTCGCCAGGCGGACCGCGTGCGGTTCTCCCTCGCGGATCGCCAGCTGCGGTTCATCGGTGGCCAGGGCGGCGGGGATGGCGTTGAGCGATGCCGGGGCGCTGTCGGTGTCGATGAGGGTGATGCGGCCGGGGTTCTCGGATTGGGCACTGCGGATCAGGCCCCAGACGGCCGCGGCTGCCGGGTCGGCGACGTGCTCGCCTTGGTGGGTGGCGATGGCCGAGCGGGTCAGCACGATCAGCCGGGTTCCGTCGTGTTGCGCGTCCGGCAGCCATGCCTGGACCGCATTCAACGCCCGCCGGGTCGCGTCGTGGACGCTCGCTGGGACGCCGATGCCGTCGTTCGCGAGGGTCAGGACCGCGATGGACGGTCCGGACGGTCCGCTGGTTCCCGCGAGCAAATCGTCGAACTCTGCGTGGGAGGTAACGCTGCGGGTGGCCTCACGTAGTGCGGTGGCGAGTTCTTCGCGCAGCGGGCCGGCGATGGCCCAGGTTTCGGG
>NZ_JAGSXH010000280.1 GCF_018283645.1 Actinocrinis puniceicyclus | reverse complement strand
CGCGGTGGACGGCAAGGTGCTGCGCGGCTCGGGCGCCACCGGGTTCGCGCAGGTCACCCTGCTCGCAGCGCTGGATCACGCCGCCGGCACGATCCTGGCCCAGCGGCAGATCGACTCCAAGACCAACCTCGGGTATTCACGGGTCTCCGGGTAACCTAGCCTACTGATATGCGGAAGGTGCACCTGACCTGCCATGATTCGATTGCTGAGATCAGATCTGGCGGGAAATTGGGTGCACCTTCCGGGTGGGAAACGATACGTCATGGTCGGCCGGGTTGTCACTGGACGGTGCGGGCAGGGGTTTGGTCGGGCATGCCGGTGCGGTGCTGCTGCGTAAGGCCGCCGATGTGGCCGGGCTGACCGGTGCTTTGGGCAACGCGCTGGCCAGGCGGGGTTTCCTGCCGGGGTGGGATCGCGGGGCGGTGTGGGTCCAGCTCGCGGTGGTGATCGCGTTGGGCGGGCGGTTCCTGGCGGACATCGAGCTGCTGGACCACCACACGAAGGTGTTCGGGGCGCCGCCCTCGGACTCCACGGTGCGCCGCGCCCTGGCCATGGCCGATGACCGGACCCTGCGACGCGTGGCCAAGGCCCGTGCCGCCGCGCGCCGGCAGGTCTGGGCACAGCTTGAGGCGCGGCCCGGTGGGTTCCCGTGGCTGCGTGTGGCAGGCAGGACGATGACCGGGGTGGTGGTCATCGACATCGACGCCACGATCATCCTGGCGCACTCCGAGAAGGACGGTGCGGCGCCGACCTTCAAGCACACCTATGGATTTCACCCGCTGATCGCAGAGTGCGACAACACCGGGGAGAACCTGTCCGTGCTGCTGAGAAAGGGCAACGCGGGCTCGAACACCGTGACCGACCACCTGACCGTGCTGCGCGCGGCGATCGAGCAGATCCCGCCCGGGTATCGCAGGCACCTGCTCATCCGCGTGGACGGCGCCGGGGCGACCCACGCTCTGCTCGAGTACCTCGTCGCCCTGAACTCGACCCGGCGGCGGGTGGAGTTCTGCGTGGGCTGGTTCATCGACCAGGCCACCGAGGCCGTGATCGCCGCGCTGCCCGAAACCGCGTGGGAACGCTCCTACCTGCAAAACGGCGACCCGGCCCCCGACACCCGCCCGGCGGATGTCGCCGAGATCACCGGCCTGGCAGCCGATATCCTCGCCGGCTGGCCCAAGGGCCTGCGCCTGATCGCCCGGCGCACCAGGATCTCCCGGCGGCACGAGAAGAACCTGACCGACTACGAACGCGCCACCGGGTGGCACCACGCCGTGTTCGCCACCGCTACGAACGGCCCCGGGATCCACGCGCAGTGGCTCGACGCCCGCCACCGCGCGCACGCCCACGTCGAAGACCGGATGAAAGACCACAAGGCGGTCGGGATGCGCACCCTGCCGAGCAAGGACTGGACGGTCAACCACGGATGGATCACCGCCGCCGCGATCGCCTCGGACCTGCTGGCCTGGACCAGGCTCCTGGGCCTGTACGACCAGGGCGACCTGGCCCAGGCCGCGCCCGACACCCTGCGCAACCGCATCCTGCACGTACCCGCCCGCCTCGCGGCCCACGCACGACGACGCACTGTGCACCTGCCCGACGACTGGCCGTGGACCGAACCGATCATCACCTGCTGGAAGCGGCTATGCGCCCTGCACCCCGGCTGACCGGCGCGATCCGTCCGCACCAGAGCCCGGAAAGGACCCGGGCACCCCCCCGCGCGAGTGGAACGCGCCGCCGAGCCGGGCGAACCCGGCACCCGAGCCAACAACCGACCCACGGAACAAAGGTGATCAAACGATCGAAACGGACCCCACCGAACCGGCAATCAGAGCACTGCCACCCGTGAGTCATTCAGGCCAACGAGATCCCCGAGGCGCGCATCCTGCTTGACGGCATGGACATCGCAGAGTCCGTCATCACGATGGACGCGCTGCACACCCAGCGGGAAACAGCACGCCACCTGCGCGAACACGACGCACACTACGTTTTCACAGTCAAGGCGAACCAGCCCGCACTGCTCACGGCCTGCCATCAG
>NZ_JAGSXH010000027.1 GCF_018283645.1 Actinocrinis puniceicyclus | reverse complement strand
CCGCCCGCCCGAGCCCGCCGTACGGAGCCGGATGGGCCCGATTCCGGATCGCCGGACGCTCCGGGATGGCACACTGACAAGCATCCTGCCATCCGCGCAGGCGCGGGCCTCTCGGCGACCGTCGACCCGGTGGCCGACTTTCGGTCGGCCGGACGGAAGTTGGTACGGCGCCAGCTTAGTGCGGTCCGGGAGGTCGCGGTGCGCACGGCCGACCGGCGCGGTCAGCCTGCGGGGACCCGCCGCGGCAGCTCGGGGGTGGAACGAACGCGCTCGTCCGCAATTCGGTCGCGCCCGACCGGAGTCAACGAGGTGATGGAGGGTGTCGGTGTTTCCAAGGCGGGGCAGGCTCGCAGGTGCTGGCTCCGCGAACGGCCGTGACCTGCGCGAGGACGAGGCGCACCTGACCCGGTTCGCGCGCTCGCGCGCCGGGGTGGAGGCCTTCGTCGAACCACGCACCGCTGTGACCGACACCACAGTGATGCTGGTGGCGGCGGACGGGGAGTGGACCCGCCGCCGGGTACCCGGTCCGCAGGCGGCGCATCAACTCGCGCACCGTCTCGGAATCGCGGCCTACGACGCGGCGGTGGTCGGCTACCCGCAGCGGATGCGCGACTGGAACGCGCGGATCGCGGCGCAGAACAGGGCGAAGCGCGAGCCCTGACTCGCCTTGCCCGGCCGGCGCGGACGCCCGAGGCAGCGCCTGCGCGCACCAGGCGGACCAGAAGGACACGACAGGACACGACAGGACACGACACGACAGCTGCTAAAGCAGCCCGTCCGCCGCGTCCTGGGCGAGCTGAACCAGGGTCCGTACCGCATACCCCGTGCCGCACTTGGGCGTGTACCCGTACGGCGCGTTCGTGTTGTAGGCGGGACCGGCGATGTCCAGGTGCGCCCACGGCACACCCTCGGCGACGAACTCCTTGAGGAACACGCCCGCGACGAGCATCCCGCCCATCCGGTCGCCCAGGTTCGCGAGGTCGGCGACGTCCGAGTCCAGCGATTTGCGCAGATACGCCGGCAGCGGCATCGGCCACAGGTCCTCACCGGCGCGCTCCGCCGCCGACTCGACCTGCGTGCGGAACTCCTCGTCGTTGGACATCACGGCCGCGGTGCGGTGCCCGAGCGCCGCCACCTGCGCCCCGGTGAGCGTCGCGACGTCCACGATCGCGTCCGGGTTCTCCTCGGCCGCGCGCACGATCGCGTCCGCGAGCACCAGCCGGCCCTCGGCGTCCGTGTTGAGTACCTCGACCGTCTTGCCGCCGTAGATGCGCAACACGTCGGAGGGCCGGATCGCGTTGCCGCCGGGCATGTTCTCCGCCAGCGCCGCCCACGCCGTGACCGTCACCGGCAGGCCGAGCCTCGCTACCGCGACGACCGCCTGCGCGACCGCGGCCGCGCCGGCCATGTCGCTCTTCATGATCTCCATCGCGCCGGCCGGCTTGAGCGAGATGCCGCCGGTGTCGAAGGTTATGCCCTTGCCGACGAACGCCAGCGAACGCTGCGCGTCAGGGTGCGTATACGTGATCCGAACCAGCCGCGGCGGCCGGCTCGACCCCTGGCCGACGCCGATCAGGCCGCCGTAGCCCCCCTCGCGCAGCGCCGCGTCGTCGAGCACTTCGATCGTCAGCCCCTCGACCCCGGCGGCCTGCACCGCGGCCTGGGCCGCCTGCGCGAACGCCTGCGGGAACAGGTGCGACGGTGGGGTGTTGACCAGGTCCCGGGCGGCCTTCACCGCGTCGGCGACCACCTGGGCGCGCTCGCCGGCGGCGATCGCCTCCGCACCTGGTTCGCCCGGGGTGACCAGCACCACGTGCGCCACCGGCGCCTTGCGGTCCGCTCCGTCGCCGGTCTTGAGCCCGTCGAACGAGTACGCCGCCAGCGCCGCGCCCAGCGCCGTGGCCTCCACCACCTCGGCTCCGCTCACCGGGGTGACCAGCGCGACCGTGCCGAACCCGGCCAGCGAGCGCAGCGCGGACCCGGCCGCCCGGCGCAGGTCTTCGAGGCCGGTCACCCCGACCACTTCGCCGTCCCCGGCCGAGCCGAGGCCGAGTCCGACCACCACCGGCGCGCGCAGGCCGCCCTGCGCCGGAACCCGGGTCACCTCGTCCGCCGCCCCCGTCGCGCCGAGCGCCTTGAAGGTGTGCGCGAGGCGGCCGCCGAAGGCCTCGTCCACCGGTTCGGCGCCCGGGGCGAGCATCACGCCGTCCTCGCCCTGGTAGAGGCCGATGACGAGCGCGTCGGCTTCGACACCGGCCGGCGGGCCGGACTGCAGTGAGATCGTGGTCACGTCGTGTCCTGTCCTGAGTTTGCGGGATGAGCCGCATCGTAATCGCACGCCCCCGGAGCGGGCGCCGAGGTCCCTGCCGCCGAAGCGCCGTCCCGGATACTGGACGGTAGGCTCGTCGCCATGTCACAGACGCCGCCGTCCCCGCACCTGCTCACCTCGCCGTTGCACGCCAGGCACGTCGCCCTCGGCGCGAAGCTGGCGGACTTCGGCGGCTGGCTGATGCCGATCGAGTACTCCGGGGTCGTCGGAGAACACGCGGCGGTGCGCACCGGCGTGGGCGTGTTCGACGTCAGTCACCTGGGCAAGGCGACCGTCGCCGGGAGCGCGACGGACGGCAGCGGCGCGACCGCGTTCGACTTCGTCAACGCCACGCTCGCCAACGACCTGCGCCGGATCGGGCCGGGTCGCGCGCAGTACACCCTCGCCTGCGACGAGGCGAGCGGCGGGGTGGTCGACGACCTGATCGCCTACGTGAAGTCCGAGCAGGAGATCTTCCTGATCCCGAACGCCGCGAACACCGCCGAGGTGGTGCGCCGGCTCGCTGCCGCGGCTCCGCCCGGGATCACCGTGACGAATCAGCACGCCGATTTCGCGGTGCTGGCGGTGCAGGGGCCGCGTTCCGCGGACCTGCTCGCCGCTCTCGGCCTGCCGGCCGGCCACGACTACATGGCCTTCGCGACGGCAGTGTGGAACGGCGGGCCGCTGACCGTCTGCCGCACCGGCTATACCGGTGAGCACGGATACGAACTGGTCTGCCGCCAGCCGGACGCCGACGAGCTGTGGACCGCGATCCTGCGTGCCGGGGAGCCCTTCGACGTCAAGCCGTGCGGTCTCGGCGCCCGCGACACCCTGCGCACCGAGATGGGCTATCCGCTGCACGGCCAGGACCTGTCGCTCGACATCACCCCGGTGCAGGCCCGGGTCGGCTGGGCGGTCGGCTGGAAGAAGGACGCGTTCTGGGGCCGCGAGGCGCTGCTGGCGGAGAAGGCCGAGGGTCCGCGCCGGCTGCTGTGGGGGCTGCGGCAGGTGGACCGGGCCATTCCGCGACCGCACATGGCGGTGTGGGACGCACCGGGACCGGACGATCAGGGCTCGGTGATCGGGGAGGTGACCAGCGGGACCTTCTCGCCGACGCTGAAGATCGGCATCGCGCTGGCACTGCTGTCACCCACCGCGGCCGAAGGCGACACGGTGTACCTCGACGTGCGCGGCCGGCGCGCGGCCTTCAGTGTCACCAAGCCACCGTTCGTGACCGCGTCCACCCGGTGAAGGCGGGCCGCGCCGGGTGAGCATGGCCACCCGCGCCGGTTGACTTCCGGGCGGGCAGCGCTCGGCCGCAGGCCATCAGGGTACCGACCATATGTAGGCACCCTGATGTTCTCGTGGGCTCATCTATATCGTGCCACTGATGCTTACAGGGTGACACGTGGCAATCGGGCCCCGGAGCGGACGCTGACTCCGGCCTCGTGCCGCGCTGCATCAGAAGCCGACCAGGGGAAGGCGGCGGCCACGACGGCGCCGATCACTCGTTCAGGCGTTCCGGGTGGCCCGCGGTCGTGGAGCCGGTGGACATTGGATCTCGCGGCCGACAAATACCTATATGTCCTGTCTACGATCGGAGATCGACGGATGCGACGTCCCCTGAGTCTCGCGCTCACCCCGCTCATCGCCCTTGCCGCGGCGCTGGCCACGACGCCCGCCAGCGCCGCCATGACCGCCACCGTCAGCGTGGTGCACGGGATCCCCAAGACCCCCGTGAACGTGTTCGTCAACGGCAAGGATCTGCTGCCCGACTTCCAGCCCGGCACGGTCGCCGGCCCGTTGTCGCTGCCGCCCGGCACCTATCACATCGCCGTGTTCCCGGCCGCCGACACCGCCGGTACCGGCACCCCTGTGATCACCGCGACCGAGAACCTGACCGCGGGTGAGAACGCCTCCCTGGTCGCCCACCTGACGAGCGCGGGCGCGCCCACCCTGACCGCCTATGCCAACGACACCAGCCCGGTCCCGGCCGGCCAGGCCCGCATCGTGGTGCGGCACGACGCCGCGGCGCCCGCCGTGGACGTCCGCGTCAACGGCCACGCGGCCTTCACCGGCCTGACCAACCCCGGTCAGGTCAGCGCACTGCTACCCGCCGGCACCGTGACCGCAGACGTCGTGCTCGCCGGTACCTCAACCGTCGTCATCGGCCCGGCCACGCTGAACCTGCAGGCAGGCACCGAGACGATCGTGTACGCCATCGGTTCCGCGACCGACAAGACCCTCGGCCTGGTCACCCAGACGATCACCGGACTCGGCGGGGCCCCGGTGGCCGTGCCCGCGGGCAGCGGCGGTCTGGCGGCCCCGGCCGCGCCCGCCACCGCTTCCTGGGTGTGGGGCCTGGCAGCCGCCGGCGCTCTCCTGCTTTTCGCCGGCTTGTTCAGCACGATCCGCCGCACCGTGCGCGCCCGCGGGTAGCCCGTGTTCCAGCGCAGTTCAGCGCCGCGCCGACGGCCGCTGCGGCCCACCCCCGGGTCGGCCGCGGTCGCCGGCGCGGCGCTCATCGCGGCGGCGCTCGCGGCGCACGCTGCGAGCGACCACCCGACGCAGCCTCCCTCGCTCAATCCCGGCGTCGCCACGTCCCTGGCCGCGCAATCGCCGCCGACAAGCGCCGGCCGCATGTCTGCCGCGACGGGCCGGTTGTCCCGGCCCGACCGGCTCGCCATCGCTTCACTGGGCATCGGCGCTCCGGTCGTGCCCATCGGCGTCACCGCGAACGGCGCCCTGGCCATCCCCTCGGACATCCACACCGTCGGCTGGTACCGGTACGGCCCGGCGCCCGGCGCCCTTGCCGGCTCGGTCGTCATCGCCGGACACGTCGACTCCGCCGGTCAGGGGCCAGGCGCGCTCTTCCCGCTGCGCGCCATCACGGTCGGCGCAGCCGTCACCGTGACGACAGCCGACGGACGCGCGTGGCACTATCGCGTCATCGGCCGCCAGGAATACCCGAAAGCCGCCCTTCCGCTGTCCGCGCTCTTCTCTCCCGCAGGCACTTCCCGGCTCACCCTGCTCACCTGTGGCGGACCCTTCAACCACCACACCGGCTCCTACCTCGACAACCTCGTGGTCACGGCCGTACCGGTGCCGTGACAGAGTGTTTCAAGCCGGGTTCGGCCATTGACGTGACCTGAGGCGGCCGGGCCGCGGGCGTTTCGCCAGCGCCCGCAGAGCATTGATATGACTGGCCCTGACACTGCGAAGGCGAGGCCCGCGCCGATCTGCACGGGGGCGCAAGCCGCGAGCCATGCCACGTGCACGCCGAGAGCCGGCAATTCTGCCGGAGCCGCGACAGTGCCACGCAAAATCGCGACAGCGGGAATTCGTGTCTGCGTATTCTGCTTCCGTCCCGGATATGGCCACGCGGGGCCGCAACCCGAGGAGTTCGCGAAATCCCCGATTCCGACATACCTCACCCGATCGGATGAACACGCGCCGGGTACTGGACAGACGCTGACTTCATGGTGATGCTGAGCCTTGTTTTCCACCGGAGGTTTGAGTGGTCACTGATACGGCACGTCACACAATGGCCGAGGCGGTCGGCGCCGACGCGGGAATGAGCCCGGCAATAGGCATGGCGGCGAGCGCCGCCGGAGGTCTCGTCGTGCTGCGCGACGAACTCGGAATTCTGTCCGTGATGCGTTGCCTGGACGCGGACCTGACCGTGGATCCCGGCTTCCAGTACGGCTTTCCCGCCGAAAGCGCGGCGCTGGCGGGGCTGAGCGATCCGCGCCTCGCACCGCCGCTCAGCTATGTGGCCGACGCCGCCGGGCAGATCGTCGCCACGGTGTGCCGGCACGTGACCGGAGTGCGGCTGTCGAAGGTGCTCGCGCAACTGCCGCGCGGACTCGACGTGCAGACCGCGTCGGTGGTGCTCAAGGACGTGCTGGCGGCCCTGGCCGCGCTGCACGCGCGCGGGGTGCCGCATCGGCGACCCGACGCCGGCCACGTCATCATCGAGCCCAGCGGCAACTGCGTCCTGGTCGACGTCGGCCTCGTCGCCCGCCCCGAGCCGCACGACCCGGCCGCGGCGATGGCCGCCGACCTGGAACTGGCCGCAGAGCTCTTCGTCACCTGCATGGTGACCGGTCGGCGGCTGCCGGACCATACCGCCCGGACCGGCTACTTCGCCCAGGGTGAGCTGGAAGGGGTCGCCGCGCGCATCTACGACGCAGTGCTCGAAGACGCGGGCGTGGCGCGCGGGCACGACGGCGAGGTGAAGGACCGCGTCCCGCGCACCGCGGCCTCGACGCTCAGCGCGCTGGAGGCCGCCGCCGCGGACTGCTTCGACGCGGGATGGGACGGGCGCGGCCGGGAACGGCTCGCTGCCGCGGCCAAGGATCACCGCTCCTCGCGCCGCCGCTTCCTGGAGTTCCGGCCCACGGGTCCCACCGACCATCGCTGGTCCCTGCGCGGCTGGCACGCCGGCGCGCCGCGGGCGCGCCGCAACACCCACCGGCTGGTCGCCTCCGCCGCGGTCGTGCGGCAAGCCCGCGAGCAGTTGGCCGAGCTGTGGTCCTGCCGGCTGCGGGCGCGCGGCGCGGGCAGCCACGCTGCGGGCGGGCGCGCAGGATCGACACTGCTGCGTTATCTCATCCCCCTGATCGCATTCCTGCTCGCCTTCGGCGTGGCCCTGATCCTGCTGGGCCTCTCCTCGCCCGCGCCGGCGCGCGGCACGATGGACCGGCCGGACCGGGGACACTGGGCCGGCGCGGCGAGCCACGTGGTTGCGAGCTCCTACCTGCGCAGCGACAACACGCAGTCAGGTAGCTGCGACGTGGCGCCGACGCCGGGACCGGCGGACCGTTGAACGCGGGCGGTCGGTAGCAGGCTGATGTCCTCGCAACGCCAACCGTTCTCCTCGAAGGCGCGCACGTCGGTGAGTCCGTACATGGTCAGCTTCGAGCCGGCGCCGCGCGACGCCCGGGTGAGAACCCGGGCGGAGTCGGTGGACAGCGCGTCGCAGATCCAGGACGCCGACGCGCCGAATCCGGCGAGCGTCCTGGCCAACCCGGCGAGTTGAGGCTCCGGCAGGTACGTCAGCAGCCCCTCGGCGAGCAGCAGGAGCCGCTCACCTTCCGTGCGCGGGCGCAGCGCCCGATCGAGATCGCCGAGGAACCGCAGGTCGCAGCGTACGCGCTCGATCGGGACGGCGGCCTCGGCCGGTGGCAGCAGACGGTCCTTGACGTCCAGAATCGACGCGACGTCGACTTCCACCACCCGGCAGCCGGGTGGCCACGCGCCGGGGTCAAGCCGGTAAGGCCGCGCGTCGAAACCCGCACCGAGATTGACGAACACGCCGGGAGCGCGGCGTTCCAGAGCCCGAGTCAGCATCGCGTCGATCGTGGTGGTTCGCGCCGCGACGACGGACAAGCCGCCGGTGTGCGCAGTGATGGCGCGCACGGAGGGCGGGCAGAGTTCTGCGAAACGTGCCGCGTATTCGTCCACCAGGTCGCACGCGGGGTCCAGTGTGGCCTCGGCGCGTGCCACGGCGGTCAGGTAGGCGGTCGCGGGGAGTTGCTCGTTCATCGGCGGCGGTCCGCCTCGGCCGTCCTCACGCTATTCCCACCGGAAGAATCGCACCGCGATGCCCGCGCCGACGACGCTCACGGCCAGCAGCACCGCGATGTCGAGCACCGTGTTCGTCGAGGTGCCCAGCCATGCGTGTTGGAGCAGTCTGACCGCATACGTGGCCGGGAGCGCGTCGCTGATGTCCTTCATCACCGGGGGGAAGAGGCCCAGGGGGATGGTGGCCCCGGACAGGAAGATCATCGGGAAGTAGACGAGGTTCGCGACCGCGGTCGAGGCCCGTTCGGTCGGTGCGACGGCCGCTATAAGGCAGCCGATCGCGTACATCGTCACCGTGCCCAGGACGAGCGCTGCGATCGCCGCCGCAGGCGAGCGCGGCGCGTGCATCCCGAAGAAGGCGCCGCCCGTGAGCACGAGCAGCAGCGCTCCGATCAGGCTGAGCGCCAGGTTCACCGCGCCCTGCGCCGCGAGGAACACCCACGCGGGTGCGGGCGTGGCCCGGAAACCCTTCAGGATCCCGCGATCCCGGTACTCGGCCAGGCCGAGTGGAAAGCTCATCAACCCGGTGACCGCGACCACCAGGACCAGGTAGGCCGGGACGGACGAGTCCACCACGCCCCTGCCGTCGAACTGGCTCGACGGCTTGTTGCCGTAGATGCCGCCGAAGATGCACAGCATCATGACCGGGAACGCCAGCGCGAAGAACACCGGCGCGAAGTTGCGGGCCATCCGGCGGCCCTCGAAGCCGACGGTCGTCGTCAGCAGGGTCATGTCATTCCTCCTGAGCCGCGACCAGGCCGAGATAGGCGTCCTCGAACGTCGGCGCCCGGTGCGTCACCGCGGACGGCGGCAGCCCCACGGCGGAGACCGCCTCGATGATCCGGTTGTAATCCTCTGGGAAGCTCCCGGTCAGCACCGCCGTACCCTCCCGAGTCGGCGCGGGCGCGGCCACGCGGCGCAGGCCCAGCCGGTCGAGCTTCTCGCGCGCGGCGCCGTCGCGCCCGACGTCCACGGTGAAGGTCGCGGGGCCGCCGTGCTGCACGGTGATCCGGGCCGGGCTGTCGTACGCCACCGTCCGGCCTTCCCGCAGGACGACGACCTTGCTGCACAGGGCCTCGACCTCGTCCATGTAGTGCGAGGTGAGCAGGACCGCGACCCCTCGCTCGGCCAACTCGCGCACCGAGCGCCAGGTGCCGCGGCGCTGCTCCGGATCCAGGCCGGTGGTCAGCTCGTCCAGGATCACCAGTCGCACCGCGCCGATCTGCGCGAGGACCAGCGCGAGGCGCTGGCGCATCCCGCCTGACAGGGAGCTGATGAAGCTGCGGCGCCGGTCGGCCAGGCCGTAGGAGGCCAGCAGTCCGTCGGCAGCCGCGGGCGCGTGGTAGATCGCCTCATACAGGTCGCACAGTTCGCCGACCTTCGTCCGGCTGGGGAACGAGGACTCCTGGAGCTGCATGCCGATCAGGGAGCGCACGGCCGCGCGATCGCGCAGCGGGTCGAGCCCGCAGACCGAGACCGAGCCGCCGGCGACCGCGTCGCGGATCCCCCCGACGGTCTCGGCGACGGAGGTCTTGCCCGCCCCGTTCGGGCCGACGAGCCCGACGATCTGCCCCGCCGCCACGGTGAACGACACCTCGCTGACCGCGGTGCGCGCACCGTAGGCGATGGTCAGGCGCTCGACACGGACGACAGGCTCCTGACCTTGATCCGCGACGGCGGAGTCGTGGCTCTGATTCATGGGAACGCTCCTCGGGGCGGCCCGGTGGGGCGCGCGCCCGACCCGCCGCGCGCCGATCCGGTGCTGACCGTGGTGTAGAACCCCGCGAACGAGGCGTGCAGGACGACGGCGGGCAGGATACTACCGGTGGCGGCGACGAGCAGGCAGCCGACCAGGCCGAGGGTGAGACCTGAGGTGCCCATCACAAATGCCTGGACCGGCGTGGAGACCAGCACGATCTGGCCTATCGTGAAGATCGCCGTGCTGACCGCGCAGGCGAGCGCGAATCCGCCGCCGCGGGCGCCGAGGCCGACGAAGACGGCGCCGCGGAAGACCAACTCCTCCACGACCGCGGCGGCCGCGGGCACGGCCCAGCGCGCGGATCCCGGCAGCGAGAGGATGGACGCGATCCAGCGGATCCGGGCGATCTCGCCCGGCACGTCCACGATCGGCCTGGCGCGGTAGAGCATTGATATGCACAGGATGTTCAGGCTCGACGTGCCGAAAAGGGCCAGCAGCAGGGTCAGCGCGTCCGAGGCCGTCGGCGCGCCGACCAACCGGTGCACCGAGAGGTGCGCCGCGGCGGCGAGCGCGAAAAGCACCGCCAGGCCCAGGCCCAGATAGAGCGCGGTGGCGAAGACGGCGAACGCGGCGTCGGGACGGCTGCCCGACCGGTCCGCCAACCACAGAGCCATGCGACGCCTGCGTGAGGCGTCGGCGAACGGAAGCCGGTAGAGCGCCAGCCAGGAGGCGACGGCGACGCAGCACCAGAGCACATATACCGGGACGCTCATGCTCTGGCCGCCTGTCTGGCACCGAGAGCTGATACGACAAGGTTCTGCGTGACGTGGGCGAGGAGCGGCACCACGACGCTGCCCGACGAGACCAACAGCACGCCGAACACGGCGCCCGTGGTTGCCTTCTGCGCGACGACGTTCATCCCGAAGAACACGTGTCCGAGCGCATACGCGCACGCCGCGGCGAGTATGGCCGCGGGGAGGACGAGGCCGAGACGCTCGTGCAGAATACCGATCCACAAACCGCGGTACAGCAACTCCTCGGCGATACCGGTTGCCACGACCGATGCCACGAAAGCGGCGTCCACGGAGCCCGACGCCAGCATGACTCCCAGGCGCAATCCGCGCTTTCCCCGCAGCAGGTACGGCGCGGCACCGAGCCCGAACTCCAGCGCCACGACGGCGCAGCCGGCGACCACCGCGCCCACGACCCACAGTGCGCCGACGGACCACGAGCTCAGATATCCGGGGCTGAATCCGCCGGTCGCCGCAACGGCGATCGCCGCCGCGCACACCGCCGAATAAGCTGCGGGAACGCCGTACGTGGCGGTGCGTGCCGCCCGGGCGGCGCCGTGTCCGCGCATGCCGAAGGCCGTCGCCACGCGGACGAGTTCGGCCGGGGCGATCGTCGCGGCAAGCACGAGGCACTCAAGGCAGAGGGTGCGGGACCACATGGGTCGCCCCTCCGTGGGCGCGCATGCGAGGGTGACCCTTGGCCGGGAAGCCGGGCAGGCACATGCTCAACAGCTCGGGGATCAGGACCCTGACCACCTTCCACGGGGTGTCGGCGAGCTCCGGCGGCGTGATGTCGAGGTAGCCGGCCCATTGGCTCACCCCGGCGATGTCCGCGATCAGGCGCCTGATCGCCGTCTCGTCGTCGACGGCGTAGGGGGTGAGGTCGCGAAAGGCGGCGCTTGCGCTGGTACGGCTCTCGACGGCGGCGAGCTTGCGCTCGGCGTCGCCGGGCCCGGCGAAGTAGAGCACGTTCGTGTCGAGGTCCGTGTACGACGAGCCGTTCTGCGCGAGATGCACGCTCGGCAGATCGAAGACCGTGCTGAACATGCCGATCCCGAGGATCGCCGTGGCCTCGGCCGCCCCGCGCAGCAGCGCGTACCGCGGATCGGGGTCGGCCTGGAGGCCGAACGCGATGTACGGGAGCTTACGGTCGCGGCGCACCAGCGTGACCCCGACGTTCGGCAGCGGCAGCTCGGGCCGGCTCAAGTAGGCGGCCCGCACGTCGTACGGGCCGTCGGGGGCGAGTCCGCTGGCGGCGAGCAGGCCGCGCTCGGCGTCTTCGAGCTCGAGCAGCGGCACCTTGGCCTCGGTGTACCAGTTGAGGATGAACGCGTCGATCTGCACCGCTTCGATCAGCGCGCTGAGAAGAGCCTTGTCGAGTGAGACGTGCGCCGCGGTGCCGGTGGAGAAGGAGGGTGCGAACATCCGGTCGCCGTGCTTCTCGTCGGTGCGGAACCCGAGGAACATCAGCTGCGCGGGAACATACACGTCGCGACCCGGCTTCGTCAGCGACGGACACGCGATCCACGCGATGACGTCGTCCTCGGTCGGCGGATCCGGCGCGTAGCGGTGCAGCATGGCGCTCAGCCGGCGCTGTTGCTCGGCGTCGAAGAGCGCCAGGTACTGCGGCGGAACGCAGTCGTTGCGGGACGAGAGCGCGCGGTAGGAGGCGAACTCGACGCGGTGCCGGAACAGAGTCATCGCCATGATCGCCGCGTAGCGCTCGACGGACTCACCGGTCAGCCGCGTGATCGCCTCCTCGTGCGTGGACCCGTAGCCCGCGAGGTGGTACTGCATCTGCATGTGCGGATCGGCCATCGCCAACCGGTGGTACTGGGGCATCGCGGCCGTCGCGGAACGCAGGTACGGCTCGCCCCGGACCGCCGCGACCGAGACCAGCATGCCCGGCAGGATTCCGCCCTGGTTGCCGCCGAGCCTGGCGTACCGGCTCAGGGCGGCGGACATACCCGGGTATCCGCGCAACGGGATCCGGCTCACCGCGCCACCCCGAGCGCGTCGCGCACGTGACGGTCGATCACGACGCGGCTGTTGAAGTTGATCTCCTGGGCGATGTCCCGGGCCACGTGGCCGCAGGCCGGGCAGGTCGCGATCCGCAGCACGTCCTGGGCCTGCATCTCGTAGGTCGGCAGGTAGATGCTCAGAGCGCGGCCGATGAAACGCGAGGTGTCGACGGAGCGCAACAGCACGACCTCGTTGACCAGAAACGCGCACAGCAGCGACTCGACGCCGTTCGCGCCGCCCCCGGCCGGCTGCCGTGTGCCGGCCGCCGACCCGGCTCCGACGAAGGCGTGGTACCCGATGTGGTCCTCAAGCCGGGCCAGGGAGCGTTGCTCGAAGCATTCCAGGCAGCCGGTGCGGGGGCTATCGGCGCCGACGACGGTGGCGAACGGACCGTCGATCAGTCCCACGACGACCGGCTTCTCCAGGTGGCATGCCAACCGGTTGAGGTTGCGCAGGGTGAGCACCGAGGCACGGCTGATGCAGGCGACCAGCGAGGCGCACTGGTCGACGTGGGCGGTGAGGCGGGCGAGTGCGTCGGCCGCCGCCAGCCCGCCCATGCCGGAGGTCAGGTCGGCCGTACGCAACTCGTGCATGAACTCCTCCGGGAGTATCTGCACCTTGACGCCGAGGGCGGCGGTCTGTCCGGACACGTACTCGACGGCCGAGGGAGCGTCGGAGAAGAATCCGACCCCCGCGTCGACGGACGGCGCCGAGCCGTACAGGTCGAGGTTGCCCAGCAGCACCTTGGCCATGTCCGAGCCCCGGTCCGCGGGGCGGTCGTAGGCCAGGAACCCGCTCTGGCGCAGCTCCTGCAGCACCAGGCGGAGGTTGGCACGCTCGACCGGGGAGAGGCCGGGCGCGTCGTCGAAGCCGCCGGGAGCGGCCGCGCCGGTGGCGAGCGCGCCGAGGAAGGCGCCGAGGGCCTGCTGCACCGCCGGCGACTCGCCGCGCAGATCGACGGTGGCCTCCTGGAAGTTCCAGATGCCCCAGCGCAGCCGGAAGACGAGCGGCTCCGCGACGAGCAGGCGGACCGACGCCGCGAGAGTGAGCTCTGGTTCGACGGGGTGTTCGCCCGATCGATCGACGAGTTGAGCGGTCACTGGGGGTCAGACCTCTCCGTGTCCGAGGAGCGTGAAGTGGACCACGTGCCGTGTGGTGCCGTCGCAGTGCAGCAGGCGTTCCAGGCGCTGTTTGTCGTAGCCACCCTGGTCGCAGCCGATCATGCCGAGCGCTGTGCGCGCGAGGTGGATGTTCTGCGAGATCGCGCCCACCTCGATCAGCGCGAAGATCAGTCCGCTGTCGCCGTACTTCTGCGAATTGACATAAAGGTCGTACACATAGGCCAGCGCGAACGAGACGCCGTTCAGGTCGACGTCCGCGGCCCACAGCTGGTCGGACAGCGCCACCGGTCCCGGGCGGACCGGGAACAGGGTGTGACTGTGCGGCTGGTACTCGTAGCAGCCCGGGTTCAGCCCCTTGACGTTCTGCGCGATCACGGCCACCCGCACCGGATACAGGCCGCCGCCAGACGGCGCGTTGCGCAGCGGCACGGCCGCGTCAGGGTCCTGCGGCGAACCGACCGGAAGGCTTCCCGAGACGCCCTGTCCGTGCCAGAGGACGGTCGCCATTTCCTCGGTGGTCGCGGGCTTGCCGGAGAACGCGCGCTCGCTGCGCCTGGCCACGACCGTGGAGGTGAGCGCGCTCTTGAGCCGGCGGCGCTCTGGCAGCGCGATCGCGCCGTCGAGCCGCTCTGCCAGGTCGCTGTGCGCGCTGGACAGTACGGCGTCGTGCGCATAGTAGCGGGAGACTCCGAGGTTCATCCCCATGTCGCGTGAGCTGCGGCGGTGGTTGAGCAGCAGTTCCTCGCCCACGAAGGCGTTCACGGACGGGCTCCAGCGGCCCCGCACGACGGCTTCCGGCGCGCGGACCACGGTGGTGGCGCTGTGCAGGGAAACGGAGGTGTGCTGCTGGGAGAAGCCCGCAGCAGAGCTCAGATACGGGTGCTCGGCGAGATAACCGGAGACGGCTTCCTCGGAGTCCTTCATCGACATCTGCGTTCTTCGCCTCTCGATTCGAGTCCGTCATCCCCTGCGTCATCCCGTCAGGCGCCGACGGGAGCACTGCGAGACCGGGCGGGGCCCGGTGCCGGTCCCCCGCCCGGATGAGCTGTGGAACCGTGACTACCAGCTACAGCAGGACGTGCAACAGCAGTTGCCGCCGCCGCACGTCGTGCTGGCACCCGGTGCCACCTGGATGAAAGCACCGCCGGTGGCGGTGCTCCCGATCTGGCCGGAGAAACTCAACACAATGACTCACCTCCTCTTGAAATCGGCATCGCAGAAGCCATATGTCGCCGGATGACGGGCCGGAAACCTCGAACGATATAACGATTCGCATTCGCCGGACGTCGCGCATCATTGAACGACGTCTGTCTTTCCCGCGTTCGGCGCAGACGTTACACACGAGCGCATACCGGTGGTCGCGCACCTTGCGGCTGGATACGTTTCCTCCCGAAAAGCCGCAACCGATGCGAAATTAGCTGTCGAGCGCTCTTTCCGGGTAGTCACCATATTCGCGATGTCTCGCGGTCCGATTTCTCCTGACCGCTCTCGCTTGGTGAGCCAGTGCCCGGATTGTTCTGCGCTTGAAACGCCCGTCCAGGTCATCGGGGTCAACGGTTCGACTGATCACGATCGTAGACGTGGACTGACGCACTCGGGCCGCGGCCCCGCGGCCACGGACCACCGGCCCGCGGCCGGTGACCGGAGTCGTTCCGAGCGGATCCCCGCTCACAACTTCACGGCGAGCACGAGCATCGCGACCGAGCCGGCGGTCTCGACGAGTGCGCCGAGCACGTCGCCGGTGATGCCGCCGAACCGGACGACACAGCGCGCGAGCAGCAGCAGCGCGGCCGCGACGCCGAGCGGCACCGCCGCTGCGGCCAGCACGGCCGTCCGCGGATCGACGATCAGCCCCAGCGCCGCACAGGCCGCGGTCACCGCGAGCCCGGCGAGGACCGCGGCCGGTACGCGCACGGATCCCGCGACCCACATGCCGAGCCCACCGGGCCGCGCTGCCGGGACCGGCCTCGTACAGCCGGCCGTGATGGCGAGCCGCCCGGTCATCCCGGCGGCCAGCAGCGCGATCGCGCCGCGGTGCACGAAATAGTCCGCCGCCAGCGCACTGATCTGCACGGCGAGCACCAGGACCAGCGCGACCACGCCGAACGGGCCGACATCGGAACGCTTCATCACGGCCAGCGCCTGCTCGGCCGGCTGATTCGAGCCCAGGCCGTCGGCGGTGTCGGCCAGACCGTCGAGATGCAGCGCCCGGGTCTGCGCCGCCATCGCCGCGACCGCGACGACCGCGGCGATGACCGGCGAGCCGGTCAGCCAGTGCGCCAGTTGCGCGACCCCCGCCGCGACCGCGCCGACTCCGAGACCCACCGCGGGCGCGGCCGTCATCGCGACCCGCACCGTCGCCGGGTCGGCCCGCGGCGCTCCGGCCCGCACGATCGTCAGGGTACTGATTGATAGGCGCAGCCCGTCCGACAGCAGCCGGGAACGGCTCACCGCCTCGCCGTCCGCGGCGCCGGCATCATCGGCGGTGTCGGCGTCGGTGTCGGTGTCGGTGCCATCTGCGCGTTCCGTACCGTCCGCATCCGCATCCGCATCCGCGCCCGGCACCGGCTCCGCTATCCCTCCGTCTTCGTGCGCTTCAGTACTCATATCCGCCCGGACGGCCGATCAGAGCCGCGAACGCATCAACGGCTCGGGCAACCCCTCGTCCGCATACGAACCGGTCTCGGCGAGGATCGTGACCGCCGAGCGCAGCAACGGAAGCGCAAGCAGCGCGGCGCAGCCGCCGTCCGCACGCACCTTGAAGTCCAGCAGCGGCTCCAGTCCGAGCCGGTCGATCGCCTTCTGAAGCGCCGGCTCCGCAGACGCGTGCGCCGCCAGCTGCCAGTCCGGAGTGCGGAAGGCGATGCGCTGCGCCAGCAGCGCGCACGCCAAGCTGCCGATCCCGTCCAGCAGCACCGGGGTCCGGCGGATCGCCGCCTGCAGGATGAACCCGGTCGCCGCCGCGAAGTCGGGGCCCGCGGCCGTCGCCAGCAACTCGATCTGGTCCGCGATCGCCGGCCGCGCCGCGCGCATCGCGTCACGCACCGCCGCACACTTGCGGATCCAAGCCCTGTCATCGATGCCGCTGCCGCGACCGGTCACCGCAGCCGCGTCCGCACCGGTGAGCACGCCGATCAGCACTCCGGCCGGGGTGGAATGCCCGACGCCGAGCAGCGAGGGCATCAGCAGGTCGGCGCCCGAGTCGATCTCAGCGTCCGCGAGCGTGATCCCGAGCCGGAAAGCGGCCGCCGCCTCGTCCCTGCCGCAGGCCCGCTCCTGGTCGATGCGCCCGGTGCCGCGCCGGATCCGGCCCGCGGTCACCTCCGCGGGCAGATCGGCGAAGGCCGATGTGTCGCAGTCCACGGATACGTCCACCACGCGCACCGACGCCTGGTGCGTCCGGGCCAGCGCCTGTACCGGCCCGCCACCCAGCGAGATCCGGCGCACCAGGGCGGCGGTCGCTTCCGGCGGATTGGCGCTCACACCGTGCCGCGCGATGCCGTGATCGCCGGCGAACAGCACCACGCGCGCCTGTTCCAGCTGCCGGGGCGGGCACGCGCCCTGGACCGCGGCGAGCCACTGCGCCAGCGTCTCGATCCGGCCGAACGACCGCGGCGGCAGCGCGACCGTCTCCGCCCACCGCACCCGCGCCGCCTCGCGGGCCGCCTCGTCCGGCCGCGTCACACCCTCGGCGAACTTCTCCAGCTCAGTCGTGTCCATCGTCCGGGAGCCTAGCGCCTCAGCCGGAGCCCAGGGCGCCCGGACCCGGCTTCAGCCGCACCGCGATCCCGGCCACGACCAGCGACACCTCGTCGGCCACCGCGGCCACCGCCTGGTTCAGCCGGCCGAGCTCGTCGCGGAAGCGGCGCGTCCCGGCCGATTCGGGCACCACCCCGAAACCGACCTCGTCGCTGACGAGCACCACCGAGCGCGCCGAGTTCTCGAACGCGTCGACGAGGCCGGATGTCAAGCCGTCGAGCGCTTGCCGCGCGCCGCCTTCACGCCAGGCATCGTCGTCCCAGGCGTGCACCGCATCCATCGCGGCGGTCAGCCAAAGCGTGAGCGAATCGACCAGCACCGTCCGATCGGCGCGGATCAGCAGGTCGGCGAGCCCGGCCGGCGACTGGCCCAGTTCGACCGTGCCCCACGACGCCGGGCGCCGCTGCCGATGCCGCGCGATCCGTTCGGCCCACTCGTCATCCGCGTCGTAATGGGGAGCCGTCGCCGCATATAGCACCTCGTCGTCGTCCGCGAGCAGACGCTCGGCGAACGCTGACTTGCCTGATCGAGCCCCGCCGAGCACGAGGGCACGCCACTGTGCTTCGTTGGAATGCTGCGCCGCCTTCTGACGTAGCGGTGTCCAGGAATGCATTCGCTCGCCGCCTAGCTAAGGTAGGGGCCATGGCTTTCACATGGCGGTACGAGAACGCTGCCGGCGCCGAGGTCGAGCCGGTCGTCCCGGTCGAGGGCGAGCACGCCGCCTTCTCGACCCAGGGCGACGCGGAGACCTGGATCGGCGAGAACTGGCCGGAGCTGCTGGCCGCCGAGGTCGAGCAGGTCACCCTCCTGGAGGATGGGGCCGTGGTGTACGGCCCCATGTCGCTCCAGGAGTCCCCGCCCGCCTGAGCCGGGTGGCGGCGAAGCGGCCCAGGGGGCTTCGAAGCGGGCGCTTGGTCTGGTTTCAACCAGACCAAACTCCCGCTAAGGCCGCTTGGGCGGAGACACCGTCAGCTTGGGGTCGCGCCGCACGACCGGCTCAAGGATCTCGTCGATCCGCTTGAGCAGACCGTCGTCCAGCTTCACGCCGGCGGCCTTGACGTTCTCCTCGACCTGCCCGGGCCGGGAGGCGCCGATGATCGCCGCCGAGACGTTCCGGTTCTGCAACACCCACGCCACGGCGAGCTGAGCCATCGTCAGACCGGCCTCCTGCGCCAGCGGCGCCAACTGCCGCACCCGCGCGAGCACGTCGTCGTTCAGCAGTTCCTTGACGAAGTTGCCGCCGACCGGGTCGGTGGCGCGCGAGCCGGCCGGCGGCGGCTTACCGGGCAGGTACTTGCCGGTGAGCACACCCTGCGCGATCGGCGACCAGACGATCTGGCCGATGCCGAGTTCCTCGCAGGCAGGCACGACCTCGGCCTCGATCACCCGCCACAGCATGCTGTACTGCGGCTGCGAGGAGATCAGCGGGACACCCAGCTGCCGGGCCAGGTCCGCCGCCGCGCGGATCTGCGCGGCGTTCCACTCGGACACCCCGATGTAGAGCGCTTTGCCCGAGCGCACGACGTCGGCGAAGGCCTGCATCGTCTCTTCGAGCGGGGTCGAGTGGTCGTAACGGTGCGCCTGGTAGAGGTCGACGTAGTCCGTCTGCAGCCGGCGCAGTGAGCCGTTGATCGACTCCAGGATGTGCTTTCGGGACAGACCCCGGTCGTTGCGGCCCGGACCGGTAGGCCAGAAGACCTTGGTGAAGATCTCCAGGCCTTCCCGCCGCTGCCCCTTGAGCGCGTCGCCGAGGACGGTCTCCGCCCTGGTGCCCGCGTAGACATCCGCGGTGTCGAACGTGGTTATGCCGGCTTCGAGGGCGGCTCGCACGCAGGCGTGCGCGGCCTCCGCTTCCACCTGGTTGCCGTGGGTGATCCAGTTGCCGTACGCGATCTCGCTGATGACAAGGCCGCTGCGGCCGAGGTGTCGGAACTCCATGGGCCCAACGTACTCCGCCGCCGCAGCGTGGCTACTTCGCTTTCCCGGTGAAGGTCACGGTCGGCCGCGGCTGGCGCAGGAAGCGCGGCATCGCGGCGCGGGAGAAGGCGTAGAACCCGGATCCGCGCACGTTTTCCTCGCCGAAACGGGTCCGCACCTCGCGCTTGACCCGGAAGTTCAGCAGGATGCCGAACACGATCCCGACGACGACCACCAGTTCCATCGCGAACGAGGCGTAGATGTAGATCGAGGCGCTGCGCAGGATCAGGGTGAACCAGGCGACGACGACGATCGGCATCAGGAACTCCAGCATCCGCAGCCGGCCGTCCACGTAGTCGCGGATGAACGCGCGCGCCGGACCCTGGTCTCGCGCCGGGAAGTTCCTGGCGTCACCGCTGCGCAGCGCCTTGCGCTGCCGCTGATAAGCCTCGTTGCGCGCGGAACGCTCCGCGCGCCGGCGCTCCCGCGGGTCCGTCGGCAGCTGACCGAGCCGCGCCTTGCGGGCGGCCTCGGCTTCGCGCCTGGTCGGCGTGGGGCGGCCCTTGGGCTGGCTGTAGCGCTGGCCGGTCGTCGCGGACTGCGGCGCGGACTCTCGGGGCGCGTCGTCGGCCACGGCTTCGTCGGCAGAACGTCGTCGGAACACGAGGGAAGCGTAAACGGTCGGCGGCCTGGCACATAACCCGCACCCGCTGCGCAGCGCCGCGACGTCCCGGTGGCAGGATTCACTCAGCCTCCCGATCACTGTCGCGCGAGGGCGGTGCGGTCGGCCCGGTTTGGTTGGCCCAGCGTGGATGCAAAGAACTATCGTGGTCACTGACCGCAAAAGCCGCCGCACGGCGCCGCTTAAGGGGGACCTGGAGGGCCCATGGCCGATGGAGTCATGAAGCGCATGTCCTTGATCTTCAAGTCCAAGGCGAACAAAGCCCTGGACAAGTATGAGGATCCGCGCGAGACGCTGGACTACGCGTACCAGAAGCAGTTGGAGAACATGACCCAGCTGCGCCGCTCGCTCGCTGACGTCGCCACCGCGCGTAAGCGGATCGAGCTGCAGATCAAGCAGGTCCAGCAGGACGCCGGCAAGCGCGAGCAGCAAGCCCGCCGGGCACTGGAGATGGGCCGCGAGGACCTGGCCCGTGACGCGCTGACGCGGCGCGCCGAGGTGCAGCAGCAGATCGCCACGCTCACCCCGCAGCACGAGAACCTGGTCAAGCAGGAGGAGAATCTGACCAGGGCCGTGAAGGGCGCGCAGGCCAAGGTGGACGCGTTCCGTACGCAGAAGGAGACGATCAAGGCCAACTACACCGCCGCCCAGGCGCAGACCCGAATCGCCGAGACCCTCACCGGCATCTCCGAGGAGATGGGCGACGTCGGCATGGCGATCCAGCGGGCGCAGGACAAGACCGCCCAGCTCCAGGCCCGCGCCGACGCGATGACCGAACTGACCGCGTCCGGTGCGCTGGACGACCAGCTGGCGGCGCTGACCACCGGCGACGACATCGACGCCGAGCTCAACCGCCTCTCCGGCGGCGCCGGCGTGGACAACGAACTGGAGCGGATGAAGCTGGAACTGGCCGGCGGCGCGACCAAGCAGCTGGAGCCCGGCGCCTCGGGCGTGGCCAAGCCCGGCACGATCCAGGACGCGGAAGAGGTCAAGGAGGGCGACGCCAAGTGATCGTCCGCATCCTCGGCGAGGGACAGCTGACCCTCCAGCAGGACCACCTCGACGAGCTGAACAAGCTCGACAACGAGCTGTTGGCAGCCGTCCGTGACGGCGAGGACGCCAAGTTCCGCGCCGCCATGGACGCGCTGCTGGCGCGCGTGCGCGAACTGGGCGAACCAATGCCGGTAGAGGAGATCAAGCCGAGCGACTTCATCCTGCCCAGCGCCGACTCCTCGCTCGACGAGGTGCGGGACCTGCTTTCCAGCGACGGGCTCATCCCCGGTTAGGCCGGGGCCTGGGCGCTCGCCCCCGCGCCCGGGCTTCCGCATGCCCTCCACCCGGTCCGGGCGGGGAACTTCCCCGCCCGAAAGCCCGTTGTGCCTGATGACAGCACGGACCGATTCGATTCAGTCGGTCCGCGGACAGTTTCGGAAGGACGGCGACATCCGTGGCCAGGACGAGGTTCGCGCCAGACCGGGGTCTGACCTCCCGGATGGTCTTCGTCATGTTCCTCATCGGCGCGCTGGCCGTGGCGTTCGTCGCGGCCCTCGTCGCGTTCGTGCCCGCGCGCAGCCTGCCGGTGGTGCTGGTCATCGCCGGCGTGATCCTGTTCCTCCAGTTCTTCTTCTCGGACAAGATCGCCGCCTTCGCCATGGGCGCCCGCGAGGTGACCCCGCAGCAGTACCCCGACCTGCACGGTGTGGTTGACCGGCTGTGCGCGATGGCGGACATGCCCAAGCCGCGCGTCGCCGTCGCCCAGACCCCGATGCCCAACGCCTTCGCCACCGGGCGCAGCCCGAAGAACGCGGTGATCTGCGTGACCACCGGGCTCTACGACCAGTGGCGCACCGGCCGGCTGACCGAGCAGGAGTTCGAGGGCGTCCTCGCGCACGAACTCTCCCACGTCGCGCACCGGGACGTGCTGGTCATCACGATCGCCTCGTTCCTCGGCATCCTGGCGGGCCTGGTGGCGCGCATGGCGTTCTGGTTCGGCCTGGGCGGCGACCGGCGCGACGACCGGGACGGCGGGGTGCCGGTGCAGCTGATCATCCTGCTGGTCTCCATGATCACCTACGCGATCTCGTTCCTGCTGACGATGGCGCTCTCGCGCTACCGCGAACTGGCGGCCGACCGGGCCGGGGCCCTGCTGACCGGCAATCCCTCGGCGCTGGCCTCCGCGCTGCAGAAGATCACCGGCGACGTGGCCAGGATCCCCACCCAGGACCTGCGCCAGGCGCAGCCGTTCAACGCGTTCTACTTCACGCCGGCGTTCAACCGGGATACGGCCAAGACGCTGCTGTCCTCGCACCCGAGCACGGAGAAGCGCATCGCGCAGCTGTCCAAGATCTCCCAGCAGCTCGGTCACTGAGCCGCCGCCAGCCGCGTCCCAACCCGTCCGACCCACTCGACCAAGGGGCCCGCCCGTCATGGGATTCCTCGACACGCTGCTCGGCCGCACCAAGCCGGTGCAGCCCAACCTGGACCACCTGTTCGCGGTGCCCAACGCCGCGCTCACCCTGGAGGTCTCGCTCGGCTTCAAGCCGACCGGTTACGGCGCGGTCTGCTACCGCAAGGCGGAGGGCGGCGCCTTCGCGCAGGTCGAGGCCGACGTCGAGCAGCTGATCGAGGGCTTCGACGGTCCGAAGGTCGAGGTCTCCAAGGACAAGTACGGCTACACCTGGCTGCTGGTGCACCGCGAACCGGAGCAGATCTCGGACCTGGTGACGGACGTGCACGCGGTCAACTCCTCGTTGCAGGACAACGGCTTCGGCCCGTACCTGCTGTGCACCCTGCTCTCTTTTGAGGATCCGCAGGGCCGCCGGCTGGGCCTGGTGTACCTGTACAAGAAGGGCACCTTCTACCCCTTCGCCCCGCAGGGCGAGCCGCACCGCGACAACGCCCTCGAACTCCAGGTCAAGACGGAGATCGGCGCGGACCTGCCGCTGGAGAAGGACCTGGCGCGCTGGTTCCCGGTCTGGGGCGCTCCGGGTCTGTGACAGGGTCTGTGGCGGGCACGGCGTGGCGGAAACGGCCGGCCGGCGCGCCACGCCCCGTGTGACGGCCTCGTGACCGCGTCACACCTCTGCCACGATTCCCGCCGCGCGCTTGGCACCGTGCGCCGGTCAACCGCTACGCTCGTGCTCGACTTCGGCGATTGGCGGAGGGAAGCGCAGTGTCGGTCGAGCCGCAGCGGGCAGCCGGCGGTGTGGAACAGGGGACTCCGATCCTCCCGGGCCAGCGCAGTGGCGAGGACGGTGTGGATCCCAGCGACTCCTACGGATACGAGCCGACGCTGCCTTACGGCGTGGAGCCGCCGGCTCCGGGGCCGGGGCCCGTCGTCGGGGAAGGCCGTCCCTGGCCGTCCGCGCGCCGGCAGATAGGCACCGCGGTCGCGGTGCTCGGCTGGGCCATCGCCGCCTTCCTGATCGGTCACCGGTTCCTGCCCGACAGTGCCGGTATCGCCTCGCTGCTGGAGACCTGGCTGCCGTGGCTCGCGGTGCCCACCGCGCTGCTGCTGATCGCCGCGCTGGCTGCGCGTTCGCTACGCGCGCTGTTCGCCACCGTGGCGGCCACCGCGGTCTGGCTCGGCGGCTACGGCCCGCAGCTGTTCCCCCGCGGCGACCCGATCCCCGCGAACCTGCGGGTGATCAGCGAGGACGTCAACGCCTCCAGCGTGGAGTTGGCCGGGGTCGGGCAACTGGGCCCGAACCAGCACGCGGACGTGGTAGCGCTTGAGCACCTGACGCCCGCACTCGCGACGTCGTCGGCGTCGCAGAACCTGAATGCGGCGTACGGCTACCACGTCACGCAGTACGAGTTCGGAGTGTGGAGCCGCTATCCGATCGCGGACGCTCGCGGGGTCGACCTGGCGACCAGCACCACGGCCGCCGCGGACGACGCGAACGACGCGAATCCGAGTCTGGTCGCCGCGGTCCCGCACGTCGTGGTCGGCGCGCTGCGTGTGACGGTCACCACGCCGCAGGGCCCGCTCGTGTTCTACGTGGTGCACATCCCCCAGCCGGTGCTCGGCGACCAGGGTTTCGCGAAAGTGCGCGACGAGGCGGTCACCAGGCTGGCGAAGACGGTATCCGCGGACGCGGCGCCGAGGCTGGCCGTGGTCGGCGACATCAACGTCGCGCAGACCGACCGGCGCTTCTCCCAGCTCAGCTCCGGGCTCGGCCTGACCTCGGCGCAGGCGGCCGCGGGCAGCGGCTTCGGCTTCACCTGGCCCGCCGAGTTCCCGGCCGTGCGCCTCGACGACCTGCTGCTGCGCGGCGGCACGCCGGTGCGGTCCGTGGTGCTGCCGGCCCTCTCGGGAGGCAAGTCGCATCTTCCGATCGAGATCGACCTGCATCTGTAGCCGGCCCGGCCGGACCCGCTACGGCAGCGCGAGCATCTGCTCCAGCGCGAGCCGCGAGTAGCGCGCCGTCTCCGGGTCGACCGTGATCCGGTTGACCACCTTGCCGGCGACCAGCGATTCGAGAGTCCACACCAGGTGCGGCAGGTCGATCCGGTTCATCGTCGAGCAGTAGCACACCGACTTGTCCAGGAAGACGATCCGCTTGTCGGGATGCGCGTCGGCCAGGCGACGCACCAGGTTCAGCTCCGTGCCGATCGCCCACGCGGTACCGGGCGCGGCCGCTTCCAGCGTCTTGATGATGTACTCCGTCGAGCCGACGTAGTCCGCCTTCTGCACGACCTCGTGGCGGCACTCCGGATGTACGAGCACGTTCACGTCCGGAATCAGTTCGCGCACCTCGTCCACGCACTGCTCCGTGAAGCGGCCGTGCACCGAACAGTGCCCGCGCCACAGGATCAGCTTCGCCTCGCGCAGCTGAGCGTCCGTCAGCCCGCCGTTCGGCTTGTACGGGTTGTAGAGCACGCAATCGCTCGGCGCGAAGCCCAGCTGCCGGATCGCGGTGTTGCGGCCGAGGTGCTGGTCGGGCAGGAACAGGACCTGCTCGCCCTGCTCGTAGGCCCAGCGCAGGGCGCGCTCGGCGTTGGAGGAGGTGCAGATCGTGCCACCGTGCCGTCCGGTGAACGCCTTGATGTCGGCTGAGGAGTTCATGTACGAGACCGGGATCACCCGTTCGATACCGCGTCCGTCGCGTTCGGCGAGTGCGGTCAGCGTGTCCCAGCACTGCTCGACCTGCTCCGCGGTGGCCATGTCCGCCATGGAGCAGCCCGCGGCCAGGTCCGGCAACACCACCTGCTGGTCCGGCCCGGTCAGGATGTCCGCGGACTCGGCCATGAAGTGCACACCGCAGAACACGACGTACTCGGCCTGCGGGCGCGCCGCGGCGTCCCTGGCCAGTTTGAACGAGTCGCCGGTCACGTCGGCGAACTGCACCACCTCGTCGCGCTGGTAGTGGTGCCCGAGCACGAAAACGCGCTCGCCCAGCGCCGCTTTCGCCGCCGCGGCGCGCTGCACCAGGTCGGGGTCGCTCGGCGCGGGCAGGTCGCCCGGGCATTCCACGCCGCGTTCGCTGTGCGGGTCGGCGGCCTGCCCGAGCAGCAACAGCGCCAGCGGCGTCGCCGAGGGCTCGGCGAAGACCCCTTCGGCTTCGGTGGTGACGGTCACGGTGCCTCCCGCGCGTGCGGCACGCGGGAGAACGCCCCCTCATGCCTTTATCGTCGATCTGACGCTAACCATCGTACCTCAGCCGTCCGCCGTGCCGCGCTACCGGGCGGTAGACCGAAGCGGGTACCGCCGCAGCCGTTGGATTGTGCGACCATGGGGGAGAAGACAAATGGGCAACCGGCTCGCGGGGTAGTGGAATATTGGCTCCGGGCGGTCGCGTTGACTCTGGGAGCCCATGTCCGCGGACTTCGAAGGCAGGCAGAGAGCATGACGGTTGACACCACCACTACGCAGGACGGCATTATCCTGACTGAGACCGCCGCGACCAAGGTCAAGAACCTGCTCGACCAGGAGGGCCGCGACGACCTGTCGTTGCGTGTCCAGGTCCAGCCGGGTGGCTGCTCGGGTCTGCGCTACCAGCTCTTCTTCGACGACCGCGCGCTGGACGGCGACGTGGTCAGCGACTTCGGCGGTGTGAAGGTCGTCACCGACCGGATGAGCGCCCCGTACCTGGTCGGCGCGACCGTGGACTTCGTCGACACGATCGAGAAGCAGGGCTTCACGATCGACAACCCGAACGCCACCGGCTCCTGCGCCTGCGGCGAGAGCTTCAACTAGTCCTCTGCTCGTCAAGAGCAGTCGTCTCGTCGCTATAACGAAGCGGCGGTCGCGCGGCACTTCCGCGTCGGCCGTCGCTTCGTCGCTTCGTTTCGTCGCGTCCCGGAGCGTGTCATCCGTGCGGCGCGATCCGTGGACGACGCCCGGGGCCGACCTGCCGCCGACGCGCCGCGGCTCACATTCTGGCCCTGACGGAGGCGATCGTGAGGTAGGCCAGTTCGAACATCGTGCCACCCCATCGACTGTCTGTTTCATCCCGGTTTGCACTCCCACGCTAGTTCCCCGGCCTCAGTTGTCACGGGGTTAATACATCTCGGTTCGGTACACGTCAGCAGCTCTTTCCGAACTTCGCAGCGCGAGCTGGCGTTGGCCGAGGTCGACGACACCGACGACACCGATGTCAGCGGGGGAGAGGAAGCCTGAACCAGGCGACGGCCGTTGCCGCGTATTTGTCGCGATCAACGCGCGACAGTGGGATTCAGCGGGACGTAGTTGGAAGTCCACGCTCGCTCGGCTGAGGGCCGGAAACGGCTGCTGAGCTGCAAACTTCTGGAGACGCAGCAGGACCCCCGACCGTCACTACCCACAAATGACGGCGGGGGTCCTGCCTTTGTGCGCCGGATCCCGCATCCGTGCGCCGACGGATGGCTGCCCGGGATCCGCTACAGCGTCCGCAGGGCCGGGGGGAGAGCCCTGCGGGCGCGAGTCTTGTCAACCAACACCCCATCAGCAAGTCCTGCATCACTGAGTGTAATGCGGCTTCCTGCCTTCTGTAGAGTTAAACGGCCGTAAAGCCAGGCTGGTTCCCTGCTCCGACAAGATTTTTCGGCGCGCATTTGTCACGAAGAGTCACCAGCGTCCGGCTTGTCGGCCGCTCGCGCCGGTCAGGGGGCGAGACGGGCGCCGTTGGAAAGGTCGACGACGGGCCTGACGCCGACCGGGGCCGTCAGTTGAGCGGTGAAGATGCGCGGGCCGATGAACATCGGGCACATCACGCCCTTGCGCACCGGCAACTGAGCCAGCCCGACGTTGACCTGCGCCGCCGACTGCTGCACGACCAGCACGTAATTGCCGCAGGCACCGCCGCGCGCCATGATCTCGAGAGAGAGGGTGCGCCCGTCAGGAGACTTGGTCGCCTGTTCGATCGGCACATACTTGGCGTTCGGCGGCGGCGCGGTGACCTGAGTCGGCGTAGGCGTGGGCGTCGGCGCCGGACTCATCGGGCCGCCCGGATTGACCGAGGACGACGGGTTCGGCGAGGCGGTGGCGGAATGCGCCGGGACCAACGGCGCCGACCCGGCCGCGCTCGCGCCTGCCGCCTGCGCGGCCGGGGAATCGGCGGAGTTGCTGCTCGCGCAACCGGCCAGAGCGCCGGCAAGCGCGATCACGGCGAGCGCGGCCGCGAGTGAGGCGGCTCTTCGCCGGGGATTGTGGGCCATTGCGAACCATCCGTCCTTCTGTGGGTGCTGCTGCGTGGGCATCACGAACCCGTGGGCCGGGTCCGTCTCGATTTGGACGGCGGCCGGCGGCGGCGGGTTCCCCAAAGCCGCGCGCGCAGAACTCAGTGTTCGCGGCGCACCAGATAAGCCACCGCGCTCTCGCCACGCTCCGGGACCGGAGTCTCGCCGAGGTAACTGTGGCGGCGCAGTTCACTCCACGCCGGGATGTCGAGGCGCGCGGCCGGATCGTCGGCCAGCACCCTGATCGTCGCGCCGAGCGGTACCCGGGCGATCCGCCTGGCCAGTTCGATGACCGGGATCGGGCACATACGACCGAGCGCGTCGACCGTCTCGGGTTCGGCCCCGCCCGATCCGACCGCCTCCGGCACGCCGGCGCCGCTGCGGCTCTCCGCAGCCCCGGTTCCGTTACTCGGTTGGCCCCCCGCTTCGCGCACACCACCGGGCGCCTCGGCCCGCACCCGCGCGACCGTAGTCGGCAGCGCCGCGAGGAACCGGTCCACCTCCTCGTCCGTGATCCGCCACGGCAGCGAGACGCGGACGTTGCCGTGGCTGATCACGCCCATCGCTTCGAGCACATGACTCGGCGTGAGCGTCGAGGCGGTGCAGGACGAACCGGAGGAAACCGAGAATCCGGCGCGGTCCAACTCCAGCAAGAGCGCCTCGCCCGCAGCGTAGAGACACGAGAAGGTCACGATGTGGGGCAGCCGCCGCTCGGGATCGCCGACGATCTCCACATCGGGTACCGTGCGCCCGACCTCGGCACGGATCCGCTCGACCAGGGCGCGTTGGCGCGCAGCCACTGTTTCCCGCTCAGCCTCCCGCGCGCGCAGCGCGGCCGCGGCGGCGAGGACCGCCGGCACGTTCACCGGGCCGGGCGCGCGGCCCTGCTCCCGCTCGTCCTGCGGCCAGGCTGCGGCGAACCGCGTCCCCTTGCGCACCGCCAGCACCCCCACCCCGGCCGGTCCACCCCACTTGCGGGCCGACGCGCACAGCGCCGACCAGTGCTCTGGCGGCGGGATCCGGCCGAGCGCCGCCGCGGCGTCCACCAGCAAGGCGACCGGGCCGCCCGGCTGTCCTGCGGCATCGAGGCACGCCTCCCAGGCCTGCTCGACCGGTTGCACCGTCCCGACCTCGTGATTGGCGTGCTGCACGCAGGCCAAGGCCGCGCCGCCGCGCAGCGCCTGCGCGAACTCTTCCACCCGCAGTCGACCGAGCCGCGTCACCGCGACGGCGACATGCTCACCCCCAAGCCGCGCCGCCGTGTACTCGGCCGCGTGCAGCACCGCCGAGTGCTCGACCGCGCTGGTCACGATCCTCCGGCTCACCCGCGACCGACCCTGGGCCAGCCCGGCGACCGCGAGATGGAGGGCGGCCGTGCCGGACGTGGTGAAAACCGTCTCGTCCGGGCGCGCCCGCAGCACCTCGGCGACCGCCTCCCGCGCCGCGTCCAGCAGCATCCGGGCCCGGCGCCCCTCGCGATACAACCGGTCGGGATCCGCCCAGCCGTCCTCCAGCGCCGCGAGATACGCCTCGCGCGCCACCGGATCCATCGGCTCGCCCGAGGCCGCGTCAAGGAAGACCGGCGTCCCGGCGGCACTCATCGCAGCAGCATTACGCACAGCACCATTCAACACGCCGCCGTCCACCGTGGTACCGGACGGGTTGACGTATCGTCATCTCCGCGCAATTGCGGACGAAAAGCCCGCATCCGGTCTGCAATTAGCCCGTTCGCATGAGCCCGCGCCGCAGCCTCCCGGTACGGGGGGTACCTGCTCGCGGAGGCCGTGAACCGCTGGAGTAGGGTTTGGCCGCAGAACTGAACCCCTGCCCGCACTCCGGGGCCCGCGTCCGAGCTGTCGAAGGCGTGTAGGTGCCGGTGAGCAGGGCGAGACTCCGGGAAGGGTACGTTGAGTCAGTACGGCTCCGAACGCAGGCCGCGCGCGCTGAGCGATCCCGCTCGCGGGCGGCGGACCGCTGCGTCAAGACAGCGTCAAAGTGGCGGCGCTCCGGCCGCGAAGCGGCGACTGATCGCCCGCGCGGCGCTGGCCGGCGCCGTGCTGGTCGCGGCCTCCGGCTGCGCGAACAGCACCTTCACCCGGCTCGGCTTCCCCGACCCGGCCAGCGCCGAGGCGCCCACGATCCTGCACCTGTGGCAGGGATCCTGGATCGCGGCGTTCGCCGTCGGCGCCCTGGTGTGGGGGCTGATCCTCTGGACGTCCTTCTTCCACCGGCGTTCGCGGCACGGCATCGAGGTGCCGCCGCAGACCAAATACAACATCCCGATCGAGCTGCTGTACACGGCCGTTCCGACGATCATGGTCGCGGTGCTGTTCTACTTCACCGCGAAGGACGAGTCGCAGCTGCTCAAGATCACCTCGGACCAGGCCACCAGCATCAACGTGGTCGGGCGGCAGTGGAGCTGGTCGTTCAACTACAACTACGACGCCGCCACCGGGCAGCAGTTCTCGGCCGGCGGTCCGTCGGTGTACGAGGCGGGTACCCCCGGCCAGCCGCCGCATCTGTATCTGCCGCTCGGCGAGAAGGTCAAGTTCACGCTGACCTCGCCGGACGTCATCCACTCGTTCTGGGTGCCGGCCTTCCTGTTCAAGCTGGACGTGGTGCCGGGCCGGGTCAACCAGTTCGAGCTGACGCCGACCAAGCAGGGCGAGTTCATCGGTGAATGCGCCGAGCTGTGCGGCGTGGACCACTCCCGGATGCTGTTCTGGGTCGACGTGGTGCCGCCGGACCAGTACAAGGCGCACCTCGCCCAGCTCCAGCAGAAGGGCAACAACGGCCAGCTGCCGATCGGCTGCGGCCCGAACGCCGGAGTCGGCGAAGAGGGCATCCCGTGCCGTGTCGGCCCGATGACTGGCATCAAGGGAAAGAACGCTACCGGAGGGACCGGCTGGTGACCGCGATCAATGACCCGGTGGCCGCCGTACCCTCGGTGACGGCCTACCGCACCCGGCAACCCGGCTCGACCGTGGTCAAGTGGATCACCTCCACCGACCACAAGGTCATCGGGTTCCTCTACCTGATCACCTCGTGCGTCTTCTTCGGCTTCGGCGGGCTGCTCGCGCTGCTCATCCGTACCGAGCTGGCCCGCCCCGGCCTGCAGTTCCTCACGCCGGAGCAGTTCAACCAGGCGTTCACGATGCACGGCACGATCATGCTGCTGATGTTCGCGACGCCGCTGTTCGCCGGGTTCGCCAACGCGATCATGCCGCTGCAGATAGGCGCGCCGGACGTGGCTTTCCCGCGGCTGAACGCGTTCGCCTACTGGCTGTTCCTGTTCGGTTCGCTGATCGCGGTCAGCGGCTTCCTCACCCCGCAGGGCGCGGCGGACTTCGGCTGGTTCGCCTACTCACCGCTGTCCAACGCGATCCACTCCCCGGGCGTCGGCGGTGACCTGTGGATCATGGGCCTGGCCCTGTCCGGTTTCGGCACCATCCTCGGCTCGGTGAACTTCATCACCACCATCATCACCATGCGCATGCCCGGCATGACGATGTTCCGGATGCCGATCTTCGTGTGGAACACCCTGCTGACCTCGGTGCTGGTGCTGCTGGCGTTCCCGGTGCTGGCCGCGGCGCTGTTCGCGCTGGAGGTCGACCGGCGCCTTGGCGCGCACATCTTCGACGCGGCCAACGGCGGCGCGATCCTGTGGCAGCACCTGTTCTGGTTCTTCGGGCACCCCGAGGTGTACATCGTGGCGCTGCCGTTCTTCGGCATCGTCTCGGAGATCTTCCCGGTCTTCAGCCGCAAGCCGATCTTCGGCTACAGCGGCCTGGTGTTCGCGACCATGTCGATCGCGGGCCTCTCGGTGACCGTGTGGGCACACCACATGTTCACCACCGGCGCGGTCATGCTCCCGTTCTTCGCCTTCATGACCTACCTGATCGCGGTGCCCACCGGGGTGAAGTTCTTCAACTGGATCGGCACCATGTGGCGCGGGTCGCTCTCCTTCGACACCCCGCTGCTGTGGTCGGTCGGCTTCCTGGTGACCTTCCTGTTCGGCGGCCTGACCGGCATCCTGCTGGCCTCCCCGCCGATCGACTTCCAGGTGCAGGACTCCTACTTCGTGGTCGCGCACTTCCACTACGTGCTGTTCGGCACGGTGGTGTTCGCGATGTTCGCAGGGTTCTACTTCTGGTGGCCCAAGTGGACCGGCAAGATGCTCGACGAACGGCTCGGGAAGATCCACTTCTGGACGCTGTTCATCGGCTTCCACACCACCTTCCTGGTGCAGCACTGGCTCGGCGCGGAGGGCATGCCCCGGCGTTACGCCGACTACATGGCCTCCAACGGCTGGACCACGCTGAACACGATCTCGACGATCGGCGCGTACCTGCTGGGCATGTCGACCGTCCCGTTCCTGTACAACGTCTACAAGACGGCGAAGTCCGGCAAGAGGGTGACCGTGGACGACCCGTGGGGCTGGGGCCGCTCGCTGGAGTGGGCGACCAGTTGCCCGCCGCCGCGGCACAACTTCAGCTCACTGCCGCGGGTGCGTTCCGAGTCCCCGGCCTTCGACCTGCACCACCCCGAGGTGGCGCTGCGCGAGATCGAACTGGGCGAGCGCGGCCACGGCGCGAAGAAGGCGCTGGTGCGCCAGCGCTCGGCGGAGAAGGGCGAGTGACGCTGTGAAACTCACGGCTCGGATGTTCCTGATCATCGCGGTCTTCTTCTTCCTCGACGTGCCGCTCTACTGGTGGCTGTCGCACGACCCGACCGGCACCGCGGCGCTGACCATGGCCTTCGGGCTGTGCGGGATGATCTACTTCTACCTCGCCTTCACCGTGCGGCGAATCGGCCCGGGTCCGGAGGACCGCGACGACGCCGAACCGCACGAGGGCGCGGGGGAGCAGGGTTTCTTCTCTCCGCACAGCTGGTGGCCGTTCGTCCTGGCGGCCGGTGGCGCGGCGATGTTCACCGGTATCGCGGTCGGGTTCTGGATGTGCTACTTCGCTGCGCCGTTCCTGGCCTACGGGGTCTACGGCCTGGTTTTCGAGTACTACCGGGGCGAGAACAAGCACTACTGAGGCGGCCGTGGCCGGTCGTGGCGAGTAAACCTGAGCCCAGGCTGAATGCCAGGTCAGAGCGCGATCGCGGCGAGGTCGTGGGTGTGTAACAACTGTGCTTGAGGGCCGGTGCGGATCTACCGCACCGGCCCTGGCTCATTATGCTGGCGTCCGTGGGTAACCGCAGGTAGGTGGTCGGCGGCGCGAGCCAGGGGAGTTGTAGCGCGATGACGGATGGGGCCGGCTCCGGCATACCCGCAGAGGGCCGCGACGGACACGACCGGCACTATGGCGGACACGGTTCCAGGCAGGCGCCCGAAGACGGGCAGCAGCAGGAACGTGGCGACGCCGGACGACCCCCGGCCGGTCCGGAAGCCGAATCGGGTGATGCGGCGCTGTCGCCGGATGCGGAAGGAAACCACGATCAGGCGGCCCGTGACGACGCGCGACACGACCCGGCACCCGATGCGCCTACACGGCTGTTACCACCCGTAGGCGCGCAACCCCCCGCCGCCGACCCAAGCGCGCAGACGGCCGCCATACGGCACGTGCCGGTGCTTCCGGCCGCCACCTATTTCACTGCGCCCGCCCCGAACCACGCACCCGTTCCATACGCCGCGCAGTCCGCGTCGGAGCCTCCGGGCAGCTTCACCAGGGTGCACCGCCGCGGGATCATCGCCGCCGGAAGCCTGCTCGGTCTCGCCGCACTCGGCGGCGTCGCCGCGGCCGTGACCGGTTCGGGCAGCGGCCGGCGCAACGCCGGCTCCGGCGCGGGCGGCGGAAGCGGCGTGGCAGGCACGGGCTCCAGCGCAAGCCCCTCGCCCTCGCCGACATACCCGGCCCCGAGCTTCACCACCGTTCCCGCCAACGGCGAGTCGGGCGTGGACCCCTCCAAGCCGGTGACGGTCACCGTCGCGAACGGCACCATCACCTCGGTCCAGCTTTCCGGCGGCCAGGAGACCAGCGGCACGCTCTCCGGCGACAAGTCCACTTGGACGTCCAACGGCGTGCTGCATCTGAGCACCTCGTACCAGTTGCAGATCCAGGCCGCGGACAAGGGCGGCAAGTCCGTCACCAAAACCATCTCGTTCGCCACGCTCAAGCCCTCCGCGACCATAGGCGTGCTGGAAATGTGGCCGGGCAGCAGCGTCACCGTCGGCGTCGGGCAGCCGATCCGCGTGCAGTTCACCAACTACGTACCGGGCGCATACCGCGCCGATGTCGAGAAGGCGTGCGTCGTCAGCACCAACCCGCCGGTGGCGGGCGCCTGGCACTGGGTCGACTCGGACACGATGGACTGGCGGCCGCAGGACTTCTGGCAGACCGGAACGCACGTCACCGTCGCGCTCGGCCTTTCGGGGGTGCGCGCCGGCCAGCATCAGTACTTCATCCGCGACCACTCTCTGGATTTCACCGTCCGCGACACCGACCTTCGTCTGATCGTGGACACCAAGCAGTTCAAGGCCACCGCGTACCAGAACGGCCAGGTCGTGCGCACGTTCCCGATCGACACCGGAACCAACGACCCCCGCTTCATCACCTGGAGCGGCACGCTGGCCGTGCTCGACAAGGGCAATCCGGTGGAGATGAAGGGCGACTACGGAAACGGCGACAAGTACGACGAATTGGTGACCTGGGCCACCCAGATCACTTACTCGGGCACGTATGTGCATGCCGCGCCCTGGGACGGCCAGATCGGGCAAGTGAACTCGTCGCACGGTTGCATACACGCGCGCACCTCGGACGCGACCTGGTTCTACAACCTCGCCCACATCGGTGATGTGGTCCAGGTCACCGGCACGAGCAAGACGGTGGCTCTGACAAACGGATTCGGCGACTGGACCACGAGCTGGTCGTCGTGGCTGTCCGGCTCGGCGTACGGCGCGACGATCGGCGGCAAGCCCGTCTCCGGCTAGGCCAGGCCTGCAGAGGCACCGGCGCCGGCCCGCTCGCACCCACACGCGCACGGCCGATCCGCGGCGCAGATCACCCCAAGGTCCTGTGGCGCCGGTGGCCGTTCCTGATTACCGTTCGGTACAGGAGGCGACCACGCCTACCGGAAGTGGGAGCGTCGGCAATGGGTACGTGGCAGGTCGGACCGTTCGACAACGATGACGCGATGGATTTCTTCGACGAGGTCGAGGAGACACCCGACTCCGAGGTACCCCCGAAGCTGCGCGAGACCCTCGTCGCGGTGGTCGAGCGGCCGGGGAAGGTCGAACTGCAGGAGGGACACGTCGCGGTCGCCGCGGCCTGTCTCGTGGCGGCCGGCCGTTCCCGTGCGGCCGCGACCGGCAACTCCTCCGTCGATGCCTGGCTTACCGCGCACCGCCCGCAGGTCACTGCGGAGGATCAGCGCGTCGCCCTGGCCGCACTCGACCGGGTCACCGGTCCGGACAGCGAGTGGATGGCCCTTTGGGCCAACACGCCGTCCAGCGCCGCGCTCGAGGAGCGCATCGCGTCACTGCGTCAGGTCCTCAACGGCTGAACCAGCGGCAAGACCCATTCACTCGTCGGGATGAATCGCGTTCGCTCGTCGGGATGAATCGCTCGGCGCGTGCGTGCGCTGTAACGGCATCACCTCGGTTGTATCGCGAGGGGTTGCCGGGCGAGTTCGAGCCTTGATTGCGCTGCCGCCGACGAACGCCGCGACGTGCCTGAGCGGCCGTCACACCGCCCGGCTGGTTGCCTCGATCCAGCGGTCGAGCGCGGCCTGGGCCGCGCCGGAGTCCAGGGCCTCGTCCGCACGGGCGATGCCCGCGGCCAGCCGTTGCGTGAGCGCCGGCAGTTCGCCCGGGGCGACGCCGAGGCCGTCCAGCGCGGCGAGGGTGGCCCCGGCGCTGAGCAGCACCGCGTCGCGGACCGGGCCGCGTTCGCCCGAAAGCAGCTTGCGCACCACGGCCGCGTTGTACGCCGCGTCCGCGCCGCGCAACGCCTCCACCGGCGCGAAACCGATGCCGACCGCGCGCGGGTCGAAGCTCTCCTCGGTCACCACCCCGCCATGGGCGACCCAGACCGTCGAGGTCGAGGCGACCGTCAACTCGTCAAGCCCGTCGTCGCCGCGGAACACCAGCGCCGAGTTGCCGCGCTTGGCCAGTACGCCCGCCACGATAGGGGCCATGCGCCTGTCCGCCACGCCCACGGCCTGCGCCCGGGGCCGGGCCGGGTTGGTCAGCGGGCCGAGCATGTTGAAGGCCGTCTGCACGCCCAGCTCCTTGCGCGTGACAGCGGCGTGCCGCAGCGCGGGGTGGAAGACCGGGGCGAAGCAGAACGTGATGCCGGCCTCCAGCGCGATCTGGGCGACGCGGTCGATCGGCAGGTCCAGGCGCAGGCCGAGCGCTTCGAGTACGTCCGCCGCGCCCGAGGACGAGGACGCGGCGCGGTTGCCGTGCTTGACGACCCGCGCACCGGCGCCCGCCGCGACGATCGCGGACATCGTGGAGATGTTCACGGTGCGAGCCATGTCTCCGCCGGTGCCCACCACGTCCACGATCTGACCCGGCACGTCGAGCGTCTGCGCGTGCCGGTACATCGTCGCGACGAGGCCCTCGATCTCCTCGACCGTCTCGCCCTTGGTGCGCAGCGCGATCGCGAAGCCGGCGATCTGCGACGGGCTCGCGTCCCCGGTCATGATCTGGTGCATCGCCCAGGTCGCGGCGTCGCTCGAGAGCGCCTCGCCGCTCACCAGCGCGCGCAGTACCGAGGACCAGCTGTGCGCGCCCTCCGCCGCGATGTCCGTCGATGGTGACGTCATGATTCTGGCCCTCCTCCCGCGCTGTGCCCAGGTGCGGCCAGGGGTTCCCGGCCGTGCGCTCAGGCTACCCGCGGGCGCAACAGCGCGGCGGCGACATCCGCCAGACGGACCGGATCGATCGGGTGCGGCACGATCGCGTCCGCGCGCGCCCAGGTCGCCAGCCAGCCGTCCTGCGCGCGGCCGGTGAGCACGAGCAGCGGTGGGCACCGGTAGATCTCGTCCTTGAGCTGACGGGCGATCCCGATCCCGCCGGCCGGCACCGCCTCACCGTCGAGGATCGCCAGGTCGATGCGGCCGTGGCCCTTCGCGATCCCGTCCATGGCCTCGATCACCGCCGGCTCGGTCGCCGCCTCGCGCACCCGCACGTCGGGCAGGTCCGTGGCCGGCTTGGTGCCGAGGGCGGCGCGCACCGCGGCGCGCACGTTGGCGTCGTCGCTGTAGACGAGGACCGTCAGGGCAGTGCGGTGCGCCGGGGTGGCGGCCGCGTGGTCGACGGTCGACGGGCTGGACATGGGCCACTCCCTCGGGACGTATGGCGCTGGTGACGTAACCGCTGTGCCGGAGCCGATCGTAGTGCCCGGGCCGGACTGTGTGAACGAGGAGGTCCGTGGACGCCGCGGGACCACCCCCGATCCGGCTCGCCGACGGCTCGCCGGAACAGGGCGCCGGGGTATTAACGATTGGATTACGGGGCACGAATACGCGCGTGGCCACGGACGGTGGACGTTCGGCCGCCCGCCGGTCCCGCACTTCGCGCCGCGGGGCGGGCGGATCATCCCGGATGTCCGTTTCAAGCCGCGGCCACTACTCCGTTCCGGGGTAACCGGACCCGGCCGGACCGGTAACCAGGACCCCCTGCGTCGGGCCGATCGGGGCAGGGACCATAATGGCCGCCGTGGCGACAGCAACAGCAACCCAAGCCGCACCCGCGCACCGGGTGCCCAACCGGCCCAACCTGGTCAGCGTCGGGACGATCGTCTGGCTGGCCTCCGAGCTGATGTTCTTCGCGGCGTTGTTCGCGGTCTACTTCACCCTGCGCTCGGTCAACGGCGACGAGGTCTTCAAGGCGAACGCGGGGCACCTGAACGTGCCGCTGTCCGCCGTGAACACGATCATCCTCGTGTCCTCCTCGTTCCCCTGCCAGTTCGGGGTGTTCGCTGCGGAGCGCCACCAGGTCTCCCGGACCGGGTCGATCCTCAACTTCAGGCGCTACGGCATGCGCGAGTGGTACGCCTGGGCCTTCGTGCTCGGCGCCGTCTTCATCGCGCTGCAGGTGTACGAGTACTCCTCCCTGGTCAAGGACGGGCACCCGATCTCGGAGAACGCCTGGACCAGCGCCTTCTACCTGGCCACCGGCTTCCACGGGCTGCACGTGACGGGTGGTCTGTTCGCCTTCTTGATGGTGTTGGGGCGCACGTACAAGGCCCGTAGATTCAGCCATGACCAAGAGGTCGCCGCGATCGTCGTGTCCTACTACTGGCACTTCGTCGACGTGGTGTGGATCGGCCTGTTCAGCGTCATCTATCTGATCAAGTAACCAACGGACGCAAGCCTGATGAGGGAAACCAAGTCGTGAAATCGCTCTCCACGCGGCGACGCCACCCACTGGCAGCGTTCGTCGTCCTGGCGCTCGGGCTGGCTTTCGCCGGCACGTTGTTCGCCGCCTTCGTCTCCCCCGCCGCCAGCGCGGACACCGGGGAGAGCGCGGCGCAGCAGCTGGCGAACGGTAAGGCGCTGTACATTTCGTCCTGCTCAAGCTGCCACGGCAAGAACGCCGAGGGCACCGGTCTGGGCCCGTCGCTGGTCGGTGTCGGCGCCGCCTCGGTCGACTTCCAGGTCTCCACCGGGCGCATGCCGGCCAAGCAGCTGGGCGCGCAGGTCGAGGCCAAGCAGAACATCTTCAGCACCCAGCAGATCCAGGATATGGCCGCGTACGTCCAGTCGCTGGGCGGCGGGCCGCAGATCCCGGCGGCCGGCCAGTACGCGTACGACGCCAACGCTGTCGCGCTCGGCGGCCAACTGTTCCGGGAGAACTGCTCGCAGTGCCACAACTTCGCCGGCGAGGGCGGAGCGCTGACCGACGGCAAGTTCGCGCCGAAGCTCACGCAGACCAATCCGCAGCAGATCTACGAGGCCATGCTCACCGGCCCGCAGAACATGCCGGTCTTCAGCGACAAGGTCATCCCGCCGGCCGAGAAGCAGGCGATCATCTCCTACCTGCTCAACAGCCGCAACGAGCCGAACTACGGCGGCGCGGGCCTCGGGCGTCTCGGGCCGGTCTCCGAGGGCCTGTTCATCTGGACCGTCGGCCTGATCGCGCTGCTGTTGTGCGCGGTGTGGATCGCGGCGCACACGACGAAGGCGTCCGCTCAGAAGGCCGCGCAAGCGGCGGCCGCGGGCAAGGCGGGGAAGTGAGCAAGAGCGATGACTGCTGACGAGAACGGGCACCCGAACCTGACTGAGCTCGGCTACGACGAGCGCAGTCCCGTCGCGGTGGACGAGCACGGCCACGGCCACGAGGTCGAGCTGCCCGAGGACCCCTTCGCGGATCCGGGCCTCGAACCGCACCGGCCGCGGGCCACCGACATAGACGAGAAGGTCGCGCAGAAGGCGGAACGGCAGGTCGCCGCGCTGTTCGCGCTCTCGGCGCTGGCCACCATCGGCTTCATGGTGGCTTACACCGAGGTGCCGCGCACCGCCGTGGTGAACTTCTTCCCGATCGGCGCCGTATCCGCGTCGAACTTCGCCCTCGGCATGCTGCTGGGCATCGCGCTGTTCTCCCTCGGCGCCGGTGCCGTCTACTGGGCCAGGACGCTGATGACGGACGTGGAGCTCACGCAGGAGCGCCACCTGCTCGAGTCCGGCTCCGAGGCCAAGGCGCAGGCGGTGGCCGAGTTCGAGAAGGGCGTCGCGGACTCCGGCATCAAGCGCCGGCCGCTCATCCGCCGAACCCTGCTGGGCGCGCTCGCGGTGCTGCCGCTGCCGGCGCTGTGGGTGCTGCGCGACCTGGGTCCGCTGCCGGGTGACTCGCTGCGCCACACCGCGTGGAAGGCCGGCGAGCTGATCATCAACGACAACACCGTGTCGATCGACGGCAGCACCGGGCAGGGTGTCAAGCCGGAGGACATCACCATCGGCACCCTGGTGCAGGGTCGGCCGAAGGCCGCGCTGACCGCGGGTGACCAGTACAACGACCTGATGGCGAAGTCCGCGATCCTGCTCGTGCGCCTGGACCCGGCGGACATCAAGAGCCAGCAGCAGCGCGACTGGGGATACCAGGGCATTGTCGCGTTCTCCAAGATCTGCACCCACGTCGGCTGCCCCGTGGCGTTGTACGAGCAGCAGACGCACCACATGCTCTGCCCGTGCCACCAGTCCACCTTCGACCTGTCCGACGGCGGCAAGGTGATCTTCGGGCCGGCCGCGCGCTCGCTTCCGCAGTTGCCGATCACCGTTGACGCCGACGGCTACCTGGTCGCCAAGAGCGACTTCGACCAGCCGGTCGGCCCGAGCTTCTGGGAGCGCGGATGACCGCGACGACTCCGCACGCCGCCGGGTTCGGCGACGGCACCGCCCCGAGTACACCTGCCGGCAAGGCCGCGGACTACCTGGACCAGCGCCTCGGCATCGCCGGCGCGGCGAAGAAGAACCTGCGCAAGATCTTCCCGGACCACTGGTCCTTCATGCTCGGTGAGATCGCGCTGTACAGCTTCATCGTGTTGCTGCTCTCCGGGGTTTTCCTGACCCTGTTCTTCACCCCGTCGATGAACGAGGTCACCTACAACGGCTCGTACACCCCGCTCGACGGCATCAAGATGTCCGAGGCGTACGCGTCGACCGTGAACATCTCGTTCGACGTGCGCGGCGGCCTGCTGATGCGGCAGATCCACCACTGGGCCGCGCTGGTGTTCGTGATGGCGATCACGGTGCACATGCTGCGGATCTTCTTCACCGGCGCGTTCCGCAAGCCGCGCGAGCTGAACTGGCTGATCGGCTTCGGCCTGTTCGTCATGGCGCTGCTGGAGGGCTTCGCCGGCTACTCGCTGCCGGACGACCTGCTCTCCGGCACCGGTCTGCGCATCGCCGAGGGCGTCGTCCTCTCGATCCCGATCATCGGCACCTACGTCTCGTTCTTCCTGTTCGGCGGCGAGTTCCCCGGGCACGACCTGGTGCCGCGCCTGTTCACGATCCACATCCTGCTGGTGCCCGGCTTGATACTGGCGCTGATCACCGTGCACCTGATCCTGGTCTTCTACCAGAAGCACACGCAGTGGGCCGGTCCCGGGCGCACCAACGAGAACGTGGTCGGCCTTCCGCTGCTGCCGGTCTACATCGCGAAGGCGGGCGGGTTCTTCTTCCTGGTCTTCGGCATCATCTCGCTGCTCGCGGGGCTGGTGTCGATCAACCCGATCTGGACCTACGGCCCGTACGTGCCCAACGAGATGACTGCGGGATCCCAGCCCGACTGGTACATCGGGTTCCTCGAAGGCTCGCTGCGAATGATGCCCAACGTGGAGTTCAACTTCATCGGGCACACGCTCTCGCTCAACGTGCTGATTCCGGCGTTGATCGTGCCGGGCATACTGTTCACCGGGCTGGCGGTATATCCGTTCATCGAGGCCTGGGTCACCGGGGACCGGCGCGAGCACCACATCCTGGACCGGCCGCGCAACGTGCCGACGCGTACCGGGATCGGCGTGGCGGGCTGCACCTTCTACGGCGTCCTGTGGGTGGTGGGCGGCAACGACCTGATCGCGACGCACTTCCACCTGTCGCTGGAGTCGATCACCTGGGCCGGCCGGGTGGTGGTGTTCGTCGGGCCGGCGTTCGCGTTCTGGATCACCAGGCGGATCTGCTACGGCTTGCAGCGCGCCGACAGGGAGAAGGTGCTGCACGGCCGCGAGGCGGGCGTCATCGTGCGCTCTCCGGAAGGCGAGTTCTCCGAGGTCCACGCCCCGATCTCGGACGGGGACCGCTATCGGCTGACCGCCCACGACGTGCACCGTCCGCTGAGCATCGCCCAGGCGGCGGACGCGAACGGCATCCCGGCGCCGCGGTTGCGCCGCGCGAAGCTGCGCGCGAGGTTCACCCGCTGGTACTTCGGTACCCGCGTGGAGAAGCCGTCCACGGAGGAGTACCGCGAGTCGATCACCAGCGGCCACCACTGAGCGACCCAGGCCGTCGGGCTGCGACTGTCACGCCTGCGGCCCCCCTCCCGATCCCGGGACGCTGTTGGCGGATTCGTGGTCCGTGTTCGTTCGTGATATCGGTCTCCAGGACCTGTGACCGGGTCCTGGAGACCGATGCGTTTGGGCGTGGTCGTGTCTTTGCGGGTGTGAGGAGCCGGGTGGGGGTCCTGCCGAGACGGTGACGCTGCTGCTGGGCGCGATCGATGCGCCTGATGCGCCGGCATCGGTGCGGGAGCTGCCCGCCGTGCAGTTGCTGCGCCGTGGTCTGACGGTCGCGCACGAGGCCTGACTTACCGCGGGTCTCGGCGCCTATTGCGTTGTGGAGTACCGTTCCCAGACGGTCTGTCTGGTGACGCCGAGAGCCGCTCCGATCCGGGACCAGGCGACCCTGCGTTCCCGCAGGAGGTCTACCAGGGCTTGCAAGCTCAGATCGACCTGGGTGCTCACGGCGGCGATCGCGGGCAGTCGGTCCAGGATCTGCTGGTCGTCCATGTCGCTCCAGTCGGGGATCTCGGGGGGCGGCTGCGCTGCCTCCACCTGCGCCTGCGCCAGAATGTTGATACAGATCTGGACGCATTCGTCGCAGATGTAGACGCCGGGCCCGGCGATCAGCTTGGACACCTCAGGCGCGGGCTTGATGCAGAAGGAGCAGTGGGTCGCGGGCAGGTGGATGGCGGGGGTGCTGCTCATGGCTCTCCTCGACTCGAGTGCGTCAGGTACTTCCTGACAGCTCTCGTGGCGAGACTAGCCCGTCAGGCGCAACCTGACAAGCTGTCGGCGACATTGAACGCGACCACGCCACCCAATCCGCCACCCGCCGCCGTCACACGGAGCGAACAAACAGCTGCGTCCACCGGATCGCCGGTGGACGCAACAGGACTCGCCGGCCGCGTCCCGATCCCGGGAGGGCCGCAGGCGTCCAGAGGTCCGTTGCGGCGCCGGGGGATGCCCGGGCCCGGGGCCGCCCTCGGCTACTCGTCGAATCCGAGCGAGAAAGCCGCCTCAAGATCGTGCGAGGAGTAAGCGCGGAAGGCGATGTGCGTCTCGGTGCGCACGATCCCGGGAACCTTGTTCAGCCGTCCGGGGATCACCTCGGCCAGTTCATCGTGTGCCCGCACGCGCACGACGGCGATCAGGTTCCACTCGCCGGTCACCGAGTACGCCTCGCTGACGCCTTCGATCGCCGAGACCTCCTGCGCGATCTCGGGAATCCGGTCGACATCCGTCTTGATCATGACAATCGCTGTGACCATGTCGACACCTTAAGGCCGGGGCCGTGCGCCGTGTTAGCTGTGAAGCTCCGCACTGCGCGTCGGCGAGCTCGGCGAGCTTGCCATCACGGCGGTGCCGAAGCCGTGCTCGGGATCGGTTGCCGGGGGTCCGGGCCGGTTGTCTTCGGCTCTGCGCCGTCGATGTTCGCCGGAGGCTGACGGCGCGGCAGCAGCAGCGGGCTGGCGAGGATGAGCAGCCCCGCCGCCGCGAGCGCCGCGCGTGGGCCGGTGATGTCGGCGACCAGGCCGCCGAGGGCGCTGAAGGTGGCGATGCACGCCTGCTGGCCGATCGACCAGGCCGACAGGGTGCGGGCGACGAGCCGCGCGGGGGTGTGCTCGAGCCGGTAGGTCGCGAGCACCGGGGTGAAAAGGCTCATGCTCACGATGATCGCGAACTGGACCGCCATCACGGTGACGAGGCCGGCGACGCCGTGGCCGACGAAGGCCAGGCCGATCAGCCACACGGCGCGCAAGGCGCCGACGGTCCGCAGGACCCGGTCGCGGCCGCAGCGGGCCACCACACCGCGGGCCAGCCGGGAGCCGATGAGCCCGCCGACGCAAGGCGCGGCGAAGGCGAGACCGTACTGCCAGGGCGGGAACCCGAGCCGGCGCAGCAGGAGCACGGCCAGCAGCGGCTCGGTGGCCATGATCAATCCGGAGACGAGCACGGTGTTGAGGTAGAGCGCCCGCAGTCCGGGATGGGTCAGGATGTGCCGCCAGCCGTCGAGCAACTCGCCGGCGCGGCGCGGGCTGCGGCCGGGCGCGCTCGGGTGTTCTTCCCGGCCGCGAATCGCGGTGAGGCCGAGTGCGGAAAGCAGGTAGCTGAGCGCGTCGGCCACCACCGTGATGACCGGCCCGAACAGGCCGATCGCCGCGCCGCCCAGCGGCGGCCCGACCGCGATGGAACTCCAGGTCGTCGACTCGAACCGCGCGTTCGCCACGAGCAGGTCCTCAGAGCGCACGAGGAGCTTGAGATAGGCGCCCCCGGCGGCGTTGAAGGCGATCTTGGCCGCGGCGACCACGGCGGAGACGACGAACAACTGGACGAGCCCGAGCCGGCCCAAGGCGTAGGCGACCGGAACCGTGGCCATCGCCGCGAAGCGGGTCAAATCCATCGCGATCATCACCGGCCGCTTGCGGTGAAACTCCACCCAGGGCGCCAGTCGCACCGCGATCAGCGCGCCCACGGCCGGCCCCACCGCGGACAGCGCGGAGACCTGCCCCGGCCCGGCGTGCAGCGCCAGAACGGCGATCAGCGGGAAAGCCCCGAACCCCAGCCCGGACCCGTAGGCGCTCACCGCATACGCAGCCCAGAGCCAGCCGAAGCGCCGCCCCAGGGATCGTCCTGCAAGCCGCGCGCCTCCCCCTTTACGACCCCTACACGACACAACCCGCAGTCGGATCGCTGCGAATCAAATCAAGGCCGGGAAGGAGGATCAAACAAGCGGCGCGACAGCGAGCCACAAATGGTTGGTTGTCCCGGTATGGTCGCCCGGGTGGACCGCGACGCCGTGCGCACCTTCCTCGCCGCAGCGGGCCCCAGCCGGTTCCAGTCGGCCGCCGTGGGGCAAATGGGCGACTGCGCGCACGTAGGTGTCACCTAGGTGACTCGTGACACACAGCCGGCGCGTTATCTGGGCGGATTGGGATAACGCTTCGGGTACGGGTTTCCAGTGCCGTACGGGTCATACGGACCCCATCCCGGCGGCGGCTCGACCCTGCGCCCGCGTTGCCGGTCGGTGGGCGGCGGACCAGCCCGTCCGCGTCCGGCGACGAGCATTATGTACAAGAAGCCTGCGATGAAGCCGGCGACGTGCGCGACGTACGCGACCGTGGTGTCCGTCGGCTCGCCGAGCAGGTGCTGGACAGACGGCAACTGCAGGACGAACCACGAGCCGAGCACCGCCCACGCCGGAAACCGCAGCGGGATGAAGAACAGGAACGGCACCAGGCTCGTCACCTTGGCCTTCGGGAACAGGTACAGATACGCACCCAAGACCGCCGCGATGGCGCCCGACGCACCGACAAGAGGCGTTACCGCAGCGGGATTGATCGCCGCGAAGGCATAGGCCGCGATATAGCCGCCCGCCAGATAGAACAGCAGGAAGTGCAGCCGCCCGAGCCGGTCTTCTACGTTGTTGCCGAAGACGTACAGGAACAACATGTTCCCCAGCAGGTGCAGCCAGCCGGCGTGGATGAACATGGCGGTGAGAACGGAGACGGCCGGCACCTTGTGTGGTAGCGGACCGAGAACGCAGATCCGCTCACCCGCGTTCGTGTCGACCGAGATCGCGGGTTCCTGCGCGGGCGTGAGCTGTTGGTCGTGCATCAGCTCGTACGGGATCGCGCCGTGCTCGACGAAGTAGCGCTGCTGCGCGCACGCCTGCGCCGGTGTCGGGCTGCCGATGACGGAGGCGCTCGGACCGACCAGGAACACCAGGAAGTTCAGCGCGATCAGCGCGTAGGTGACGTAGGCGGTACGGCGCACCGGATTCTTGTCGTGAATCGGGATCACCACGCAACCGATTGTGCCCGCTTTTTCGGGCGTCAGGAGCGAAGGCGGCGCGCGCGGAAGCGCGTGACGAAGCCCGCGTCTGGGAATCCACCCTCTACCCTTGAAATATGAGAGGAGCTGAAGTGGACGGCGAGGAGCGGGAGGCGCAGGACCCAGGCTGCGCTGAGCCGTCGTCGCCCGACAGCTCCGACCAGCGGCTGCAGGCCGCTTCCGAACGGCTGGCCGCGCCGCTGAGCGAGGCCGTGCGCCAGCGGGTGGTTTCGCTGGCGGCGGAGACCGCGGGAGTGTTGCCGCCCTCCCAGCTGCCCACCGCGCTGCGCCCCTTCGCCCGTTTCACCCCCGCCAAGCGTGCCAAGCTGGCCGCGACCCCGCTGGCCGCCGCGGTGGAGACCGACGCAGTTTTCCGCGAGCGGATCGCCGACCGGGTGCGCGAAGCGTTCCCGGAAGTCGTCGCGGCTTTCCACGCCGGCGTGCTGCCGGCCGCGGCCGACCCGCGCGACGTGGCCGCGCTCGCCTACCTGGTGCGTCCGGCCGGATGGCCCGACGTCGTGCAGGAGGCGGAGCGGGCCGCCCGTGACGCCGAACGCGCCATCGCGGACGAACACTTGGGCGACGAGGTGGCGCGGCTCAAGGCCGAGATCGACGCGTTACGCGACGCGGCGAAGGCGGATGTCGAGCGGCTCAAGGCCGACGTGGCCGCTGAGCGCCGCGAGGGCGACTCGGTACGTCGCCGCAACCGGCAACTGGAGGCCGACATGCGACGCGCGCAGGCCGAGGCGCGCCAGGCGCACGCGGAGTCCGAGGCGGCCCGAGCCGAGGCGGCCGCGGCCGTCTCCCAGGCCGACAGCGAGTTGCGCCGGGTACGCGGCCGGCTCGCCGACGCGGAGGCCGCGCTGGAGGCCGCACGACGCAGCGTGCGTGAGAACCGCAGCGCGGGGGAGGTGCGGCTGCGCCTGCTGCTGGAGACCATCTCCGAGGCCGCCACGGGTCTGCGCAGGGAACTGGCGCTCTCCCCGACCGAACAGCGCCCGGCGGACAGTGTCGACGCGCTGCGGCCCGCCGCGCCCGGAACCGGCGACATCCAGGGCAAGGCCCGCGCGCACGACGACCCGGCGATGCTCGACCAACTGCTCGCACTGCCGCGCGCTCATATGATCATCGACGGCTACAACGTCACCAAGACCGCTTACCCGACGCTGTCGCTTCATGAGCAGAGGGTGCGGCTGCTGCGCGGCCTGGGTTCCATCGCGGCGCGCACGGGTGCCGAAATCACCTGCGTCTTCGACGGAGCCGAACTCGGCGGGCCCGTCCCCGTGCCGCAGCACAAAGGCGTCCGCGTCCTGTTCTCGCATCCCGGCGAGATCGCCGACGAGCTGATCCGTCGCCTCGTCGCCGCTGAGCCGCAGGGCCGCCCGCTCATCGTGGTCTCGTCGGACCGCGAGGTGGCCGACGGCGTGCGGCGCTCCGGGGCCCGGCCGGTGCCGTCCGCGATGCTCGTGCGGGCACTGGCACGCGGCTGACACCATACGCTCGCCGGACGTTGGCGCACGGTGGCGCACGGTGGCGCACTGAGTCGAACGGGTGACACGTCTTTGCGCTCGGAGTCACGTAGTCGCTACGTTGCGCACTCGGTCCGCTGATTCGGGGGTGGCCGGAGTCAGGTATCCGCGCGGACAGCAGGGCCACAGCCGAGCGTGAGAGGAGTGACGCCGATCGTGGCGTCCCGCAGACGCGTGAGCTCTCGTACCTGCCTGGTGCGTGCCACCGGGGTCGTGGCCGCGACCGCCGCTGCCGCCATGGTGCCCACAGTCGGGCACGCCGACCCGGCGCAGCCCGGGATCGCCGGAGAAGCACCGGGCTCCGGCCCCGACGCGGTCAAGGCCGAGGTTTCCCTGCTGTACCAGCAGGCCGAGGCCGATACACAGGCGTACGACGCGACCGAGGAGCGCATCGCGCGCCTCCAGGCCGCGGTCGCCGAGTCCGGGGCGCGCGCTGCCCAGCTGCGCGGCCGGCTCGCCGCCGCCACCGGGGCGCTCGGCCGCCTGGCCGCCGCGCAGTACCGCGACGCGGGCATGAGCCCGACCATGGCCCTGGTCTTCTTCGCGCATCCGGACAGCTACCTCGCCCAGGCCGGGGCGAACGACCAGTTCGCCGAAGCCCAACACCAGCGCGTGGTGCAGGCGCTGCGGGACCGGCAGGCACTGGACGAGCTCGAGCGGGACTCCGCGGGCGAGTTGGCGGACCTGGGCGCCGCGCAGAGACAGCTGGCCGTGCACCGCGCGAGAGTCGAGCTGGAGCTCGCCCGCGCTCGCGACCGCATCTCCGGGCTCGATGCCGCCGACCGCAGCCGGGTCGCGGCCCTGCTCGCCGCGGGAGACGGCTTCGGTTTCGCGCCCGCTGCGGGGACAGGCGACGGGCTAGGCAGCAAGGTGGGTGCCGCGGCGCCGTCGCTCAGCTCGCTGCTCTCGGCGGTCGGCGTGCCCGCGGCCGGCGCTGAAGCCGCCGCGGGTGCCGCCGCGCCCGACCCCGACGCGAACCGGGCCATCACGGCGGTCTCCGCGGCTTACGCAGAACTCGGCAAGCCGTACGTGTGGGGAGCGACCGGGCCCGCAGAGTTCGACTGCTCCGGCCTGACCCAGCACGTCTGGGCCGAGGCGGGCGTGCGGCTCCCGCGCACCTCGCAGGAGCAGGCGGACGCCGGCCGGAGCGTCCCGCTCTCCGACATCCGGCCCGGCGATCTGGTGATCTACTTCGCCGGCCACACCCACGTGGGCATCTACGTCGGGAAGGGCCTGGTGATCCACGCCCCGCGGCCCGGGTCGGTCGTGCAGTTCGTTCCGCTGAACGCGATGCCGGTGGCCAAGGTGGTACGGCCGGAGGGCTGAGCGGGCGTCGCGTTGTAGGTTCTCATTAGATCTTTCGGTTTCTCGCGGGATTTTCGTCACCGTGTCGTCTGCGAAAGATCGCTGAGAATCGAGGCCCAGGCTCGGATTCCATGTTGGCGGCTGGCGTTGTGAGCGATGTATCGCTCGGCGGAGTGAATCGCGGTCGTGCTGCTTCCTAATGTGCGCATGGCGCTCCATGTTCACGTCATGGCTCGTATATCAGAGGCCCGGGTCGGGCTGCCGTGTCCCGCGCAGCCCGAGGACGTGGTGGCGCGCTTCCGCGGGAGCGATGGGCGTTTCGTGGACGCGACCTTGGACCGGTTGCCGGTGGATGACGTGCTGGCGGGCCTGCCTGTCCGGGAGTTTCGCTGGTATCGCGGGAGACGGCATTACTCGGGGTGGTACTGGGCTGCCACGACCGCCGGTCATGTGGTGTACGAGTCCAGGCTGGAACTCGCGCGGATCATGTTGGCCGATCGGGATCCGGACGTGGTGGCGATGGCGGCTCAGCCGGTGTGGCTGGCCGGAATGGATGACGGCCGCGTACGTAGACACGTTCCAGATCTGCTGCTTGCTCATCGGGGCGGGCGTCTGACGTTCGTGGACGTCAAGGCCGCCTCACGGCTTGCCGATCAGCGGGTGGTCGCGCAGTTCGCGTGGATGAAAGCAATGTGCGCCCGGTTCGAGTTCGGTTTCGAGGTGTGGTCGGGGGTTGATCCCGTCGTGCTGGAGAACGTCCGCTTCCTGGCGGGGTACCGCGCGGTCGGGTTGATACGCGAGGAACTGGTCGGCTCTGTTCTTGCCGCGGCGCGCGAGCCGGTCCCGCTCGGGCAGGTGGAGCGGGTGGCGGCTCAAGGGGCTGATCGTGGGTGGGTGCGGCCGGTGGTGCTGCATGCCCTGTGGCGTGGGCTGCTCGATGCGGATCTGTCGAGGCCGCTCGATGTCTCGACGCCGGTTGCCGCTGTGGGCGGGATGCGATGACCGGGGGTTCGGTGACGGTCATGGTCGGTTCGACGGTGCTGCTCGACGGGGATGCGGCGCGGGTGGTGGAGTTCGATGGGCGAAGTGTCACCGTGCAGTTGGCGCGGGGAAGGTACCGCTCTGTCGCCCTGGCGCAGTTCGCCGCGCGGGTGCGTTCGCTCGATCCTGCTGTGGGCGCGGGGGTGGATCCGGGACTGGTGCTGGCGGGATGCTCGGCCGAGGAGTTGGCTCGGGTGCGCGAGATCGCTGGGCATGTGCGCGAGGTGCTCACGGGGTTCGCCTCTGGGCATTCGGGTGAGGCGGCGCCGGGTGAGCCGCGCCCGGCCTATGCTCCGGGTGTCTCGCTTACGGCGCGCTACGCGGCGAAGGCCGCGGAGTTGTCGGTGACCGCGCGCACGGTGGAGCGGTGGGCGGGGCTGTACCGGGAGTGCGGCGAGGCCGGATTGGTCGACGAGCGCGTGCGGCGGGGCCGGGGTTCGAATGTCGATCCGCGCTGGGAGGCTGCGGTGCGTGCGGAGTTCGCGGCGGGAGTGGCTGCTTCGACGCCGACGCGCGGTGCTTTGCTCACCCGGGTCACGTCGCGCCTGGAGCGGGAGTACGGGACGGGCGTGGTGCCGATTCCGTCGCGGGCCACGGCGTATCGGCGGTTGGCGGAGCTGGCGAAGGGCACGAATGCGGTGGCGGGTTCGGCCAAGGATCGCCGGTCGATCGCGCAGCGGCCCGGCGGTGCATATGGACGGTTGCGCGCAACTCGGCCGGGCGAGTACGTGGTGCTCGATACCCAGGATCTTGACGTGTACGCGATGGAGCCGGTTACCTGCCGGTGGGTGAAGGCGCAGCTCACGGTGGCGCAGGACCTGTTCGATCGGCGGATCGTGGGGCTGCGGGTGACACCGGTTTCCACGAAGGCGGTGGATGTCGCGGGCGTGCTGTTCGAGGCGGTGAGCGGCGATCCCGGTCGGCGCACCGGCTTGGCAGTGGTTGGCGCGGTTCCGGACCGGCTGGTGTTCACCGAGGCGGAGGCGCCGGATGCGTCGGTTTGGTGCCCGCCGGCGACACTGGTGGTCGACCACGGCAAGGCGTTCTTGTCGGCGCACGTGATCGGGGTGTGTGCGCGGCTCGGTATCTCCATACAACCTGCGAACCCGTATAAGCCTACGGATAAGCCGACGGTGGAGAGGTTTTTCAAGACCCTGCGCGAGGGCCTGATCCAGCATCTGCCTGCCTATAAGGGCCCGGATGTGCACAGCCGGGGCGAGGCCGTGCAGGAGCAGGCTTTCCTGTTCCTGCACGAGCTTGAGGACGTGGTCCGGGACTGGATCGCGACCGTGTACCACTGCGGGAAGCACGACGGGTTGGTGGTGGCCGACTGGCCGGGGCTCGCGCTCTCGCCGAACGAGATGTTCGAGGTCGGCCTTGCCAAGGCCGGGCGCCTGCGGCTGCCGGCCGACCCGGATCTGGTCTTCGAGTTCCTGCCGGTGTACTGGCGCACGGTCCAGCACTACGGGGTCGAGGTCGCCGGGCTGCGCTACAACGGTGCCGCGCTCAACGGATATCGGAACGCGGCGAGCCCGTATGGCGGGGCGGCGGGCGGGCGCTGGCCGATTCGGCGCAATGAGGACGATGTGCGCTTCGCCTATTTCCGGGACCCGGACGATGGACGGTGGCACCGGTTGGAGTGGGAGCACGCCGCGTTGTTGGGCAGCGCGTTCTCCGCGGAGGCCGCCCGCTACGCCCGCGGCTTGGCGGCGCGGGAGGACCGGTTCGCCGACCCGGTCGAGGCGCTGGCCGCAGTTCTCGAGCGGTGGAGCGTTGGACAGGTGGAAGGGCGGCGTGAGCGGCGGATGGCCGCGCGCCTCGCTGCCGAGCGGGCCGCGCTGCCCGGGCTCGAGGCGGCACGGGATCAAGAAGACGCGCCCGAGCCGGCCATCGACAGCGAGCGCGCGCCGTTGCCGCTGGCCTGTGGGGATGACGATGTGGAGGACGAGGTGGTCGACGACGTCGCCGGGTTCTACGCCGACGCGCTCGAGGTGCTGGAATGACCGGCTCCTACAGTCTTTCGCGCAAGGAGGGCTGGCGCCGGTTCGTCGAGGCGGCGCCGCGCCAGCGCCCGCTGCACCTGTCCGCGGCGCAGCTGGCCGGGCTCGGGGAGGCTGCCAGGTTCGAGCACGATGAGGCGCGCGCCGAGTGGCACGCGAACTTCGGCACGATCGCCACCCCGCAGCTCTCGGCCGTCTACGACGAACTGGAGTTGATCGTCGCTTCGAACCGGCAGGATTCGGACCGGGTCCGGGGCGCGGCGGTGATCGACGGGCAGCCGGGGCTGGGCAAGACCACGGTGGCGAACCTGTTCGCCCGCGACTTCGACCGGGTCGAGCGGCGCCGGTTCGGTGCGGTGACCGAGGACGGCGACGAGCGGATCCCGGTGTTCCGGGTGGGTCTGACCTCGAACACGACGCTGCGCACGCTGAACAAGATGATCTGCGAGTTCTACGGGCATCCGGGAGCCGACCGGGGAAGCGCGGCCCAGTTGGCGAGCTACGCGCTCGACTGTGTCTTGCGGTGCGATTCCCGGGTCGGGGTGATCGACGATATCCATTTCATCGACCAGCGCAGCCGGGACGGGATCGCGGTCAACAACCACCTCAAGTGGTTGGCGAACGAGCTTCCGGTGACCTTCATCTACGCCGGGGTGGGGCTGGCGGAACGCCGGTTCTTCGCCGAGGGCCTGACCGGCGCGGCCAGCGCACTGGCGCAGAGCGCCCGGCGCTGGACGCGCCTTCCGGTCGCCGCGTTCACCCCGGGCCAGAAACAGGAATGGCTGGCCCTGGTCAAGGCGATCGAGCAGCAGTTGGTGCTCGCCCGCGCGCATCCCGGCCAGCTCGCTGCCCTGGCCGAGTACCTGTTCGCGCGCACCGGCGGGCACATCGGCTCGCTCATGACGCTGATCACCCGCGGCTGCTACAAGGCGATCAAGACCGGCACCGAGGCGCTGACCCGCGAACTGCTCGACACGGTGCGCATCGATGAGGCTAGCGAGCAGGCCCGCCGCCCGGGCCAGGTCAAGGCGAAGGCCGCGGCGTGAGCCGGATCCGGCTGCTCCCGCTGCGCCGCGCGCCGCGGCCGGACGAGGGGATCGACTCGTGGATCGAGGCGCTCGCGGCACGCCACGCCATCGCCCCGGCGCACCTGCTGCCCCGCCTCGGGATCCCCGACGAGATGCGCCGCATCTCCCGGCTGGTCACCGAGCTGACGCCAGGGCAGATCGCGAGTGCGCAGAAGGCGAGTGGGCTGCCGGCCGGGACGCTCGCGCTGCTCGCGCCCGGCGAGCTGCGGATCGCCGGCTACTTGCGCACCGGCGGATCGCGCTACTGCCCGCAGTGCCTGGCTGCCTCGGACGGAATCTGGCCGCTGCGATGGCGCCTGGCCTGGGTCTTCGCCTGCTCCCGGCACGCGAGGCTGCTGCGCGACACGTGCCAGGAGTGCGGCGGCGTGCAGCGCGTGAACCTGTACGCCGGGCTCCGGAGGATGCTCCCAGCCTTCTGCTGCTCGCGGCCGGCTCCCGGAGGGGGACGGTGCGCGGCGGACCTGCGCCTGGCCAAGCCCGGCAGGCGGTTGACACCGCCGCTTGCCCGCACCGCCGGGTGGATCGAGCAACTGCTGGCCGACCTCGACGATCCTGGCAGCCGCGAAACGGCCGCCGCAGTACTCGCCGATCTTCCGACGGTCGCGCTGTGGCTGATGCGCCGGCACGCGAAGAGCGGCACGCTCAAGACCGATGCGCCGGTCCACGACGGGCTCGGAAGAGTGATGGAAGCCCGGCTGCATCGCGACGCGCTGCTCACAGCCGCGGTTGTGAGCCAAGCCCACCATGTGATGGCCGGCCCCGAGCACGAGGCCGTCGCGCATGTGCGCGAGGTACTACGCCGGCATCCGGGCGCGGCGCGCATCCCGCCACCGGGCATGGCGCGCGACCAGTGGATGGCCCTGGCCAGCGGATTCGACCGGCGGATGATCCGCGCCGCCGACCCGGACCTGATCGCGATCGACCGGCTGCGCATGAAATCGATGACGGTCACGCCGCAGCGGATCGCACGGCCGGTGCGCGGCGGCAAGACGCCGCCGGTCGGACCCGCGCCGCGGCGCGGACGCCTTATCCCGCAGGTGCTGTGGCCGGACTGGTCCGCGAAGCTGCTGCCCGCCGCGGGATTGGAGGCCGAGCAGTTCCGCACCGTGATAAGCGTGTGCCTGCTGATCCCCGCTACCGCCGGGCGCACCCTGTCCGACTTCGCCGCTCTGCTCAGCCCACACCTGACAAGCCAGCAGATCTCGGTGACGCTGCAGTTCTTCCGCGCCCTGCCCGGATCCCCGAGCGGGGACGCGCTTACCGAGGTCCTCGCAGTGCTCTGCCGCCTGGCCGACTACCTCGACGCCCATGGGTCGCCGATCGACTACCAGCGCCGCCGCGAACAGCTCCCCGCCGATCCGATCGACTGGCCAGCCTGGTGCGATCTCGCGCTGTCCGCAGGCACCCAGCCCGGAGCGCGCCCCGGACGGGCCCGCCACCTGCACGCCCAGCGCTACCTGCACCACCTGCTCACCGGATCAGACCTCTCCGACCCGGCCTACCCGCTGACCTTCACCGGTCCCGGCGACCGGATCAACTACCTCGGCTTCGCCCTCGCGCTCACCCCGCGGCTGCGCACGGCCCTGCACCAATACGCGGCAGGCCTGCTCGAGCAGCACGGCATCGATGAACCGGTCGCCTGGTCCCCGCCCGCCGAGACCGCCGAGCATCTGCCCTGGCCCGGCGTGGACCTCGATACCCTCGACCTCGAGGCGATCCGCCGCATCGTCATCGAGGACAAACGCCCGGTCGCCGAGGCGGCCCGCGCACTCGGGGTGCACAGCGAACACATCCGCCTGGCCATCGAGCGCATCGACCGCCCCGAACCGCAATGGTCGATCCACGGGCCCGACGCCTGGATACGCCGCCAGCGGGCCCCGCACCTGCTGACCCGCGACTTCTTCGAACACGAATACGTCCAAGGTGGACGGCGGCTCAAACAGATCGCGAAGGACACCGGCTACAGCCGCAAACTCCTGGCGACCTACGCCAAGGACGCCGGCATCACCCTGGCCAAGGCGATCGACCCGTTCCCGATCGACCCACAGTGGCTGCGCGAGCAGTACCACACCCTGCGACGGTCCACCGCCGACATCGCGCGCGAGCTGGACACCCACCAGATGAACGTCAACCACGCCCTGTACCGCCACGGCATCACCCCACGCCTGCCAGGAGTCCACAGCTTCCCCGAAATGATTGCCAAACTCCCACCCGGCATCCCCCGCGCGATCCGGCAGGCGGTGGAGGGCGGGCTGCGCGGCTGGGAACGCCTGCGGCGCTTCCAGATCACCATGCGCTTTCCCACCGCCACCACCGCGGGCACCTACCTCGGCATCACGCACTCATCCCTGATCCACCAGTTTCAGCGGCTCGAAGACGACCTCGGCACCGCGCTGTTCGACCGCGCCGTGATCGGCACACCCCAGCACCCCACCAAGGCCGGCACCCGCCTGCTGCGCCACCTCGAACGCGAGGACGTCAACGCGCTCATGGCCGAGGCGCTGCGCGACAGGCCCGGATTCGACCTCCCACCCGAAGACGTGCTCGATGCCGCTCACCGCGCCTTCGCCGCGCCGCAGCGCCCACGCCGCCCGCAGGCCCCCTACGACGACATCCCGGTCGCCCGCTACCGTATCCGCCCGCCGACCCTCGCCCTGCTGCGCCACCTGCTCCAGACCCCGGACCGCGAGTTCTACGGGCTCGAAGTCCACCAGGCGACCGGCATCGACATGGGAACGCTCTACCCGCTGCTTAGGAAGCTCGAGCACGGAGGATGGCTCACCAGCAAGCCGGAAGACGACGACGAGTGGCGCGCCGGAGCGCCCCCCGGCAAAGGACCGGGTAAACGCCGCATCTACTACCAGCTCACCCCCGACGGACACCGCGCCGCGCAACGCGAAATCGAACGCTGCGACCATCGCGACGCGGCCTGACCCTGGCGGACTTGCCCGAACCGCCGAACTGTCGGCGATGATCACCCGTGCCTGTGAGGAAAACGAAAGACCGCTGAGAACCCGCCGGAGATAGTCCGCGAGAAAACCAGCGAAAACCGCTGGCCGCCAGACCAGGGCACGACACCTACGGTGAGAACCTACACTGCTGTAGGGTCTCTCGTTCAACTTTTCGCTTTCTCATCGGATTTTCGCCTACTTTTCGCAGAATGAAAGATCGTTGAAGGCTGACCAGCCGCGGCGGCTGGACCACCCGGTTCTGCGACTGCACTCGGCCCAGCATTCATGCGCAGGCCCGCCGCCCCTTCGGAGGCGACGGGCAATCAGTTGCTGGCTGTGGTCGTCTTCACGGATCCCGGCGCCGTCAGGCGCCGGGCGTGGTGAGGATCGCCGCAGCTATGGCGTCGGGCGGCTGCATCAGGTCGATCGCCGGGTGGGCACCGCCGTCGAGCGGGACGAGCAGCCGCGCTGCCCATCCCTCGGCGGCGAGAACGGCCTTGTGCAGCGCGCCCGCGCGGATCGGCAGGACGGTCATCAGGACCCAGTCGCGGCGGCGGGCCGGCCCGTGCTGCGGGTGCCGGTGATGCTCAGCAAGACGGTCGCCGACCGCAGTGACCTGCTGGCGGTACACACTGCCGACGTAGCGGCACCAGCCCCGTGCATCCCAGGCTGCGTACACCGCGCTCGGCGCGGTGATCTCGCGCCAAGCGGCTTCGACCGTGGCCCGGCAGGCCAGACCGACGTCCGGGTTGCTGGCGCGGGCGAGGGCACCAGCATCAAGGAGTGGCGCCAGGGTGCGGACGACGGGTGCGAGCCGCTGACGGATCTGACCGGGGATCGGCACCGAACTCACTCGTCACCGTCCTCGTACTCGTCCTCGTACTCGTCCTCGCCCTCCGGGTCCGGCATCACGTCGGCCACGGGGCCGAACTTGATAAGGGTCTCGGTGATGCTGTTCAACTGCTGCCGCAGAGCGTCGACGCTGGTGGTGAGGCCGAAAACGTCGCGACCGCGGGGGTGGGTCTGAGTCATCTTGGCGAGCGTGAATGCGGCCTTGCTGGCGGCCTTGATCGCGTTCTCCAGGATCCTGCGCTGCCGCGCGTCCTCCGTTTCCGAAGTGCTGCCGCTCCCCCCCTTGCCGTCGAGCTTCTTCTTGAGCTCGGCGATCGACGCCTCGGCCTCCACCGGGCTGGCCGCGTAGACAAGGTCCCACTCGTAGTCGATGGAGACCATCGCGCCGGCCTTGTCGACAACCGGGGCGCCATCCTGCACCACTACACCGTCGATCTCCCGCACGACCGTGTGGAACTGCTTTGGCACGATGCTCGGATCGGCCGCGACGTGCGCGTAGGCGATGGAGTGGAGCATCCGCCTCCCGCCCTGTGTGCTCGCCAGCACCGCCAGCAGGGCGTTGGGGGTGTGCCGCAGCGGCGCGGTCCGCAGCTCACGGGCAGCGGCGAGCTTGGAACCGCGGTCGCGGGTGATAAAGCCGGAGAGGATCGCGGCGGTGCCGCCGAGCACGGTCAGCTCGGCCACGGCGTTAGCCTCGCCCCGCAGCGCCCGCTCGAGGATGTCGTCGAGGACCTTAAGGGCGTCGGCGCCGTGGGTCAGCTTCCAGTCCCGCTTCCACACCGTGTCGGTGATGGTGCCGCCGTTGCCGAGGGCCCGGACGAACTGGTCGATGGAGGCGGAGCTGCGGTAGGCCGACAATGCCATCGGTGCGATCCGCTCGCTCACCCTCTGGCGGTCGGCCTTGCCCATACCGAACTCCTGCTTGATGAGCCGGTTCATCCTGTCCGCCTGCCCGGCGAGTGCACACTGCTGGTGCAGGGCCGCCGACCACAGCCGGTGCGGCGGCAGGCCGAGGAGCTTGTGCATCGCAGCCGGGCCGACCTCGCCGAGCAGCACCTTGTACGTGTCGTCGTCGACCAGGTGCTCGCGCAGGGCGTGCCGGTAGACGCGCTGCATGCCCTGGGTGTTCTGCGCGCCCTCGTCCCACGGGGTGACGTGGACATGCAGGTTGGCTACAAGGTCGTCGCGGGCGGCGACCAGGTCGGGCAACGCGGAGCCGTCCTCCCCCATGGCGCCGACCACCACGATGGCCGGGAAGGTGAGGGTATGCCCCTCGCGGCGGGTCGCCTCGGTGAGGATCTTCTCGGCCAACCCGCGGCGCACTCGGGCGACCATCTCGGTCACCTTCGACCGCGCCGAGCGCTGGTCGGCTGGCCGACGCGGGCCGGAGCGGTCCACCGGGCCGATCACCGCGGCGACACACGCCGCCGCCGCCTCGTCGATGTTGCCGCCAGTGCGCGCCAGCCACATGCTCACGAGCCGGCTGTTGCCGTCGCCGGCGACGGTGTACGTCTCCTCGACGCCGTCGTCGTATTTGACGCGGACCAGGAACAGCGTCAGCGGTTCCTTGATGCCGTGCTGCAGCACGCTGTCGGTGTAGTCGTTCTTCTGCCCTTGGGCGTCGTATGTCTGACGCATGCTCTCGGTGATCGCGTCGGCCAGGGCCTGGCGGTCCGCCACCCGGACCACGAACAGCGCCCTCGGCTGCCCGGTCTCCTCGTCGGTGAACGTGTTGTAGACGATCGGAGCGTTGTTCGCGTGCTTGTCGTCCATCGCGGTGTGCAGCTTGTGCACCCAGCGCTGGTTGAGGAAGTCGGGCAGCACGTCCAGGTCGGTGAAGCGCCGGTGCGGCGGGATGGCGTACAGGGTGCCGCCGACGACGGGCTTGGCCATCAGCAGGCCGGCCTCAGCCGTGTCCCCGGTTGCCTCGACAAGCTTGCGCAGCAGCGCGGGGCTTACGGCGCCGCCGGTGACGACGTTCGCCGCGTCCTCGTCCAGCGAGTTCATCGGGTTGTCGAGCAGGGTCTTGCGGAAACCGCGCAGCTGCGTGACCGGCACCGGCTCCGGCACCTCATCGGGACGGCGCAGCAGCGGCGGAAGGCTCTCGTTCTCGAACGCGTCGAGGCTCATAAAAAAATGCCCTTCGAAGATCAGCGCGCCGCAGGCCAGGCCTGCTGTCCAGGGCGCCATGCCCAAGACTCCACTGCGCGCCGTCACGAGGGCGGCGGGCGTCGTCACAGCGCCCCACCGGCTCAGGGTCCGGCGTGTCACCATGCCGACCGGCGTTCCACGGGACTGGGCGAACTGCTGGTCCGCCAGGCCACAGGGCCCGGACTCCCCACCGATGGCAGGGGCCAGCCGTTCTTCACCCCGCAGATCCTTACCCTACGAGGTGCAGTTCCGTATAACCGGAGCGGTACGCATATGGTGCGGATGTACCACACCTTCATTATTCAGGGTAACGCAGCCAGTCTCCGGGCTCAACAACTTCGCCAAGGGCAGGGACCTCTGCCGTCCGGCGCCCCCGCCCGGACACGGTCCTTGCACCGTCAGACCCCACGGCACTTCCGTTCACATTTGATCTTGATGGCGCGTGGCGTCTTAGGTCAGGGCCTCGCCCTGTTTGAAGAAAACGCAAAATCGGCGAGAAATAGCGGCGTAAAGTTCGTGAGAGCCCTAGCGTCAGTGCAGGTCAGGTGACCACTGATGCAAAGTACCTTGAGAACCTACAGCTGCCTGTAGATCTACAGTTCTGGTGTAGGTCTCAGTCCAGCTGGCCGGGAGTTCGGCACATAGGCATCACCCTAATACTGGCTGGCCAAGGCTCTCACTCGATCTGGTGAAACCCCTCGATTGCGGACCCTGTCGGGTCGTCCAGCACAGTGGAACGTGTAAAAACCGCTCGGTGAGGCTCACGCTGGGGCTGACGGTGGTGATGTTCGGCCACGAATGATCTGGCCGTGTGCGATGTGGGCATAGACCGTGCGGGCCACTGCCCTAAAGTTAGGTCCAGTTTGACATGATTTCAGGTAGCTTGCGGGGCAAGGGTTTCAGCTTGATCACGATGTGGACTGGGTGTGGGAGGCAACGAAGCTCCTGGTAGAACGCGGGATGCC
>NZ_JAGSXH010000279.1 GCF_018283645.1 Actinocrinis puniceicyclus | reverse complement strand
GGGTGGGTGCGAGGTGCGTTTCCCTGCGCCGAAAACCGGTGAACGCGCCTGTCGCGGCGCCGCGCGGGGATAGGAAACGTGTCGTGGATGCGGCCGGCGGCGATCGGTTTAATGTGCGTGTCGCGGCAGTGCGACGGCGTTTGTTTTGTTTGTTTCGTCTTTTCTCGTGGAGCGGGTTTTATTTCGCTTTGCTGGACGATGAAAGGCCGGTCGGTGTGGCCTTTTGTCGGGGTGGAAAGTGTTTTGGACCGTCTGCGTGAAATCGGGTGATCCGGTTGACCGCGGGGAGGAGGAGCTGTTTTTCTGAAATCGGCGGCCGCGGGATGCGTGATAGGCGGGGAATTATCGCGGGGCGCGTGTCGCGGCCGCCGCCCTCAAGTTCACGGAAAGGGAGAAACAGTCATGACCGCGTACAGCCTGATGGTGGAGAACAACTCGAGCAACCGCGTCGACTTCTGCATGTTCCAGACCCCGCCCGACCTGGGCCGGGTCGATGTGAACACCCTGGCGTGGTTCGTCGAGCCGGCCTATCCCACGACGACGGTGAACTTCCAGTGGGACACCTCGTACTCGTTCGTCTGGTCCGATGCCGGGCCGCTCTCGCCCGGCGTGCGGTTCACCGCCAGCCAGGTCTGGGACGCCGACCCGATGGACTCGCAGCTGCAGGCGGTGCGGCTGTTCTACGGCGACGGGGCCTACACGTTCGGGCGGCTGGCGCCGTCCGCGGCCCGTTACGCGGGCAGCCTGTACGTCGAGCAGGGCGATGATGTGCCGCTGCGCGGCGGGAGCGTGGGCATCGGGATGTCCGGCTCCGGGACCTTCGCGGTGGACTCGCAGCCCAACCAGCACCTGGTCTTCGAGCCGCATCCGGAGTACTGGCTGGTGGCCGGCAGCTTCGAGCGCGGGCAGGTGCTGGATGTCGCGCAGATGTCGACCGCGTTGAAGATCGAGTACTTCGGGGCGCGCACGTCCATGACGGTGAGCCTCGGCATGGACAACACGCTCGCGATCGTGTGAGCCGCAGCCCTCGACGCGTGAGCGCCGCCGTGGCCTGGCCACGGCGGCGCTCACGTACGGCCGCGTCGTCAGCTGTGCAGGATCTGGTCGACCAGCGCGCGGTAGTGGCGCATCGTCAGCCGCAGTTGCTCGGTCTCCTTGTTGCCGTCCTGCTGCCAGGCCGAGGTCAGGGTGTGGCGGCGCTCTTCCAGCTGCGTGGTGAAGGCGCGGGCCGCGTCGGTGACCAGGCGGTCGGCGTCCTCGACGGCGCGGCCCGGGTCGTCGATGAACTCCGCCTGGATGCCGCGCCAGCGCTCGCGCAGGTCGTCGGCGGTCTGCCGGGCCAGTACCGGCCCGGGTTCGTCGGTGAGGGTGCCCTGGCCCTGCGATGCGGCGGGGGTGTGCGTTTCGTAGGGCTGCGAGTCCACCGCGAAGGTCCCGGACCCGGACATCCCGATGCCCACGTTCCCGCCGGCCGGCGGCACATCGGTGCCCCCGGGTTGCTCGGTTTCGTCGGGTGTCGTGTACGCGTCGTCGTGCGGTGTCGCGTACTGCTCGCCGCCCGCGGCCGCGGCCGCATGATCGCCCGGGGCGGCGTCGGTGTCGTCTGAGTCCGAGAACGCGTGCCGGTTCACCGGGTCCTGCGGATCGTGCGGGTCCTGCGGGTGCGCGGGTGTGCCGTGGGCCGTGTCGCGGTCGCTGCCGAGGACCGCGTCCGGGAGCATGGCGGGCGCCTGCGCGGTGGACATCGTCCCGGCGCGCGGATCGTCCTGTGCCGGGGCGTCCTCGTCGGCGGCGTACTGGTCAGTGATCGCAGCGTCCTCATAGCCCGCCCGGTAAGGGCCGGTTTCGCCGGCGAAGCCGGTGCGCCGCGGTCCGCCGCGGTCGTTCTCGCTCGTCTTCATCTTTTCTCCTTCGGTCGGTCAGCGTCCGGCGGCGTGCGCGCTGTCGGCGGCCTGGCGTCCGAGCAGGTCGTTGAACATCACCCGGTAGTGCAGGATCGCCTGCCGCAGCGTCTCGGTGGAGGAGGGCGCCTGGGCGGGGGCTGTCTCTTATACACA
>NZ_JAGSXH010000278.1 GCF_018283645.1 Actinocrinis puniceicyclus | reverse complement strand
CCGGAGGCGTTACCGGGGCGAGGGGGTGGGCGAGGTCGCTCCGGCGGCCGGCGCGGTGTCAGGCCCGGACTTCCCGTCGGCGCGGGCCACGGACCGGATGACGGCGGCCGAGAGGTCGATCAGGGCGTTCGTCTGCGGGCTGTACGCGGAGGGCACGTCGACCTCGATGTAGACGGCGCGCTGGGCCGCGGTGAAGCGGTAGCCGCCGCCGGGGAGTTTCTCGATCAGCCAGGCGACCCCGTTGAGATACGCCTCCTCGGCGGTCGGGTCGTAGTCCTTGGAGTCCGGGCGCAGGATCTGTGGCTGCGGCACCCCGCAGCGCAACGTGATGGCCGGGTCTCCCCAGGCCGCGGTCAGCGGCGAGACCGGGTCAGTGCGGCGCCGCTTCTCGTCGTCCACGGTCTGCGGCGCGGCCTTGGTCAGCGCGGCACACGCGGCCTGGCCGCTCGCGGAGACCGGCGCGGGCGCGGCGAGCGCCACGGCGTCGCCGGAGTGGAACAGCAACCAGACGGCGCCGCCGGTCAGGGCCGTGACGCCGAGCGCGGCGGCAGCCTGGAGCGCACCTGGAACTCGCGCGAACAGCACCTCAGAGACGCACCACCGGACAGGTCAGGGTACGGGTGATGCCGTCGATGCTCTGGACTCGGGCGACCACGAGCTTGCCCAGGTCGTCCATCGTCTCCGCCTCTGCGCGCACGATCACATCGTACGGCCCGGTCACGTCCTCGGAGTTGGTGACCCCGGGCAGTCCCGCGATCTTCTGAGCGACCGCGGCCGCCCGGCCGACCTCGGTCTGGATGAGGATGTACGCCTGCACCATGCGGTCCTCCCTGCCCTTATCCGGTTGGACTAGTGAGAGTAGTCAATTAGAACTATGCGACGGCGAAACGTTACCTGCCTGATACCTCTCCGGCGCAAGGGGGCGGCGGTGCGTCACCGCCCGCGCGGGGCCGTACGCTTGCGGCGTGAGCGATCGGCGGGCCGACGAGAGCGGCGGGAGTGCTGGTGGGAGCGGCGATGAGACCCTGGGCGAGGTCGGCGAGTTCGGGCTGATCGACCGGATCGCCCGCGGCGCCGCGCAAGGCCCGGCGGTGCTGCTCGGGCCCGGGGACGACGCGGCCGTGATCCGCGCCCCGGACGGCCGCGTGGTCGCGTCCACCGACCTGTTGCTCGAGGGCCGCCACTTCCGGACCGACTGGTCCACGGCCTACCAGGTCGGCCGCAAAGCCGCCGCGCAGAACCTGGCCGACATCGCCGCGATGGGCGCGGTGCCCACCGCGCTGCTGGTCGGCCTTGCCGCCCCGGCCCGGCTCCCGGTGTCCTGGGCCCGGCAGCTGGCCGCCGGGCTGGCGGACGAGTGCGCGCTGGTCGGCGCCTCGGTGGCGGGCGGGGACACCACCCGCGGCGAGACGATCGTGATCGCGGCCACCGCGCTCGGCGACCTGCACGGACGCGCACCGGTTACCCGCGCGGGCGCCCATCCGGGGGACCGGGTCGCGATCGCCGGAGAACTGGGCTGGTCCGCGTGCGGGCACGAACTTCTCGCCCGCGGCCTGGACGAACCGTGCAAGGCGCTGGACCGGCACCGGGCGCCACAGCCGCCCTACGCGCAGGGCCCGGCCGCGGCGCGGGCCGGGGCGAGCGCGATGATCGACGTGAGCGACGGCCTGCTCGCGGACCTCGGCCACATCGCCCGCGAGAGCGACGTCGGCATCGACCTGGAGCCCGCGGCCTTCGAGATCCCCGCGCAGCTGCGTGCCGCCGCCGAGCGCCTCGGGCTCGATCCGTTGGGCTGGATCCTCACGGGCGGGGAGGATCACGCGCTGGCCGCGTGTTATCCGGCGGACGATGTACCGCAGGGCTGGACGGTGGTCGGCACGGTGACCAAGCGTTCCGACGACCAGGCCGCGCCGCGCGTCACCGTGGCAGGCAAGGCGTGGAGCGGCAGCCAGGGCTGGGATCACTTTGCCTGACAACGCAGTACCGGACAGCGGTAACGTGGCGCACCGTGCCGGACCGCCGGCGCAGGTGTCGGCTGGGGCTGGGGCTGTCTCTTGTACACATCT
>NZ_JAGSXH010000277.1 GCF_018283645.1 Actinocrinis puniceicyclus | reverse complement strand
GTGTGGCCCGGCGGCGGGTGATGAACGCCCGATGCGCATCGATCGCTTCGGTCGGGTAAACAGCCTTGTAACCCATGGTCGTGGAAATATTGGTGTGACCGCAAATGATCTGGGCTATGTGCGGGGGCAGGCCGTTGAGGATCGCGTCGGTGACGAACATTCTTCGGAAGTCGTGCGGCGTGAAGTGCAGCGGCAGCCCGGCGCTGTCGTTCAGGCCGCTCGCGCCGAGCGTGCGGGCGAACATCTGGTAGATCGCATGCGGGTGCAACGCGTGTCCCTCGCCACCGATGGTGCGTTGGAACAGCAGGCCCATCGGCGCGATCCATGTCTTCTCCGAGTAGTCGTAGGCGGGCACGAGCGGGACGGCTCCGTTGGGTGCGCGGATGCGGCACACGATCGCGGAGAGCACGTCCGCCAGCTGCGGGTCGACCAGCAGGAGCCGTTCGGTGTCGGTCTTGGACGGGGCGATCTGCAACAGCGGCACGATCTCACCGGTGGAGGGCAGCCGGTAGGAGCTGACGGCCTGGTGGGTGAGCTCGAGTAGTTCCTCGATCCTGACCCCGGTCCTGCTCAGGACTTCGATCGCGGCCCAGGCCCAGAACGCGTCGCTTTCTTCCAGCGTCAGGTCCCGGCGGGTGCCGGTGGCCGGGTCGTGGGCCCAGACCTTGGCGTTGGCGGTGCGGTACATGACCGGTTTGAACCACTGCGCGCCGGCGGCGGTGAACGTGTCTCCCGGCTGCGCCGCCTCGGCGGCGGCGAGGCGTTCGGCGGCGGCCTTGCGCAGGTCGTTGGCGGTGCGGATGAGGGTGGGCAGGACCGGCAGGCGTTCTCGGGTGCGCTGGTCCATGCGGGCCTTGACCGCTTGCTTCTCCTTCTTGATGGCCAGTTCGGTCTCTTTTATCGGACACGGCGCGGCCCACGGGCCCCACCGGGCTGGTTCCTCCAGCGCCCACTGGGCGATGTCGAGGTAGAAGGCACGTACCGTGGCCAGCACGCCCGCGCTCGAGGTGCGCGGGCTCAACACCGTGATCCGTTTGCCGGTGGCGGGCTCGGTGATCACGCGGGTCTTGGTTGTGAGGCGTTCCTTCCAGCCGATGGCGGCCTCGGGGGCCAGGTGCAGCGAATCGATGCCGGGGTGGTGGTTTTCCAGATCGGCCCAGAACAATCCCGCCAACACCTGCGCCAGGTTGGTCAGGGTGCTGTAGTCGATCGCGGGCCGGCGTTCGTCCAGGTAGTCGATGATCAGGTCGCGGATCGGGCCGCGCCGCAGCCGGTAGCGTGCGACGAGCTCACCGGCCGACAGCTGTCCCGCGGCCCGCCCGCACAGGGCCCGCAGCGTGGCAGGGGCGTGCGGGGCGAAAATCCCCAGGCGGTGCAGCAGCAGGTAGAACAGCGTCTTGCCGGGTGCTCCCTGCGGGCGCAGGCGGGAGTGGACGTCGTAGAACTCGACGCAGTCACCCACCGTGATATCCGCAAGACGCCCGCCCTTGCTCGCCAGGATGACCGCGATGCGCGCCATGGCCGGCTGGGCGTTGGCCACGGTGATCGCCGGATCGGCGGCGATGACCCGCTCGAGCCGCGCGAAGCCCTCGAAGTCCCGGTACTGGAGCATCCCGGCGGTCAGCTGCCGCGAGCCCCTACTGATCAGCCATGCCGTGCCCGGGCGGATGACATCCGCGCAGACCAGGATGAACAACCCGGCGCCCAACACGTTCTGGTTCGCGCTCTCACCCCGCCCGGTGAGCCACTCGCCCGGCCCCCGCGCCCACTGCCGGCCCGAGTGTTCCTCCTGGCCGCTGGCCTGCCACCGCTGTTGCCAGCTTTCTCCCGGGAAAGCGGCGAGCCAGGCGAGGATCTTGCCGGCGCCGCGCAGACGATACTCCTGGGTCTTGCGGTTCTCGGCGCGAAACCCCGGGGCATCGAGTCGCTCAAGAACCTCGCCCGGGGATTGCTCACTGTGGTACCACGAACTCTCGGCCGCTCGAGGCGGAAACCGGTGCCGCGCCGCAACGACCCCCAAGGCCAGGCCGCTTTCCCTGCTCGATGCGCTCTCCCGCGCGGCGCGGGCGGATGCTGCGCCCGGG
>NZ_JAGSXH010000276.1 GCF_018283645.1 Actinocrinis puniceicyclus | reverse complement strand
GCTACCGGCACCCGGCTGACCAGCCGAAACCCGCCCCGACGAGCACGGAAAGGACACCGAGCCCTACCCGGCCCCGTGGAAACCGGCGCAGCCCGCAGCGACACGCGACGGCCCGTCCCACCACCCGAAGGGACATACCGGGCAGACCACGGGGTGAATCAGGAAACAGCTACACCTGACGGATCGAGGCTAATATCATGATTGGCACAGTCGCGAGAAAGAGCACTGCAATTGAGCAGGCGACCAGGCTAATCCAGCGCCGGACGGGGTTAGCTGTTGGCCCTAGTACCTCCCAAGCGCCTACCTTGAATGTGATTAACAGCTGCCCTACACGCGACATCTTGGCATCCATAGAAATACTCAAGCAGCACTGATACTGACTGCTGGGGCCAGGTTCGATCTGTGGCTGATCTGTGAGCGTTCCAGGTGAATCGGCGCAAATGAAGATTACTAGCTAAAAGGTTTGATGTCGTCTGTGCGGCGAAGCCCCCGCTTAACCATGAATTCTACTGCCGGATTCATGTTAATTGGGATTACTTTCTTGCCGGGGTGTGTGGCTGGCCAAACACGAAGAAGCTCATCAACGAAGCCCTGGCCGACATCAGTAACTCTATTGAAGTCGACTTCCACTACATCGAATCCAGCTGCAAGCCCATCAAGCAACCTTCGCGCTTCACTTCGCGACACAAATGTGGTCCCGATTTCAAAAAGCTTCACAGTCGGCCGCGTCCGAACAAAGGCATAGTCTTCCGTAAACTGCTTAAATACATCGGCAACCTGCCGGGTTGTGTGGGGATCGATCTGGCAAACCACGATGGTGCCTGACGAACCCGGAGCTTCCCCTAGAGCAGTATCATCGCGGATATTGTCCACGGTCCACCTAACCCCTGACGATACAAGCTGGAAAATATCAACCATCTTCGAGGTGAAGAAGATGCCTTCTCCAGTATGCCGGGCGGGATCTGTGGTTCTCTTTCCCTTGGATAGCTCCTGTACGGCCTCGAATTCGCTTCCCAGTTTCAAGACAGTTAGGAGCTTAATGTAGGCTCCTATCCCTTGATCAGAGATCTCGAAGCACCACAGGTCCTCATTTTTCCACCATGAGATAGCGACGGTTTCGCTTTCCGAGTGGTCAATTGCGTTATTTAGCATTTCGCTAAACGCATATGCCATGATCTTGCCAGCAGCACTCGTCGTGTCGATACTAAGATCACTTACAACCCTGAGCCAGACCTCATGCTCGGCAAGCCCAAGCAACGTCAGCTCGCGATGCCAGTCCGGTTCCCCCAACGCTTCAATGATCGAAGGCTGTCTCACGAGAGCACGCCGCGCCATGGCAGCACGTACGGCGGACATGTCGAACAGACGATGACCACCCTCGGTGCGCGTTGACGGAATCACATTCTCGTCCGCGAGTTGACGCACCCGAGAAGGGGAAAGGCCTAGTTCTCGCGAGACGTCGGAGACCTTCGCGCGCTTTGACGAGCTATCCTGGTTGCCAGTCATGATCCCTCCCTTGACGCAAACCTACACCCTAAACTGTAGGTTTACACCGGAAACCTACACGCCATGAGTGTAGGTTTCTAACGGCAGAAGTTACAGAGGCGCGCTGCAGGTTCTGGACGATACTTACGCACGCCGTGCCATCTGCGTGCCAGATCGAGCGGTAAACCACGTGCACTGACGGCGAATCACAGACCACTTACGAAGAGGCCCCTGCCAGCGTGTGTGCTGGTCAGGGGCCTCTTTGTGCTGTTGTGGCAGGTGAAGGATTCGAACCTTCGTAGCTTTCGCGACGGATTTACAGACCTACTCACACAAGCCTCTGACCAGCTTCTTCGCCTCCAGACCGCGGAGCTTGGGCACGTATTCGGCAAGAACACCCGTCGACAGCCGTCGTCATTCGACGAAGCCAGGGCAGGCGCCAGTCGTCGCACCAGCTGCGCACCGACCGTGCACCTCGGCGGCTCACGCATGGCTCGGGAACGATCCTCTACGCATCAGACAGACCTGTGTAGGATAATTCCCAAGGAAGCTGTACGCATCTCTCATCGCGCACGCCGAGGAGGCCTCGTGGGCGACAGC
>NZ_JAGSXH010000275.1 GCF_018283645.1 Actinocrinis puniceicyclus | reverse complement strand
ACTGACGATCCCACCGACACCGTGAGCACCAACGCCCTGCCCGGCTGACCCCGGGCAGGGCGTTTCCGTCACCATGCGGCCCCAGCATCGATGCCGCCGACATCCTCATCTTCAACGTCGGGCAACACGCCTGGGCTATGGGCCTGGACTGCTGAAGTTCTTCTACCAGCTTCGCGATACCGACAGCGAGGCGCCACTTCGGCACCAGAGCCGGCGCGGCCGGATGCTGGCCACCCATCCGTCGGTGGAGCGGCGCATTGAAAAGCTTGAGAATCGACTCCTGGAACCATGGTCACGGCCTAAACGAGAGTCATTGCCACCACAAACATGAATCTGACAGGTGTCTGTCCCGGACGCTTCCATCCGCTCAGATCATCAAAAACCTGGCACGCTCCACAGGACATCCCGATATCGCTCCTCTGGGCAGTCAAGGCGGAGGTATTGTGACACCAAATACGGGGATCTCGACGGGTGACCCGCCGACCAACCTTCTCGCGCACGAGGTGCGTCTCGGCGAGGCGGAAGCGCGCGAGGAATTCGAACAGGCGCTCGCCTTGCCGGCGCAGGCGTTGGTGATCGGCATGCGGCAACGAATCTCCACCGTTGAAGTCGGCGGGATGACTTTCGGGCATGGCGCCGACACTTCCGGTCCGGGGCCGTGCATCAACTGTCCGCCACACACCCATGGATGCTGTGCGTGGCCGCTACTTCGACCTGGACTCAGTACAGCTAATTCACAGGAAGCGCAGTAGGGCCAGGTGAATCAGAAGCCATCTTCACCCCGGTGATCATGGATAGCATGCTGCGCATGTCGATTTCCGCGCGCACGAAGGAGGATCTGTTTCGGGCGGCGGGCAGCACCTGCGCCATCTGCCATCGTTCCTTGATCCTGGAGAGCGATGGCCGGGAAGGCTCGCACATCGCAGAGATGGCGCACATCGTGGCGCAGAAGCCCGGTGGGCCACGCGGCGGTGAACCCCGGCCGAGCGAGATCGACGGGGTGGACAATCTCATTCTGCTGTGCCCGTCTGACCACAGGATGATCGATAAACTGCCTTTCGGCCCGAGGCTTTACCCTGTGGCTACGCTGCGCGCTCTCAAGGCTGAGCATGAGGCGTGGATTGAGGTGGACCGTAGGCGCCCCGAACCGCTGCAGGACGATTCCAGCGCCGTCCGTGCTCCCGTCCCGGTGCGGGCGGAGGAGATCGTAGCTGTCGGCGGCGAACGCTATCGACTGTGCGCCTTACCCGAATACGCGGCGAGAAGCAGGAACGGCAAGGTACCGGACCGGATTGAGGGCAGCCTCGTCGAGCAGTGGTCGCATGACGGTGGCGCTGTCCGGTGTCAGGGCCACGCCTACCGTGAGGACGGGGAGGGCGGTCATGTGTGGCTGCGTCGGGTTTCCGCGCACGCTTCCTCGGCCGAGGGCGCCTTGTGGCGCAGGGCGGTAGTCGATGAGGCTGCCGTCCTTGTCGATCGTCTCCCCGCGCTGACCGGTTTGCCTAGTGTGCTGGCAGTCGAGGCAACCCCGACCGATGTCGCGCTTGTCACCGGGCTGCCATCGGTGACGTCGATAGACGACTTCTTCGCCGACCGCGGCCGCTCCGCTGCCGTCGTAAGAGTGCTGTTCACCGGTTTGGAGACGCTGTGCACTGCTTTGGGGGCGCTGCATGACGCCGGGCTGGCGCACCGAGCGCTCCACCCGGGAGCGATCCTGATCGATCGCCGGGGCCGCCTGCACCTACGCGATCTTGGCCGGGCAACCGATTCCGCCGCCGGGCAGTCGACCGGGGATGGCGCCGAGGATGTGCGTGCGCTGGCCGAGATCGTCTTCTTCCTGATCACCGGCAGTCCTCCGCTGGCAACGGGACCACAGGTGAGCGCGTCAGCGTTGAATCCGGTTGTTCCTGACCGGGCGTCGGCGGCGCTTATCCGTGCGTTGTCAGCTGAGCCGCGGGAGCGGGGCGATGTCAGACGGTTGGGCCGGGAACTTCGCGCCGCGCTCCGAGTCCGGTAGCGCGATGGGCACTGACCCTGGCTATTCGTGACGTAGTTCGTAATGCAGCCCGCTGAGATGCGAAAGGTGCGCCCGGCCTGCAAGGATGTGATTGCCTAGATCATGTCCATACAGGGAACGGGTGCACCTTTCTGGTGTCCA
>NZ_JAGSXH010000274.1 GCF_018283645.1 Actinocrinis puniceicyclus | reverse complement strand
CCGAGCAGAACGAGTCCTGCGCGGCCGCGTTGGCGACACCGCCGGCGCTGACCACGCCGATGTCCCTGGTCGAGTTGTCCGAGGAACGCCGCACCTGGTACAGCGGGCCGTTGTACGCGGCGTACAGCGCCCGGGTGGTGGAGTGCGCCGCGACGCACGGCGTGCCGCCCGCGGCGAAGATGTCACACGGACCCTGTCCGGCCGGCTGGGTCGGCGATGACGACGGCGATGCGGACGGGGACGAGGACGGCGATGAGGACGGCGAGTTGCTCGGGCTCGACGACGGCGAGGTGGTCACTCCGCCGGTGCAGGCGACCCCGTTCAGGCTGAACGAACTCGGGACCGGGTTGCTGCCGTTCCACGAGCCGTTGAACCCGAAGCTGGTGTTGCCCCCGCTCGGGATGGAGCCGTTGTAGGACACGTTGGTGACGGACACGTTGGACCCGGACTGGGTGTAGGTGCCGTTCCACAGCTGGGTGATGCTCTGCCCGGCGCCGAAGGACCAGGTCAGGGTCCAGCTGCTGAGCGAGCTGCCCAGATTGGTGATGGTCACGTTGGCGCCGAATCCGCCGGGCCACTGCGAGCTGACCGTGTAAGAAACCGAACAGCCGGCGGTGGCCGCCTGGGCTTGTGCGCCGATGGCGGCGAGCGCGCCGCCGGCGGTGACGAGCCCCGCGGACGCGACGATCGCCACCGCCGCGCGCCTTCGGAGAGAGAGCATCGAAGCCTCCAGTGTTAGCGCTAACAAATTGTGTCGCCGCAGGGCGCCCTGCCTGGGAAGCGAGGGCGTCCTGGTGCTCGCGCACGTGTTGCCGATCACGTTGCGCACAGGCCGCGGTGACGGACGCGGCCGACGGCCTACGACACGCGCAGTGTGCAGAGCCCCGCGGTCCGCCCGCAACGGCCTGCCGCGCCGTGCCGGGCGCCGCCGCGAACCTGTCTCGTGGCCGCGGCGGCGGTCGCGCGCTTTGAACAGCGGCGCGACCGTCGTCGGCGCGGCGCCGGGTACCGGAAGTTCGCCGAACAGGCTGCGAAACTTTCGTGTCCCTCGACCGGAAACCCGCCCCGGGGGCCGCCGAACGACCCCCGTGACACGCCCGCGATCGCCGTGCGAGCGCCGTGAAACCAGGCGTGGTGTTCGAAAGTGCCTTTCCGGCGTCGAACGTTCGCGGGATCAGCCGTGCCGGCGCAGCAGGAGGCAACGCAGATCAGGGGTCTGTCAGCAGGTCGCGTGCGATCAGCGCGCGGCGCCCACGTGCGTGTCTCTGTCGCTTCAACACGTATGCCGCGCAAGCCGGGCTCGCCGCCGCCCGCCGACCTTGACAGCGGACTGAGGCTGGTGCACCGTCTGGTTTTCGAAAAACTCTCAAGTCGGGCCACCGCGGACCGCAACTCGCCGAGGCGGCTTGTGAGCGCTAACAACAGCGATTCGTGCTCGATGTGGAGCAGGGAGACAGCATGGAAGACAGCGCAAGCACACGTAGTCCGCGCGGCGCACTGGTAACGCGCGACCGGTCACGTAGATCGTGGCCGGCCCGCATGAGCCATGCGCTGGTGCGCGTCGGTGCCGCCGCAGCGGTCGTGCTCGGCGGACTGTTCGGCGCGGCGGCGACCGGCGGCCCGGCACATGCCGCCACCTCGGAACCGTGTGACATCTATGCGGCCGGTGGTACGCCGTGCGTGGCCGCGCACAGCACGGTGCGTGCCTTGTACGCGGCGTACAGCGGTCCGCTGTACCAGGTGCGCCGTTCCTCGGACAACACGACGATGGACATCGGCGTCGTGGCCGCGGGCGGCGTCGCGAACGCGGCTGCGCAGGACTCGTTCTGCGCGGGGACGTCGTGTGTGATCACGGTCGTGTACGACCAGTCCGGGCACGGCAACAGCGTGGCCTATCAGGGTTCTGGCGGTGCCGGCGGGCATGACTCGCCGTCGACCGCGAACAGGGAGTCCCTGACCGTTTCCGGCGGTAAGGTCTACTCGCTGTACATCAACCCCGGTAACAGTTACTGGCACAACGGTTCGTCGTCCGGGATGCCGCTGGGCAGTGCGCCGCAGGGTGCGTACATGGTGACGTCGGGTACGCATGTGAACGGCGGTTGCTGTTTCGACTACGGCAACAGTGAGACGGATCGGCGCGCGGACGGCGCGGGCGCGATGGACGCGATCAACTTCAGCACCA
>NZ_JAGSXH010000273.1 GCF_018283645.1 Actinocrinis puniceicyclus | reverse complement strand
CTCGTAGAGCGAGTAGCCGTACGGCGGCATCGTGGACGGCGCCCTCTGCGTTACGCAACGGAGAGCGCTCTCCAGTCCGGTATGCAAAAATGTCCCCATGAGCAAAGACCGCCCCGCTCCCGGTGGCACTCCGACGCTGGAACACGTCGCGAAGGTCGCCGGGGTGTCCCGCGCGACCGTCTCGCGGGTCATCAACGGCATCCGCAACGTGGACCCGCAACTGCAGGAGATCGTCCGCGCCGCGGTGGAGCAGACCGGCTACGTGCCGAACCAGGCGGCAAGGTCCTTGGTGACGCGCCGCACGAACTCGGTGGCCCTGGTGGTCTCCGAGGCCGAGCACCGCACCTTCGACGACCCGTTCCTCGGCCGGATCTTCACCGACCCGTTCTTCGGGCGGCTGGTGAGCGGGATCATGGGGGTGCTGCGGCCGCGCGGGGTGACGATGGTGCTGATGCTCGCGGAGAACGACGCGGCGCGCACACAGCTGCTCGGGTATCTCAAGCAGGGCCACGTGGACGGGGTCATCCTGATCTCCTCGAACGTGGACGATCCGCTGCCGCGGCTGCTCACCGATGCCGGGCTGCCCGCGGTGCTCTCGCAGCGGCCGGTCACGCCGCTGCCGATCAGCTACGTGGACGCCGCGCAGAGCGCCGGGGCGAAGCTGGCCGCGGAGCACCTGATCGCGCGGGGGTGCCGGCGGGTCGCGACCATTTCCGGGCCGCTGGACATGCCGGCCAGCCAGGACCGCCTCAGCGGCTTCCGGGACGCGCTGGCGCGGCACGGACACGCGTACGTCCCGTCGGTCGAGGGCAACTTCACGCAGGAGACCGGCGAGCGCGCGATGCTCCAACTGCTGGAGGAGTACCCGGATGTGGACGGGGTGTTCGTGGCCAACGACCTGATGGCGCTCGGCGCGGTGCTTGCGCTGCACGACGCCGGTCGGCGGGTGCCCGACGACGTCGCCGTCGTCGGGTTCGACGACAGCAACGCGGCGCTGATGAGCCGTCCGCCGCTGACCACGATCCGCCAGCCGCTTGAGGACATGGCGGCCGAGATGGCCCACCTGCTGCTGGGCCGCATCGACGACCCGGACAGCAAGCCGACCTCGGTGATCTTCGAGCCGACCCTGGTGGTGCGCCAGTCCGCGTAGCGCGGGGTGCGTGCGCGTCGGAACGTTTCGCATCGACCCTCCAGGCGGGAAAGAGGCCACGAGACCGGAGCGGGCCCTCCGGCGCGGCCGTTGTTTCGCACGACCGATTGGAGAGCGCTCTCCGCTGGGAGATGTTTACGCCCCGACCCGGTTCTGTCAACGTCCGCGATGGCGCACCGCCGCGCGATGCACCGAAGCGGGTCGCACGGAAACGCCGCGCCGCGCCGTGTTTTTGACGACCGCCACTCGTCAGCGCGCCGTCGGCGGCCTGTAACCGGTTCCGGAACCGGTTACAGGCCGCCGACCCTCTTGACTTCCCGCCGCGACCACGAGTTAAATCACTTCGCGAAGTAAGTCTGCGGCGCGCGTACATCGCAAGGCGGAGCAGTGTCCGCGCGCCGTCAGGCTTTCCGGTCGGCGAGAGCAGACGCGTGCTGAGCGCCTGTTCAAGAGTTCGATTTCGCGTAGCACACGGCGGGCGGATTGGCAGTGCCCGACCACGCGCACTGGAGGCCGTGGTCCGCCGGATCGTTACTCAGATACCTGCCCAGACAGTCTCTTTCGGCTGATCTGCCGTGTACGAGGCAGTACTCGTAGGCAGCCGCGCCGTCGTGGAACGGACCGTCCACGTAGATCACCCAGAACCCGGGCAGGAGCGCGCCGTAGTCGTCGCTTTCGAGCCACTGCGCCTGCGCGAAGGTCGTCTGGACCTGTTGCAGCTGTTGGTCGCGCGCCGCGACACCGTCGGAGTGGGGAACCGAGGCGAGTTGGACGATCCAGTGGCCCGTAGGCGCCGACCGGGTGGGCGACGGCGCGGCCGTGGTCGCGAAGTTCGCGGCCGGCACGGAAGCGGCAGCGAGCGGATCGCGCCCGCCGGGCGCTTCCACGATCGTGACGGGGGCTTTGGCGGACGCGCTGACGGACACCGACGGCGACGAAGTGACTAAGGCCGCTGCCACGCTACCCACCGCCGCGATGATCGCGACGATGACCGCGCTCCACGCCCCGGCATGTTCGCTGAAGGCACGACTGTCGCGAGCCACCCGGCCC
>NZ_JAGSXH010000272.1 GCF_018283645.1 Actinocrinis puniceicyclus | reverse complement strand
GATGGAAGGTGTAGCCCTGTGCCGGTCCGGGCTTCGGGTTGCCGATCAGGTGGGCGGGGGTGGCGGAGGTCACGGAGATCACGTGTTGATTCTCGTGGTGCCGCCAGTACTGGAACCGGAGAAGGATCATCTCGCCGGTGGGGATGCGCAGGGCTTCTGCGTGTTCGCGCATGGCCTGGGTGACGATGGCGTCGGTGTGCCAGAACGCGTAGCCGGGGTGGGTCTCGGGTCGCCATCCGGCCTTGAGTGCGGCGAACGGTTCGCCGAGTAGATCAACATGCTTACTTCCGCCGATGACGACGGCGCGGCGGTCGGGGCGGGCACGTACGTAGGTGCCGCGTCCCTGTGAGGCGCTGACCAGTCCTTCGCCCTGGAGTTCGGCGATGGCGCGGCGCACGGTGGGTCGGCTGGTGTGGTAGCGCTCGGCCAGTGCGGTCTCTCCGGGCAGTGGGGCTCCGGGTGGGTAGTGCCCGGACAGGATCTCGCTGCGGGTCAGGTCCGCGATCGTGCGCCACAGCGGGCCGTCTGCTTGCGTGCTGTCGCCCGGCGGGGTCGTCATGCTGCGCCTTCTCTCTGGCCGTCCAAAAGTCCCTCTACTTGTAGCACAAGTCGTGTTACCTTCGATATGTAGTTCGACTTGTAGTACAAGATAGAACGGGGGTCGATCATGGGTAGCGATGACGAGTTCTTCCGGGTGCAGCAGGCGTTGATGGCGCACCCGGATTTCCGGCGCTGGTTTGAGCGCCTGGTCAAGATCGGCGGGTGTGAGAACCCGGTGTACCTCACGGGCCGCACGGTCACCAGTGACGCGGCGACGGGTGAGGTGCTGCACGTGTTCTCCTCGGCCGGTCAGCCGTTCAATCGGTTGATGCTGCCGTGCGGGAATCGGCGCTCCTCGCGGTGCGTGTTCTGCTCCTGGTGGTATCAGGGCGACACCTTCCACCTCGTGTTGGCCGGGCTGGTGGGGGGCAAGGGGGTGCCGCAGAGCGTGCGCAAGCATCCTCGGGTGTTCATGACCCTGACGGCTCCGTCGTTCGGCCCGGTGCACACCAGGGTCGAGAATGATGGAAAGGTGTTGCCGTGTCGTGCCCGGCGCGGCGGCGAACTGTGCCCGCACGGGGTTGATATCTCATGCCTGGCCCGGCATGGCGAGGATGATCCGGCGTTGGGTACGCCGCCGTGTGCCGAGTGCTTCGACTATGCGGGGGCGGTGCTGTTCAACGCTCATGCGGGCAGGTTGTGGCACCGGTTCACCGATGACGTGCGGCGGGTGACCCTCCCCGGTGTCAGTGGCCTGAGCAAGAGGGAGTTCGCGGCGGCGGTGCGGGTCTCGTTCGTGAAGGTGGCGGAGTATCAGCGGCGCGGCCTGGTGCATTTTCACGCGGCGGTGCGTCTGGACGGTGCGAGCGGCCCGGAGTCTGAGCCTCCACCCTGGGCGACGGAAGAGATGTTGATCGAGGCGCTTGGCTCGTCGGCGGCGCGGGTGCGGGTGGCGTATCCGGACGAGTTCGGCGAGCTGCGGGAACTGGTGTTCGGTGATCAGTTCGACGCGAAGCCGATTCGCGCGAGTGTCGGGGATCGTGTGTTGTCGGATGATCAGGTGGCGGGGTATGTGGCGAAGTACTCCACCAAGGCCGCTGAGTGCGTGGGCACGCTGGATCGGCCGATTGTGTGCCGGGACTGCAAGGGCTCCGGTCTGATGGGTGTGTGTCCGCGCTGCGGCGGAACCGGGCTGCGTGTGCCGCTTGAGGATCTTCCCGTCTCCGAGCATGCCCGTGCTCTGATATCGGCGGCGTGGCGGCTGGGCGTGCTGCCGCAGTATGAGGGGCTGCGCCTGCGCTCGTGGGCGCATCAGTGCGGCTACGGCGGTCATTTCTGCATTAAGTCACGGGTGTACTCGGTTACGCGCGGGGCGCTGGTGGACGCTCGGGCCGATTACGCGGCGAAAGAGGCGGGCGGCGGGCAGCGTGCGCCGTTGCCCGTTGACGCGGTGATCACGCGGGATTGGGACTATGCCGGGTCCGGCTATCGCTCGTTGATCGAGGCGCAGTTCGCGGCCCAGGTGCGCGCGTTGAGCGAACAAAACCGCCAGCTCTCGCGTGAGGCGCTGGCGGACGATCCCGCGTATCAGGACGCTAAGGCCCGGCGTAGGCGGCGGGGGCGTGATGCCGCGTGACAGAGAGCCTGGCTCAGAACGCTGATGAGCGGGACTGCTCCGCCAGCGATGTTGAGTCACCGAAGGTCTGTCTCTTA
>NZ_JAGSXH010000271.1 GCF_018283645.1 Actinocrinis puniceicyclus | reverse complement strand
CGTGAAGACGCGAGGAGACGACAAGTGGCTGACGCCGGGAATGTGTTCGACCTAGTGATCCTCGGCGGCGGGTCCGGCGGTTACGCCTGCGCCTTCCGCGCCGCCGACCTGGGCCTGAGGGTGGCCCTGATCGAGAAGGCCGAGGTGGGCGGCACCTGCCTGCACCGCGGATGCATCCCCACCAAGGCGCTCCTGCACGCGGCCGAGGTCGCCGACCTGGCCCGCGAGGGCGCGTCCTTCGGTGTGCAGAGCCAGCTCAACGGCATCGACATGACCGGGGTCAACAGCTACAAGGACGGTGTGGTCGGCCAGCTGTACAAGGGCCTGCAGGGCATCGTGAAGGCGCGCAAGATCACCTTCATCGCCGGCGAGGGCGTGCTCAGCGCCCCCGACCAGGTGACCGTGAACGGCGAGACCTACACCGGCCGCAACGTCGTGCTCGCCACCGGCTCGGTGCCCAAGTCGCTGCCGGGCCTCGACCTCGACGGCGAGCGGATCATCAGCAGCGACCACGCGCTCAAGCTGGACCGGGTGCCGGCCTCCGTGATCGTGCTCGGCGGCGGCGTGATCGGCTGCGAGTTCGCCTCGGTGTGGAAGTCCTTCGGCGCCGAGGTGACCATCATCGAGGCGCTGGCGCACCTGGTGCCGCTGGAGGACGAGAACAACTCGAAGCTGCTTGAGCGCGCGTTCCGCCGCCGCGGCATCAAGTTCGAGCTGGGCAACCGGTTCTCCGGGGTGGAGACGGTGACACTTCCTTCCGGGGACTCCGGCGTGCGGGTCTCGACGGAGAACGGAAAGACCTTCGAGGCCGAGCTGCTTCTGGTCGCGGTCGGCCGCGGCCCGGTGTCCGCGAACCTGGGCTACGAGCAGGCCGGCGTGGTCATGGATCGCGGCTACGTCAAGGTCAACGAGTACTGCCAGACCTCGGTCCCGGGCGTGTACGCGGTCGGCGACCTGATCCCCACCCTCCAGCTCGCCCACGTCGGCTTCGGCGAGGGCATCCTCGTCGCCGAGCACATCGCCGGTCTCAACCCGCGCCCGATCGACTACGACGGCGTGCCCCGGGTGACGTACTCGAACCCGGAGGTCGCCTCCTGCGGTGTGTCCGAGGCGATCGCCAAGGAGCGGTACGGCGCGGACCACGTCAAGACGTTCAACTACAACCTCGCGGGCAACGGCAAGAGCAAGATCCTCAAGACCCAGGGTGAGGTCAAGCTCGTGCAGATCACCGGCGTGCCGGGCGAGGACGACCGCGTGGTCGGCATCCACATCGTCGCGGACCGGGCCGGCGAGCTGGTGGCCGAGGCGCAGCTGATCTACAACTGGGACGCCACGCCGGGCGACGTCGCGCAGTTCGTGCACGCGCACCCGACGCAGGGCGAGGCGCTGGGCGAGGCGCACATGGCCCTGGCCGGCAAGCCGCTGCACGTGCACGACTGATCCCCCTTCCGCAGACTCAAAACGCAGGCAGTCAGGTAGGAGAGAACACCCATGCCGACATCAGTAACGATGCCCGCGCTCGGCGAATCGGTCACCGAGGGCACCGTCACTCGGTGGCTGAAGAAGGAAGGGGAGAGGGTCGAGGTCGACGAGCCGCTGCTGGAAGTCTCCACCGACAAGGTCGACACCGAGATCCCCTCCCCCGCCGCCGGGGTCGTGCTCTCGATCAAGGTCGGCGAAGACGAGACCGTGGAGGTCGGCGCGGAGCTGGCGGTGATCGGCGGACCGGGCGAGGCCCCGGCTCCCGCCGCCGCGCCGCAGGCCGCCGCGGCACCGGCGCCCGCTCCGGCTCCGCAAGCCGCGCCCGCACCGCAACCCGCTCCGGTCGCCCCTGCGCCTGCGCCTGCGCCTGCGCCTGCGCCTACAGCACAGTCCGGCCAGGTCAGCGGCACTCCGGTGGTGCTCCCGGCGCTCGGCGAGTCGGTGACCGAGGGAACCGTGACCCGCTGGCTCAAGGCAGTCGGCGACTCGGTGGAGGCGGACGAGCCGCTGCTGGAAGTCTCCACCGACAAGGTCGACACCGAGATCCCCTCCCCCGCCGCCGGCGTCGTCGTGTCGATCAACGTCGGCGAGGACGAGACAGTCGAGGTGGGCACCACGCTCGCGGTGATCGGCGCCCCGGGCTCAGCGCCTGCCCCGGCACCCGCACCGGCACCGGCTCCCGCCGCCGCTGCTCCCGCACCGGCACCGGCACCGGCACCGGCACCTCAGGCCGCCCCGGTCGCGATCGTGCCGACACCGCCCCAAGCCCAGGCC
>NZ_JAGSXH010000270.1 GCF_018283645.1 Actinocrinis puniceicyclus | reverse complement strand
GCGGCGGCGTTGCGTGCGAAGCGGGATGAGGGGGAGGCGTTCGCGGGGTTCTTGGCGCAGGCGCATGTGGCTGGGGTTGAGGTGGACTGGCCGGCGTTCTATGCGGGTACGGGTGCGCGGCGGGTGGGCCTGCCTACGTACGCGTTCCAGCGGGAGCGGTTCTGGCTTGCGCCGGGCGCTGCGGCGGGTGATCCGGGCGCTGCGGGTCTTTCCCGGTTGGAGCATCCGCTGCTGGCCGGCGCCGTGCAGGTCGGTGATCGTGACGAGTGGCTGCTGACCGGGCGCATGTCGAGCGAGAGCGCGCCGTGGGTGTCCGACCATGTGGTGTTGGGCACGGTGATCGTGCCGGGTACCGCGCTGGTCGAACTGGCCCTGACCGCCGGCACGCGGGTCGGCAGCCCGGTGATCGAAGAACTGGTCCTGGAAACGCCGCTGATCCTCACCGACAACGCCGCGCGCCTGATACAGGTCAAGGTCGGCGAGCCCGGCGAAGACGGCAACCGCGAAGTAGCGATCTACTCCCGCCCCGAGACACACAGCGAAGACGGCGAGCACGAGGTCGTCCGCCACGCGCACGGCATGCTCGGCGCGGACACAGCAACCCCGGCACCGGTGCCGTTCCCCGTCGTGTGGCCGCCAGCCGGCGCGACGCCGGTGACCGTCGACGGACTGTACCCGCGCCTTCTCGGCATGGGCTACGAGTACGGGCCCGCGTTCCAGGGACTGCGCGCCGCCTGGCGCGACGGCGACGAGGTCTACGCCGAGGTCGCGCTGCCCGAACAAGTCAACGCCGACGGCTACGGCGTACACCCGGCGCTCTTCGACGCCGTACTGCACGGCGGGTTGCTGCACAAGGAATTCGGCTCATCAGCCGACCTGCCGTTCTCCTGGTCGGGCGTGCGGATCGGCCACGGCCGCAGCACACGGGTCCGGGTGCGAATCAGCCCGGCAGGCGACGCGGCGATGCGGATCGACGTAGCCGACGAATCCGGCGCACCAGTGGTATCCGTGACCTCACTGGCCACACGGCCGGTCGACCCGGCGCAACTGGAAGCCGCGCAGCAGCGCGGCAAACAAGACTCGCTGTACCAGCTGGACTGGGTCACTGTCGCGGAGGCCGGACAGCGATCGTCGGGAAGCGCCCGGCTTGCCGTGCTGGGCGACGTCGGCGAGATGGCTGCAGGCGAGCGGTTCGCCGACTTGGCCGCGCTCGACCGGGCGCTGGCCGGCGGCGGCGCAGTGCCTGACGCGGTGCTGGTCGCCATCGGCGCGCAGCCTGGCGCGCACCGGGCGGAGGCCGCGCGGGAGACCACCGAGCACACCCTGGCCTTGTTGCGCGAATATCTGGCCGGCGAGCGGCTGAGCGACACGCGCCTGATCGTGGTGACCCGCAACGCCATCGCGGTCGACGACGAGTCACCCGACCTGGCGCTCGCGCCGGTGTGGGGTCTGGTGCGCAGCGCCCAGTCCGAGCACCCCGGCCGGTTCCTGCTGGTGGACATCGACGGCGGCGCCGCGCCCGACTGGGCGAGCATGCTCGACCTCGACGAAACCCAGTTGGCGGTGCGCGCGGGCGCAGTACTCGCGCCACGGCTGGGCCGGGCCCCGGCACCCCCGGCCGGCGGCGCGTGGCGGCTGTCGGCCGAACGGAAAGGCTCGCTGGAAGGCCTGGCCATCGTCCGCTCCGACATGGACCGGCCACTGCGCGACGGCGAGGTGCGCGTCGGGATTAGGGCCGCCGGCCTGAACTTCCGCGACGTGTTGATCGCGCTGGGCATGTACCCGGGCGAAGCGCCGCTGGGCAGCGAAGCGGCCGGCGTGGTCCTGGAAGTCGGGCCGGGTGTCACCGACCTGGCGCCGGGCGACCGGGTCATGGGCCTGGTGATGGACCCGTTCGGCTCCATCGGCATCACCGACCGGCCGATGATCGTGCCGTTCCCGGCCGAATGGTCGTTCGCGCAGGCGGCATCGGTGCCCCTGGTGTACATGACCGCGTACTACGGCCTGTCCGACCTGGCGGGCGTCAAGCGCGGCGAGCGGCTGCTGGTGCACGCCGCCGCCGGTGGCGTCGGCATGGCCGCGGTGCAGCTGGCCAGGCACTGGGGCCTAGAGGTCTTCGCCACGGCGAGCAAGCCCAAGTGGGACGCGGTGCGCGGTCTGGGTGTGGCGGCCGAGCGGATTGCTTCGTCGCGTGATCTGGGTTTCCGGGAGGCGTTCCTGGCCGCGACGGGTGGCGAGGGTGTGGATGTGGTGCTCAACGCG
>NZ_JAGSXH010000026.1 GCF_018283645.1 Actinocrinis puniceicyclus | reverse complement strand
TATAAGAGACAGCCTCGAAGACGTACGGCTTGTCGATGCGGACCATCGGCAACCGGCGGCGGTCGGCGTTGAGCGCGTCGCGCGCCCGAGTCAGCTCCTTCTCCCGCAGCAGCAGCTGCCTGCGGGCCTCGACCCACTGCTCACGCGAGACAACCTGTGGAAGGCCCATCTGCGATCCCCTGCTTTCCGTGCGACCGATTCGCACTCACCGGCTTGGACGAGGCAGCACGGCGAAACTCATCGCTCGCCCCGCACGAGCTGCACGAGCTGCACGAGCTGCACGAGCTGCACGAGCCGCACGCAAGACGGCGACTGCGGACCAGCCCAATGACGACGGGGTTCGCGGGTGCCATCAAGGGCCACCTGACGTCGCGCGGGATCAGTGTGGAGCGCATCCGAGTCGACCGCTGTCTGCGCGAAGCCCTGGCCACCGGCGCCGACGTTGGAGCTGGGGCCGGATGGAGCGCCCACGTCGCCGTCCCTGGCGCTCATCGAGCGCGCCGCCCGCGCGGGCCGCCCGATGGCGATGGCGAACTACGGGCTCGCGCTGCAGCGGGGCATGCGCGCGCAAGCCGCCGGCTTGCGCGCCCGAGCCCGCGCCATCCGCGCCCAGTCGAACTAGTGCCTCGGCCGACTGTCAGCGCACCCCGACGGACCGCACTCCATCCAACCTCTCGACGCCCCGCTGCCGTGATCGTCAGTCAGCGAACCCAGCCCCGAGAACCTCGACAAGACCGAAACTCGAGTGCCCGTCCGCGCTACGGGACGGCCGGCAACCCGAACAGTGGAAAGAGCAGTTCGGGCATGAGGTAACTGTGGATCTCCGCGATCCGGTCGCCCTCGGCGCGCACGACGTGCAGTGCGAACGGCTGGTGCCCGCCGCGGCCGTCGGCACGGTACTGCCCGAACGCCGCCGCTGCGTTCGCGGCGCCCGCGGGCAGCATTCGCGAGCCGCGGCACTCCGCGCCCGGTCCGAGCATCCAGCGGCCGATCTCCGCCGCGCCGCGCAACCACAACGGGTAAGGCGGCATCGCCTGCACGGCGTCCTCGTGCAGCAACGCGGTCAGCCGCTGCACGTCGTAACGCTCGAAGGCGTCCATGTACTCGGCGAGCAACTCGCCGTGCGACCCATCGTCTGCCGCGCTCCGGCTCGCTTCCGGTTCCCGCGCCGCGAGCGTGGCCCTGGCGCGCTGCAACGCGCTGTTGACCGACGCGACGCTGCCGCCGAGCAGCTGTGCGACCTCCGCCGCGGACCAGTCCAGCACCTCACGCAGCAGGAGCACGGCGCGCTGGCGTGGCGGCAGGTGTTGCAGCGCGGCGAGGAAGGCGAGGCGCACGGTGTCGCGCTGCGCGATGAGCTGGGCCGGATCGGCGTGATCGGACAGCACGCGCGCGTCCGGGGCAGGCAGCACCCACGTGCTTTCGCCCAGCTGCGGACCCATGTCCGTCACCTGCGCGGTCGTGGTCGACGGCACCAGACCCATGGGCAGCGCGCGCCGCTTGCTCCCGCGCAGCATGTCGATGCACACGTTGGTGGCGACCCGGTGCAGCCAGGTGCGCACGGACGAGCGGCCCTCGAATCCGTCCCTCGCCTTCCACGCGCGGATCATGGTCTCCTGCACCGCGTCTTCCGCCTCGGCGAACGAGCCCAGCATGCGGTAGCAGTACCCGGTCAGCTCGCGGCGGTGCAGTTCGAGCTGCTCCGGTTCGAGCTGCTCCGGTTCGAACGCGCCGCGGTCGGAAGCCGCAGGACCGGCGGACGCAACGGTACTTTTCGACATATGGCCGAGCTTAGGCAGGACCACCGACAAGCGCGCGACTCTCCCCGGCGACGGCTTCGGCCTCTTGACGGTGTCGGCCGGTGTCGGCACCTTGCAACGCGCCGACGCAATGCGGTCCCGCGCGCAATAGGCTCCATGGGTGATCGCCGCGTGGGCACCCGCCGCACCAGGCATGCTGACCTTGCCGTCAGGGCGGATGGTGCGCGGTCGTGGCCTGCGCCGACCGCTGCCGGAAGGTCCGCAGCCGACATTCGGGCTGTACCTGCTCGGCCGTGAACCGCCGGCCGTCGCGTGGGAGGCGCGGTGGCTGCGCTGGCCCGACTTCTGGCTGCCGCGCGACCCGCAGCGGGCGAGCGCGGCGCTGCGCGAAGCCTGGGAACGGGCTGCCGTGGCGGGCGAACGCGTCGAGATCGCCTGCGGCGGCGGCGTCGGCCGCACCGGCACGGCGCTGTCCTGCCTGGCCGTTCTCGACGGTCTCGCGCCGCGCGACGCTGTCGCGTACGTACGCGGGCACTACGCGAGGCGCGCCGTCGAGACGCCCTGGCAGCGCCGTTTCGTCGAGCGGTTCTGACAAGAGTGCACCGAGTGGGCACCGCCGCTCGAGCTGACCAGAACACTCGTGATTGCGGCAAGCATGCCACTGCGTTGCTGAACGCCCCGGGATAGGTGACGATGACGGGGACGTGGAGGTGTGCTCGTGGGCAACCCCTGGCTGGCTCTGGAGATCGGTGCCGACCCGCGGCGGCGGGCCGGCCAACTGCGCCGGGCGCACGAGGCGTTCGTCACCGGCGGGCCGATCCCGGGGCCGGTGCGGCCGGTGGTCGCCGACTCCTGGCGCCGCTCGGCCGGGGCGCTCGTTTCGCCCGACGTACTCGCGCCGGTCGATCTGGCCGACGCGGAACTGGAGGAGTATCGCCGCGCCCACCCGCTGGCCGCGGTGATGCCGGTGCTGCGCGACCTGCTGGGAGCAGTTGCCGACGACGGCGAACACGTGCTCGCCGTGTGCGACGCCGAGGGCCGGCTGCTGTGGGTCGAGGGCCACTGCGGGGTGCTGCGCAAGGCCGAGACGATGAACTTCGTACCCGGCGCGAGCTGGGACGAGGCACACGCGGGCACGAACGCCCCCGGCGTGGCCACCGCCGTCGACCACGCGGTTCAGATCTTCGCGGCCGAACACTACAGCAGCCTGGTGCAGCGGTGGACCTGCGCGGCCGCCCCGATCCACGACCCGCGCACGGGGATCCTGCTCGGCGCGGTCGACATCACCGGCGGCGACCACCTGGCCAGCCCGCAGAGCCTGGCGCTGGTGCGGGCCACGGCGCGCGCGGCGGAAGCGCACCTGGCCGGGCTGCTGCCGCCGCAGTCCGCGCGGGCGAACCCCGGCGCAGGCCGCACCGAGGGCAGGCGAGCCTTCCTGCGCGCCTTGGGCCGTGACGAGGCGCTGCTCGACGCCGGACGGTGCTCGCTTCGGCTCGGACGACGACACAGCGAGATCGTCGTGCTGCTGGCCGGGCGGGGCGACCTGTCGGCTCGCGAGGGCCTGACGGGCGACCGGCTCAGCCTTGAGCTCTACGGAGAACGCACAGTCAACCCGGTTACGCTGCGCGCCGAACTTTCGCGGCTGCGGCATCTGCTGGGTCCGGAACTGCTGGACTCGCGGCCTTACCGCCTGCGGATGCCCGTCGAGGCCGACTACCTCGACGTGGCGCGAGCGCTCGACCGCGCAGCGGTGGCCGAGGCGGTGCGTGCCTATCGCGGTCCGCTGCTGCCGGAGTCCGACGCTCCCGGGGTTGCCCGGCTGCGGGACCGGCTGGAGGCGCAGTTACGCGCCGCGTTGCTGGCGCAGCGGGAAGCTGGACCGCTGGACGCCTGGACCAGGACGCCTTGGGGCGAGGACGACCTACAGGCGTGGGAGGCGCTGCTTGCCGCGCTGCCCGACTCCTCGCCTCGCCGGGCGCTGGCAGCCGTGCGCGTGGCCGAACTGCGCCACGAGTACGGTCTACCGGCGCCGGGTGTGCCCGTACGGCAGGACCCGCCGCGTGCAACGTGGTTGCAACGTCGCCGGTTCTAGCGTGCCGTTACCGTGTCCGCCCACGAAGGAGTGGGCGGCGAAGCCTGTGCGGAAGGCAGTGCGATGACCCGGTACGTCTCCCCGGGGCAACCCGGAGCGAAAATGAACTACCAGCCCCGCTACGACCACTGGATCGGCGGCGAGTTCGTCAAGCCGCACGGCGGGCAGTACTTCGAGAACCCGAGCCCGGTGACCGGCCGGACCTTCACCGAGGTCGCCCGCGGCACCGCCGAGGACGTGGAGCGCGCGCTGGACGCCGCGCACGGCGCCGCGCCCGCGTGGGGCCGCACGTCCGTGGCGCAGCGCGCGGAGGTCCTCAACAAGGTCGCCGACCGGATGCAGCAGCACCTGGAGCAGTTGGCCGTCGCGGAGAGCTGGGAGAACGGCAAGCCGATCCGCGAGACGCTGGCCGCGGACCTGCCGCTGGCGATCGACCACTTCCGCTACTTCGCCGGGGCGATCCGGGCGCAGGAGGGCGGGCTGGCGCAACTCGACGAGGACACGGTCGCCTACCACTTCCACGAGCCGCTCGGCGTGGTCGGGCAGATCATCCCGTGGAACTTCCCGATCCTGATGGCGACGTGGAAGCTGGCCCCGGCACTGGCCGCCGGCAACGCGGTGGTGCTCAAGCCGGCGGAGCAGACCCCGGTCTCGATGCACTATCTCATGAGCCTGATCGCGGACCTGCTGCCGCCGGGCGTGGTCAACATCGTCAACGGTTTCGGCTTCGAGGCGGGGAAACCGCTGGCGTCCAGCCCGCGGGTGGCGAAGGTCGCGTTCACCGGCGAGACCACCACCGGCCGGCTGATCATGCAGTACGCCAGCGAGAACCTCAAGCCGGTGACGCTGGAGCTGGGCGGCAAGAGCCCGAACATCTTCTTCGACGACGTCAGCGTCGCGGACGACGAGTTCTACGACAAGGCCCTTGAGGGCTTCACCATGTTCGCGCTCAACCAGGGCGAGGTGTGCACGTGCCCGTCGCGGGCGCTGATCCAGACCGGACACTACCGGCGCTTCCTGGACGCGGCGATCGCGCGCACCGAGAAGATCGTGCAGGGCCACCCGCTCGACACCGACACGATGATCGGCGCCCAGGCGTCCAACGACCAGTTGGAGAAGATCCTGGCCTACCTGGAGATCGGCCGCCAGGAGGGCGCCAAGGTGCTCACCGGCGGGCAACGGTCCGACATGGAGGGCGAACTGGCCGGCGGCTACTACGTGCAGCCGACGATCTTCGAGGGCTCGAACAACATGCGCGTGTTCCAGGAGGAGATCTTCGGCCCCGTGGTCTCGGTCGCCCCGTTCAGCGACTTCGACGACGCGGTCAAGATCGCCAACGACACCCTGTACGGCCTGGGCGCCGGAGTGTGGACCCGCGACATCAACACCGCTTACCGCGCCGGGCGGGCGATCCAGGCGGGGCGGGTGTGGACGAACTGCTACCACGCCTATCCGGCGCACGCGGCGTTCGGCGGCTACAAGCAGTCCGGGATCGGCCGCGAGAACCACAAGATGATGCTGGACCACTATCAGCAGACGAAGAACCTGCTGGTCAGCTACTCGCCGAAGAAGCTCGGCTTCTTCTAGACCCGGGCGGAGGCGCGAGAGTCCATGGGCGAGCCCGCATACGCGCGGGTGGACGTCACCGAGGCCGCTGCGCGGGTCCTGCGGGACCTGCGCGCGGCCCACGGGCCGCTGATGTTCCACCAGTCAGGGGGCTGCTGCGACGGCAGTTCCCCGATGTGTTTTCCGCTCGGCGAGTTCCGCACCGGCGCCTCGGACGCGCTGCTGGCCGAACTGCGGGTCGAGGGCGTGCCGGAGCCGATCGGCTTCTGGATGTCGGCGGCGCAGTTCGAGCTGTGGCGGCACACGCATCTGACCGTGGACGTGGTGCCGGGGCGCGGCAGCGGCTTCTCGCTCGAAGCGCCGTCCGGAGTACGTTTCCTGACACGCTCGCGGTTGCTGACCGACGAGGAGGACACTGCGCTCAACACGGCCACGGGCCGGATCGTGAGTTGACATCCTCCGCCGCCCCGAGGGGCAGGGACACCGCCCCGGCGACGCGCTCTCTCGCAGGCAACGCACACCGACGTACCACGCCGGTTGCTATAGTCGAGGCCCGGCTCCGCAGCCGCCCCGGTCCGTGAGGTGAGTCGTGCACGCTCCCCCCGGGATGTTCGATCCCATGCGCGATCAGGATCCCGTGCAGGTCGGCGGCTACCGGCTGCGCGCCCGGCTCGGTGCGGGCGGCATGGGAGAGGTCTTCCTCTCCTTCGGCGCGTCCGGGCAGCCCGTCGCCGTCAAGGTTCTGCGTCGCGAGTTCGCCGACGATCGCACCTTCAGATCCCGGTTCGGGCATGAGGTGCGGGCCGCCCGGCAGGTGGCCGGGCCGGGAATCGCGCCACTGCTGGACGCCGACCCGGATGCCGAGACGCCGTGGCTGGCCACCGAGTACGTCGCGGGACCGACGCTCGACGACGCGGTCTCGCTGTACGGGCCGCTGCCCGTGTCCGCTGTCATCGTGCTGATGTCCGCGATCGCCGCGTCTCTCGCGACGATACACGGGGCCGGGATCGTGCACCGGGATCTCAAGCCCGCGAACGTCGTGCTCGGCGCGGACGGACTGCGCGTGATCGACTTCGGTATCGCGCGCGCGGCCGACGCCACGCCGTTGACGCTGACCGGGATGATGGTCGGCTCCCCGCAGTACGTGGCGCCCGAGCAGGTCCTCGGCGAGCCGCCGGCCGCCCCCGGGGACGTCTTCTCCCTCGGCGCGCTCGCACACTACGCGGCGACCGGCCGCGCCGCGTTCGGCGAGGGGCCGAAGTACGGGGTCGTATACCGCATCGTCAACGAGCGGCCCGACCTGGCCGGCTGCCCGCGGCAGATACGCTCCCTGATCGAGTCCTGCCTGGCGAAGAACCCGCACGAGCGGCCCACGATCGCGGAGATCCTGGAAACCTGCACACCCGACGAGCCGCCGCGCGGCGCCGCGGATTGGCTGCCGGAGCCCGTCGTCTTCGCGATCGGGTCGTACCAGGACGCGCTGAAGCGCCTGGTGCCGACCGGCCGTGACGAAGGCGGCCGGGGCACCGACACCGACCGCCGGGGCGGAGGCGATCGCGTATCGCAGAACTCGGCGTCGCGATCGTCGCGATCGCGCGCGGTCGCGGCGCTGGCGCGTCGTCCCACGCCGCGCACGGCCGTGGTCCTGACCGCCGCGCTCGCCGCCGCCGCAGCGACGGCGGGCATGGTCATCACGCTGGCGCCGGGCGGCGCCACGGCCGTCGGCGCCGCCGGATCGTCGTCCACGGCGACGCGGGACCCCGCCGGCCGGCCCGCGGCTGGTCAGGCTACTGACACGCAGGGCGCGCTGCCTCCGGACGGCACTCCCCCGCCGCTCGGCGCGGCACCGGGCGACGGAGCGCCGCCGGACGCACCGGGCGGCCCGCCGCCCCCCGCGCCGACCGCGGTGATCTGGTCGGGGCAGATCCGGTTCACCGCCGCGGGCCTGTGGTTCGACCCCAAGCAGCCCGTCGCGGCGCAGGGGCAGGTGCACGGGGACATCCGGTTGGCCGCGCCCGCGGTGCCGGCGCAGGTCTCCAGCAACGGCCCGCGGGTTCGCAACCTCGCGCTGTGGACCGCGCCCGGCGCACCGGACGGCGTGCAGTGCCGGGATCTCGCGCGAACAAGCGGAACCTGGCAGGTGCACGTCACCGCGGGCGATGTGGTCTGCGTGCTGACGGCCTACCGGCAGGTCGCCGTCGTGCGCATCGAGTCCGTCCCGGCGGACGGCTCCGGCGTCACCGCGGCCGCGACCATCTGGGGTGCCGCGGCGCGGTGACGCGCGCAGCCGCTACCGACCGGTCAGCTGGCCGGGAAGTTGAAGTAGTGCAGGCTGACGTAAGGCGGGTTACCGCCGGCCCCGGACTGGAACTCCAGGTAGACGTTGTGCGTGCCCGTGGTTCTGGCGATGTTCGCCGGGATCGTCCTCCAGGCCGACCAGCCGCCGGTGTTGCCCACCGCGAAGCTGCCGATCGGCGCGTTGCCCGGGTTGTCCAGCACCACGTTCACCAGGCCACTGACTCCGCCCGCGGCCCCGGAGGCGACCCGCGCGTCGAACTGGGTCGATCCGGTGCTGCCGAAGTTCACGCCCTTGTATTCCAGGTACTCGCCGTTGGTCAGCTGCGGGACCTGGTTGCCGTCGACGCCGGACGGATTCGTGTCGCCACTCGCGGCGGTCACCGTCACCGCGCCCTGCGACGCGTTGTAGCAGTCCGCTGAGATGTCCGAGGTGGCGGTCGTCGTGCAGGACTTGCCGCCCCCGCCGCCGGTGGACGTCGGGCTCGCCGACGCGGAAGCGGAGGGTGAAGTCGAAGCCGAGGCGGACGGGGAGGATCCGGTGGTCTGGTACACCGCGACGTAGTCCACGCTCATGCCCGCGCCGGATGTGGTCGCCGAGCTGGGCGAGGAGCAGCCGCAGATCGCGTTCGGGTATGCGCCGCCCATCGCGACGTTCAGGATGACGAAGAACCCGTGGTCGACCGCGTTCGCCCAGGTGGTGGCGTCCATCTGGTTCTGGTTCACGGTCAGCTGGAGCGCGCCGTCGGTGTAGAAGCGCAGTTGTTCGGCGCCCGCGGTCCTGCGGTCCACGATGACCGAGTACGTGTGGTAACCCGTCTGGCAGCCGCCGCATGCCAGCAGGCCGCTGCCGATGCCGGTGGTCTCGTTGCACGGGCCGCCGGGGTCGGTGCCGCAGTGCAGCGTGTGCGAAACCTCGCTCAGGGCATTGACGTCCTCCATGACGTCCAGTTCCCCGATGCTCGGCCAGTTGGTCGCGCCGACCGGTCGGGCCGCCGCGCCGAGCGCCCAGAACGCCGGCCAGTAGCCCAGGCCGCTGGCCGGGTTCGGCTGCTCGATGGAGGCGGCGATCTCCATCTCGCCGCCGGCCGGGGCGGCGAAGTCGGTGCGCTGGGTCTCCACCCGGCCGGAAGTCCACGAACCGCCGCTCTTGATCGGCTTGATGACCAGGTGGCCGGCGCCGTCCTGGTAGACGTTCGCGGTGGAGTTCGTCACGGTCTCCACCTCGCCGGTGCCCCAGTTCCCCGCCCCGCCGGGGTAGCCGGTGCCGGTGTCGTAGAGCCAGTTGGAGGTGTTCAGGCCGCTGCCGGCGGCCCCGTTGAAGTCGTCGCTGAAGACGGTGGTCCAGCCGGGGGGCGCGGCGGGGACGGCTGCGGAGGCCGCGCCGGGCAGCGCCAGGACGGCGCCGGTCGCGGCGACCGGAACGAGCGCGGCCGTCAGCGCGAGCGCCAGGCGGCGACGACGCGAGACGCCTGGCCGGCCCGACCGATGGAAGAGTGCGGATCGAAGCATCATTGCTCCTACGCGAGGAAACGTGGGTGAGGACGCAGGTCGCGACCTGACTGCCGTCAGGCCGTGACTTCGTTACCGTAAACGTTTACGGCACGGTCAGCAGGAGTATGCGACGCGCGGCGGCGCGCGTCAACGGGAAGCCTTGGCGGGGAGCGTTCAACAGCGTGCGTCACGACGGGGCCGCGGCGGCACGCGTCGACGGGAAGGCGGTGCTTGCGCGGAGACGACCGATCAGCCGTGGTGCTTCTTCTTGTCGTGCCCCGGGCCGCCGTTGCCCGCAGCCGGACCTGCGCCCTTCCCGTCCGTCACCCCCTGCACCGATGCCGCATGCGCCGCGGGGGTCGTCACGCCGGGCTTCGGGGAGTGCGTCGTCGGCACGACCGCGGAGACGACGTGCGCGGGATTCGAAGACGCGGAGGCGGGCGCAGTGCTCGGCGCACTGGTCGTGTTCTGCCGCGCGGCGCCCGCCGCGGCCTGCGTGTCGAACCCGGTCACCAGCCACGCCGTGCCCCCGGCCGCCGCCATCGTGGCCAGCGATACCGCCGCGACGAGAGCCTTGATCTGCCGGCCGCCGGAACGCTCGCGCAGGGCGAGCGCCGGCCCGGACGCCGCGAGCGTCGTGCGCGCGTGCCTGCCGGCCGGGTAGCCGCTCGACCAGAGCCGTTCCGGATGGTCCAGATCCAGCGCGCGCAGCTGCGCCGCGGCGAACGCGCCCGACGGCGGCCGGTCGGCCGGGTCGCGGGCCAGCAGCCGGAAGCACAGCTCGGCCACGGCCGGCGGTATGTGCGCGGGAAGCGGCTCGACCCGGCCGTCCGCGTGCGCGCACAGCATCGCGATCGGCTCGGTGGCCTCGATCGGCAGCCGCCCGCTGAGCAGCTGGTAGAACACGACCCCGAGCGAGTACAGATCTCCGGCCGGGCTGTCCGGGGCACCCGTGATCCGCTCGGGTGCGAGGTAGGCGATGGTGCCGACGATGTTGCCCGTCATCGTCTCGGTTTCCGCCTCCAGCTGCTCGTACGCGCGGGCGCCGCAACCAGCGGCGGGACGGGTCCTGGCGGCTATGCCGAAATCGACGATCTTCACATCTCGGCCGGACGGCCCGGTGAGCATGATGTTGGACGGCTTCACGTCCCGGTGCACGACCCCCGCCCGGTGCGCCGCGTGCAGCGCCTCCGCGCATTCGGCGACGATCCCGACGGCGTCCGCCAGCGGCAGCGGGCCCTCGCGTTTCACCCGGGCGGACAGGCTTTCACCCTGTACCAGCTCCATGACGATGAACGAGCCCTCGCCGGTCTCGAAGTAGTCGAAAACCCGGGCCAGCCGCCGTTCCGTCAAGCCGCTGATCACCATGGCCTCGCGGTGCAGCCTGCGCTCGGCGGGGCCGCGGGCCGCGCCCGCGAGGTCGGTCAGCTTGATCGCGACCTGTCGGCCGAGCAGCAGGTCGCGGGCTCGCCACACGCAACCCATGCCGCCCTGCCCCAGCCGCTCCTCGAGCACATACCGACCGATCAGGGTCACACCGTCTGTAGCCAACACCGTTTCTCACCAACTCCGGCCCTCGTCACGGCCCTCCTGCTTTGCCGCTCGCGCCGGTTCCATTCGCGCAATCGCACGCCGAATTACGGCGCGCACCGCGGAATTCATGTCAACGGGCGTACAGGGTCCTGATTCGCCGGCGGTTCTCGCGGGGCCGTGCCGCGAGCGTGAAACTGCCACGGCTGCGCGACGTCGGCACACAGCGCCACCTGCCCCGGAACCGGGGATCCGGGCGCGCGCGGCCACCGCGGTTGACAGCGGCCGCGCCGCTTTCGACCCTGCTCGTGACCGTCAGGCCGTCGGGAGGGCGTCACGTGTTCGGCATCAGCGGTTCCCGGTTTCGTCGCGTGCTCTTCGTCCCGCTGCTGGTCGCCGTCGGCGCCGTCCTCGCGGTTCTCGTCCGCTCGGCGCTGCCCGCGCGGCCGGTCGACTCCACGGTCGACATGCGGCCGGCCGCCGCGGGCCCGGCGCGGATCATGCCGCTGGGCGACTCGATCACCGGTTCGCCCGGCTGCTGGCGGGCGCTGCTGTGGAACACGTTGCAGAGCAACGGTTACGCGAACATCGACTTCGTAGGCACGCAGCCGCCGCAAGGCTGCGCCATCCCGTACGACGGCGACAACGAAGGGCACGGCGGCGCGCTGGCCACCAACATCGTCAGCCTCGACGAGCTGCCCGGCTGGCTGTCCGCGACCAGCCCGGACATCGTGTTGATGCACCTGGGCACCAACGACGTGTGGAGCGGCCTGTCGACCCAGACGATCCTGAACGCCTACAGCACGCTCGTGCAGCAGATGCGCGCGGACAACCCGTCGATGGTGGTCCTGGTCGCGCAGATCATCCCGATGAACCCGGGCAGTTGCGCGAGCTGCGCGCAGGGCGTCGTGAACCTCGACGCGGCGATCCCGGCGTGGGCGGCCTCGGTGAGCACCGCGCGGTCCCCGGTCGTCGTGGTGGACCAGTGGTCCGGTTTCGACGACGCGACGGACACCGTGGACGGTGTGCACCCGAACGACTCGGGCAACCAGAAGATCGCGAGCCGCTGGTACCCAGCGCTGATCAAGTACCTGACGCAGACCTCGACGCCTTCGGCATCGGCATCGGCGTCCGCGGCCGCGTCGGCTTCACCCTCGGCATCGCCCGCACAGTCCGCGTCGCCCTCGGCCTCGGCCTCGGCCTCGGCGACGCATGGCGCCCCGGGATGTACGGCCACGTATTCGATCACGAATCAATGGCAGGGCGGATTCCAGGGCGCGGTCACCGTCACCGCGGGTACGAGCCCGATCTCCGGCTGGAGCGTGAGTTTCCGCTTCGCCGACGGCCAGAGCGTCACGCAGAGCTGGAGCGCCGCACTGACCCAGTCCGCAACCGCGGTCACCGCGGACAACCTCAGCTGGGATGGCAGCCTAGCGCCCGGTACGTCAGCGTCCTTCGGTTTCCTCGCCAGCCTGTCGGGCGCCGCCAACACCGTGCCGACCGTCACCTGCACGCCGCGCTGAGCCGCTGATCGCGGGTGTAACTTTCGGTGCGCACGGGGCCGCCGCGCCGAGGCCGACCGGGGAGCGGCTGGTCGCGCGGCGGGTGGCGCGCACGCCGCCGAGACCCGATGATCCACGGTTGACTCGCCGCAGCGGATGCGTAGTTTCAGGCCGCCATCGGTTCGAACGCCGTTCGATGCGCACCCCGCGCGACTGCGCGGTCTCCCGCCGCACAGCCGCGTCCATTCACACAGTCCCGAGAACGCAAGGGAGTCGACTTGTTCCCACGAACTGGCCGCCGCGCGACGCGAGGGCTGGCCGCCCTCACGCTGGGCGCCGCGAGCGTGGCCGCCGCGCCCGCCGCGGCGCTGGCCGCGGACGCCCCCGGCGCCCCCGGCCACAGCCTGGCGTCGAACACGCGGTTCTTCGTCCCGCCGCCCTCCTCCGGCGCGATCGCGCAGATCAAGCAACTGGTTCGCGGCGGGGACGGCCGGGACGCCGCGCTGCTGGCACGGATGGCGGCCACACCGCAGGCCGTGTGGTTCACCGGCGGCACACCCGCACAGGTCCGCCAACAGGCGCACGACACGATCCGGCAGGCCGCGTTCGAACGCGCGGCCCCGGTGATGGTCGCCTACGACATCCCCGGCCGCGACTGCTCGCAGTACTCCGCGGGCGGCGCGCTGGATCAGAGCGCTTACGAGGCGTGGATCGACGCGCTGGCCGCCGGGATCGGCCGCGCGAAGACCGTGGTGATCCTGGAGCCGGACGCACTGGGCAACATGCCGTCCAACTGCGGCCAGACCTCGTCCGCCTACCCCTTCACCGACGCCGAGCGCATCTCCGAGATCGACTATGCGGTGAGCGCGCTGGAGAAGGACCCCGGCGCGGCGGTCTACCTCGACGGCACGCACAGCGGCTGGCAGTCGGTGGGCACCATGACCCAGCGGCTGCTCGCCGGCGACGTGCGGCAGGCGCAGGGGTTCTTCCTCAACGTCTCGAACTACCAGGCCGACCCGCAGCTGATCGACTACGGCACCTGGATCTCCGACTGCATCGCGATGGTCACCGACCCGAACAACTGGGCCTACAACCAGCCGTCCGACTGCGCGAGCCAGTACTACCCGGCCTCTCCCGGCGACTTCAGCACGTGGGGCCTGACCACCCAGTGGTACGCGCAGAACATGGGCGACGCGGTCGCCGACACGCACTTCGTGATCGACACCAGCCGCAACGGTCAGGGTCCGAACAACATGCAGGCGTACGCCGCGGCGCCGTACAACCAGCCGGCGAGCGTGATCTCCAAGCTGGTTTCGGGCAACTGGTGCAATCCCCCGGCGTCGGGGCTCGGACTGCGCCCCACCGCGAAGACCGGCGTACCGCTGCTCGACGCGTATCTGTGGGTGAAGATCCCGGGCCAGTCGGACGGGCAGTGTGACGCCGCGGGAGGGGTGCGGGCCTGGGACTACAGCGCGTACACGCAGCCCGGCTGGCCGGTGGACGCGGCGAGCCGGCAGCTGTTCGACCCGCTGTGGGGCCTGAACGACCCCGCGGCCGGGGCGTGGTTCCCGCAGCAGGCGCTGCAACTGGCGCAGGAGGCCCAGCCGTCGCTGTTCTCGTTCGGGCGCGGTTGGTGAGGCGCGGCCCGATTCGGGCGCGTCCGAATCAGGCAACGTTCTGATTCAGGCAGGGTTCTGATTCAGTCGCGCAGGACCCGAGTACGCGCAGCCGCCCCCGGCGTTGCGCCGGGGGCGGCTGTGTTGCCGTGTGCGCCGCAAGCCGGCGCCTACAAGCCGGTGCGGGTCTGATCAAGGAGCATCGGTGGGTGTATATCGGTGTTCGTCGTTAGGCCGTCGGCAGCGCGCCGGCCGGGGGCCCGGGCCGCTCAGCGGCGGCGCGAGTACCAGCCGGTGCCCACGCCGAGCAGGTGCAGGGCCAGACAGGTCAGGCCGGCCAGCATCAGGCTGGTGGGACTGAACCAGGCGTTGGTCGAAGTCCCACTGCCGTTGATGAAGAAGGCTACGGCGAACAAGACTGCGGCAATGGCTCCCATACGGACATCCCTTCGGTCGTTATCGCAGGTCGCGGATAGCGCCAGGTGCCCGTTTTCCCGATATTCATGCGCCTGCCCGCCACGCCGTCGCGACAGCGGCGGGCCTTTACCGCCCGAATCGAGACTTTCCGGTCGCCCAAGCCGGCCGGACCACCGGCCGGCCCGGCCATACGCACCCTCGTCGAACCCTGCCTGCGGCGCGCCGCCGGGTTTTCAGTACGTCTCGCTCACCGAGACCCGGCTCTCGATCCGGCAACCGGCCGGCAGCGTGGAAGGCGGATTGTTGTCGAAGTCGATCTTGCTGAGCGCGCTGCTGCAGGCGGAGTCGGCAAGGACGAGGGTCAGCGTCACCTCCTGATCGACATCGCCCGTCTCGCCGACCGGGGTGTCCACGAAGGGGATCGTCCCGTTCGCCGTGACGACCGGGCCGCCGTTGTCGAGACCGTAGGTGCCGCCCTGATAATCGAAAAGCCAGCCCGTCTCGTCGGCGGTGAGGCCGCAGGCCGCGATCGTGAGCGCGACGCCGGCATGACCGACGATCTTCGCGCCGTCCGCCGGCGAAGTGATGGTCAATGGCTTGATGCACGGCCCGGTGGAAGCCGAGGCCGATGCCGAGGCGACCGCTGATGTCGAAGTGGCGGTCGGCGCGGTGGAGACGGAGCCGACCGGCGTCTGCGAGGCGGAGGGCGGCCCCGCGTGACCGCCCGAGTTCGACGGCCGCAGGAGGAATCCGATCGTGCCGCCGAGCGCCAGGGCCACCGCCACGACCCCCGCCAACACTCCGATCGAGCCGGTGATCCTGATGTGAACCACTCTGGCCAGCGCCAGCACCCCGGCCACGAGCAGGACCAGCACGGCCATCAGGACCACCGTCATGACGGTCGCCGTCTTCCCGCCGTCCGCGAACGGCCCCACCAGCGCGGCCGCGCCGCCGAACGCGGCCACCACGCCGGTCACCGCGACATAGGCAGTCATCAAGAGCCTGCTGATCGCCATCGGCGGGTGCGTTGCGTCACCGGCGCCGCTCGTCGATCCCGCCGCGGTGGAGGCAGCCTCGTCTCCGTTCGCCACCAATGTCCCCTCCCATGTCGCGCGATTTCTCAACGCGCACACTGAACTGACGATGCGTCAGATCATAAGCGGGATAGACACCGCCACTGACTTAGAGTATCCAGAATGTAACTGATCAACACGGTAGGTAGTCGGAATCGCTCCGCCGACGCGCCGAAGAGGGCGGGCCGGCGCCGCACCGGCGCGCGAGGGCCGCCCCCGGCACGATGCCGGGGACGGCCCATTTCCTGCGCGAGTGGCTTGTTACGGGCAGGCGGCGCCGTTCACGGTGAACGAGGTCGGCGAGGCGTCGCTGTTGGCGTACGTCCCGGTGAAGCCGAAGTTCACCGAGCCTCCCGGGGCGATCGTGGCGTTGTAGGACAGGTTCGTCGCGGTTACCTGCTCACCGCTTTGGGTGTAGCCCGCGTTCCACAGCTGGGTGATCTTCTGATCGCCGGGGAACGTCCACTTGATCGTCCAGCCGTTGATGGCGCTCGTCCCGTTGTTGGCGATCGTGACCGAACCCTGGAAACCACCGGACCAGCTGTTGACCAGGCTGTAGGTCGCCACGCAGCCGCCGGCGCCGGTGCCGCTCGACGAGGGCGAGGGCGAGGACGACGGGGACTGCGACGGCGAGGCGGACGGGCTCGCGCTCGGGCTCGGGCTCGCGGACGGCGAGGCGCTCGGCGACGCGGACGGCGAGGACGAGGCCGACGCGCTCGGCGACGGGCTCACCCCGGACGCCAGCGTGGTGAACGCGGCGGCCTGCAACACCGGGGAGGTCCGACCCGCCGCGTCGAGCGCCGCGACTTCGTACGCGTACTCGGTGCCCGCGGACAGGCCGGTGAGCGCGTACGAGGTCGCGCTCGCCGCCGTGGTCGCGATCAGCTTCGGCGTCGGTGAGAGCTGATACACCTGGTAGCCGGACACCGCGGCGCTACCCGGGGTCGAGGCCGACCAGCTCAGCGTCGCGCCGCCGCCGGTCACCGCGGAGGCCAGCAGCGTGCCCGGCGTCGACGGCGCGGTACTCGCCGAGGCCGCCTGCGAGGTGTAGCCGGAGGTGATGAACTGCGCGACGTTCGAGGCCGCGGAACTCTCGCCCTGCGTGTCGACCGCGGTGACGAAGTACCCGTATGGCGCGGTGCGGTTGGGGTTGAGCCCGGCGACCTTGTACGAGGTCGTCGACGCTCCCACGGTCGCGACCAGCGTGCCGGAGGAGGTGTACACGTCGTATCCGGCCAACGGGTTGCCGCCGGGCGTCGCCGCCGTCCAGCTCAGCGTCGCACCGGTCGGGGTGACGACGCCCGCGGTCAGCGTCCCGGGCGTGCCCGGCCGCGCCACGCTGCCGGGCGCGCTGCCCCACACCAGCGTGTTGCCCGAATAGAGCGTGATGTCGCCCACGGTCACCGGGGTCGCGTTCACCGTGGTCGGGATGCCCTGGAACGACCAGTCCTCGGCCGGGTTGTGCGCCGCCGGGAAGGTGATCCGGAACTGCACCTGCGCCTGGTAGTCGATGTTGGTGTAGTCCGCCTCGCCGTCGGGTTCGAGGTTCAGGTTCGAGCAGGAGATCGTGATGTAGTACGTGCTGCCCGAGTACTGCGTCGGTGCGCTGGGCGCCTGGCACTGGTTGTACGAGGACTGGAGGGTGACCTGCGAGGCCGTCTCGCCCGGGTCGAGGGTGAAGTAGTAGCGGAAACTCGCGTTCGGCATCGCGCGCGCCGGCCAGGCCGACTGGTTGTTGATCAGGGCCTTGATCTCGATGAAGTTCGAGCCCTGATTGTTGATCGCGGCCTGCACGTACTGCTGCGGGCCGTCGGGCAGCTCGGCCTTCGGGAATTTCGACACCGCGGTGCCGCCGTACTGCTCGGTCAGCCGGGCCAGCGCGCCGGAGAACAGCGCGTTGTAGTCCAGTGCTCCTTCAGTGTACTGATACTGTGTCCGGTCGTCCGTGAACGCGTCGTTCGCGCTGGTCGGGCCGCCCACGAGCAGGCCGTAGGCCAGGTGCCGGGTCTGCGCCGGGGTGCTCAGGTTGTTCGACCACGGGTCGTGCGCGGTGGAGTGGTGCGGGTTCTTCGGCCAGGCGGTGTTGGCGCCGCCGTTGGTGAAGCCGACCTCGTAGCTCTCGTGGTTGGGATTGTCGCCGAGAATGTAGTTGATCTGCCCCACCGCGAAGCTGTGATAGGTCGCGGCGCGGGTCGGGTCCAGGGACTTGGCGGTCAGGTAGTCGCTGAATTCGAGCGCTGCGAACGCGGTGTCCGCGGCGTAGCGCAGCGAGCCCCACTGGTCGAGGAATGCCTCACCGCCCGGCGAATAGGCGACCTTCGAGCCGCCGACGCCGGTGGTCCACCAGTCCAGGAAGCGCTCCGCGTCCGCGACGTACTGGGACTGGCCGGTGATCTGCGCCATCAGGATGTAGTCGGCGTAGCTCACGTCGTCCCAGTTGATCGTCCAGCTGTACTCGTGCAGCGTCGACTGGCTGGCCAGCGGCAGGTTCGCGTAGTCGCTCTGCGCGGTGGTCAGCCAACTGGCGGTGCCGGTGGCGCGGTAGAGCCAGATGGCGCCCTGCACCAACTCGTCCCAGTAGCCGCTGTACGAGGTGTAGTAGCTCTGCGCGCCGGTGATGCAGTCGCTGTACTTGCCGCGGTAGCTGTTCGCGAAGTTCCACAGGCTCTGCGCCTGGGCGACCAGTTGCGCGGAGTACTTCGGATCCGCCGTCTTGAACGCGACCGAGGACGCGGCGAGCGCGGAGGCGGCCTGACCCGCCAGGTCCGAGCCCGCGCACGACGAGGTGACCGCGTACGAGGGTCGGGTGTTCGGGTTCGTCTCGGCCGGACCCCAGTACGCGTGGTCGGTGCTCGCGTCGCCGACCTGGCCGTAGAACGTCGTCGGGCCGGTGAACGCGGACAGGATGTAGTCGTCGCCCCAGCGCAGGTTCGCCAGCGCGGACTGGGTCTGGCCGGCCGCGGAATAGCCCTGGGCGTAGTCGACCAGGCCCCAGGCCAGCATCGTCATCGAATACGCCTCGGGCAGGCCGAACTTCACCAGGTCGCCGGCGTCGTGGTAGCCGCCGGTGAGGTTGGCCCCGTGGTCGGCGCCGTCGGACAGGTCCGAGTCCCCGCGCCAGTCCACCGGGTTGTCCGGCGGCAACTGCCCGGAGCGCTGGATGTCGTAGAAGAGCATCGAGTCCTGGAGAGCCTCGGCGTAGTTGTACTCGCCGTTGGTGGACAGCGCGTGCGCCGAGGGCACCAGCGCCAGCGCCGTGGCCGCGGCAGTGGCGCAAGCGCACGCGCCGGCGACCAGCATCCGCAGCGCGGGGGTACGCCGCACGCGGGCGGCCGCGCGCGGTATTCGAACTCGCATGACTCCTCCGGACGTTATCGGCCGCGTCTGCTGCGCGCGGCTGTGACGCCGTGAGAGTACGAACGCGGTTTCGTACGTCAACGGCGGTATGCGCCCGCCGTGCGGCCGGAACGCGGCGGCATGCCTGCTCATCAGCGGGATCGGGCGCCGCGGCGTAGGGGGCCGGGCCGGCGGGGACGGAAAGTTGCACGCCACCGGGACCGTTTCCGTTAGGCCGATCGGGGTAGCCGAGATCACTCACACGGCGCAGTAGCCGTTCGGCAGGACGGAGTAGACGAGCGCATGTCAGGCAGCACGCGGAAGGACACCCTGGTCCTCACCACGACGAACGAACCACCCGGCCTGAGCGTGTCCGGCGTGCTGGACATCCCCGACGTGGACGCGTTCAGCCTGGCCCTGCACGAGGCGGCCACGCGGGTCGAGGGCAATGTGTCGGTGGATCTCAGCGGCCTGCGCGCCGCGTGCGCCGAGGGGCTGCTGGCGATGGTCAACGCGGCCCGGCGGCTGGCGAGCGAGGACCGCCAGCTGATCGCCCGCTCGCTGTCCACCCCGCAACGCCAACTGCTCAAACTCGCCGGCTGGGATCGCGCGCCCGGCCTGGTCGTCGCCGAATAGCCCGGTGCTTCACGACCGTCCGAACGAACGAAAGGGGGGCTCGGGCGCATGACGCAGGTATGGCCCGGGTTCGGTTATCCGCTCGGCGCCGTGTACGACGGCGCCGGCACGAATTTCGCCATCTTCTCCGAGGCTGCCGATCGCGTCGAGTTGTGCCTGTTCGACGACAGCGGCGTGAAAGAGGAACGGGTGCGGCTGCGCGAGGTGGACGCCTTCGTGCACCACGCGTACCTTCCCGGGGTCGGCCCGGGCCAGCTGTACGGCTACCGGGTGCACGGGCCGAACCGGCCGCGGTCCGGGGTGCGCTGCAACCCGCACAAGCTGCTGCTCGATCCGTATGCGCGCGCGATCGACGGTGAGGTGCGGTGGAACGAGTCGCTGTACGGTTACCGCTTCGGGCACCCGGAGTCGCGCAACGACGCCGACTCGGCGCAGTACACGCCGCGGTCGGTCGTGGTGAACCCGTACTTCGACTGGGACGGCGGCATGGGCTACGAGCGGCGCCCGCGCACGCCGTATCACGAGACGGTGATCTACGAGGCGCACGTCAAGGGTCTGACCATGCGCCACCCGGACCTGCCGGAGGAACTGCGCGGCACCTACGCCGGGCTCGGACACCCGGTGATCATCGATCACCTGCTCGCGCTCGGAGTCACCGCCGTGGAACTGATGCCGGTGCACCAGTTCGTGCACGACGAACGGCTGGTGTCGGCCGGACTGCGCAACTACTGGGGCTACAACACCATCGGCTTCTTCGCCCCGCACAACGGCTACGCGGCCACCGGGCGGCGCGGCGAGCAGGTGCAGGAGTTCAAGGCGATGGTGCGCGCGCTGCACCAGGCGGGCATCGAGGTCATCCTCGACGTGGTCTACAACCACACCGCCGAGGGCAACCACCTCGGTCCGACGCTCTCCTTCCGCGGCATCGACAACGCCGCCTACTACCGGCTGGTGGAGAACGACCGGCGCTACTACATGGACACCACCGGCACCGGCAACAGTCTGCTGATGCGGCACCCGCACGTGCTCCAGCTGATCATGGACTCGCTGCGGTACTGGGTCACCGAGATGCACGTGGACGGCTTCCGCTTCGACCTGGCCGCGACCCTGGCCCGGCAGTTCCACGAGGTGGACCGGCTCTCCGTGTTCTTCGACCTGGTGCAGCAGGACCCTGTGGTCTCCCGGGTCAAGCTGATCGCCGAGCCGTGGGACCTGGGCGAGGGCGGCTACCAGGTGGGCGGCTTCCCTCCGCTGTGGACCGAGTGGAACGGGCGCTACCGGGACACCGTGCGCGACTTCTGGCGCGGTGAGCACGCGACGATGGCGGAGTTCGCCTCCCGGCTGACCGGTTCCTCCGACCTGTACCAGGACGACGGGCGCCGCCCGATCGCCTCGATCAACTTCGTCACCGCGCACGACGGCTTCACGCTCAACGACCTGGTCTCCTACAACGACAAGCACAATGAGGCCAACGGCGAGGAGAACCGGGACGGCGAGTCGCACAACCGCTCCTGGAACTGCGGGACCGAGGGCGAGAGCGACGACCTGGACGTGCTGGCGCTGCGGGAACGGCAGAAGCGCAACTTCATCGCCACCCTGCTGCTGTCCCAGGGCGTGCCGATGCTCCTGCACGGCGACGAACTGGGCCGCTCCCAGCGCGGCAACAACAACGCGTACTGCCAGGACGACGAACTGAGCTGGGTGGACTGGGAGGGCGCGCGCGAGCACGAGACGCTGCTGGAGTTCACCCGGCGGGTGGCCAGGCTGCGCGCCGAGCATCCGGTGTTCCGCCGCCGCCGCTTCTTCCAAGGCAAGGTCCTGCCGCACACCGGCAGCCCGCTGCCGGACATCCGCTGGTTTACTCCGGACGGAGCAGTCATGGCCCGGCAGGACTGGGAGGCCGGCTTCGCCAAGTCTCTGACGGTGTTCCTCAACGGGCAGGCCATCGCCGAGCCGGACTCCCGCGGCGAGCAGGTGCGCGACGACTCGTTCCTGCTGCTGTTCAACGCGCATCACGAGCCGCTGGCGTTTACGCTGCCGTCTGTGGACTACGGGGAGCTTTGGGAGAGCGAACTGGACACCGCGATGCCGTTGTTCAGCGACCGCCCGACGCTCAAGCCCTCGGCCACGACCATCGTGGAGGCCCGTTCACTGATCGTGCTGCGCCGTGTCGGCTGAGAATCCGGCAGGCACGTACCGTCTGCAGCTCTCTCCCGCGTTCACGTTCGACGACGCGGTGGCCGTCGTGCCGTACCTGGAGAAGCTCGGGGTGACGCACGCCTATCTCTCGCCGATCCTGCAGGCGGCCCCGGGCTCCACGCACGGCTACGACGTCGTCGACCACGGCAAGATCAACGTCGAGCTCGGCGGCGAGGAGGGGCTGCGGCGGCTGGTCGGCGAACTGCGCCGGCACGGGATGGGCGCCATCGCGGACATCGTGCCCAACCACATGGGCATGCCGGTGCCCGAGTCGGGCAACCGCGCGCTGTGGTCGGTGCTGCGCGACGGCCCCGACTCGCCCTTCGCGGCCTGGTTCGACATCGACTGGTCGGCGCAGGGCGGCGCGGTGCTGCTGCCGGTGCTCGGCCGCCGGATCGGCGAATGCCTGCGCGACGGCGAACTGCGGATCGACCCCGGCGGCGACCCGGCCGTGCCAGAGTGCGCGCCGGTGCTGCGGTACTTCGACCACGTATTCCCGCTGCGTCCGGGCACTGAGAAGCTGCCGCTGCCCGAACTGGTGGCGGCGCAGCATTACCGGCTCGCGCACTGGCGGGTCGCGGTGGAGGAACCGGGATACCGGCGCTTCTTCGACATCAGCACCCTGATCGCGCTGCGGGTGGAGGACCCGGCGGTCTTCGACGCGACCCACCGGCTGCTGCTGGACCTGCTGGAGCACGGCGTGCTCGACGGGCTGCGGATCGACCACGTCGACGGGCTCGCCGACCCGCGCGGCTACCTGCGCCGGCTGAACCTGGCCGCGCCCGGGGCGTGGATCGTCGCGGAGAAGATCCTCGCGCCGGACGAGACGATGCCCGAGGACTGGCCGTGCGCCGGCAGCACCGGGTACGACGCGCTGCGCGCGCTGACGGCCGTGCTCACCGACCCGGCCGGCGCGTCGCGGCTGACGGCGCTGCACGCCGGCCTGACCGGCATGCCCGAGGACTTCTGCACCGTGGTGAGCCAGTCCAAGATGTTCGTGCTCGAACAGGTACTGCACGCCGAGGTCGACCGGCTCACGGACCTGCTCGCCGCGATCTGCCGCACCGATGTCGACCTGCACGACCACACGCACACCGGGCTGCGTGACGCGACCAAGGCCCTGCTCACCGCGCTGCCGGTCTACCGCGCGTACGTGATCCCGGGTGAGCCGCCGCCGGCCGAGTCGGTCAAGCTGCTGGAGGCGGCCACGTCGCAGGCTGCTGTGATGCTGCCCGAGGACCGGTACGACACGCTCGCGGTGGTGCGGGATCTGGCGTTGGGCCGCATCGGGCCGCGCGACCGGTTGCGCGACGAGTTCCAGGTCCGGTTCCAGCAGGTGTCCGGCGCGGTCGCGGCCAAGGGGGTGGAGGACACGGCCACGTACCGGTGGAGCGCGCTGCCGATGGCCGGGGACGTGGGCGGCGACCCCGCCAGCCCCGCGCTCTCCCCCGCCGACTTCCACCTGTTCTGCGCGCTGCGGCACGCGCGCCAACCGGACGCGATGACGACGCTGACCACGCACGACACGAAGCGCTCCGAAGACGTGCGGGCGCGGCTCGCCGTCCTCGCGGAGCTGCCCGACGAGTGGGCCGCGGCGGTGGCCGGCTGGCAGGCCCGCGCGGGCGAGCTGGCGCGGGCCCGTCCGGACACCGACGAACAGTATCCTGACACGGAGTTCAAGTACCTGCTGTGGCAGACCCTGGTGTCGTGCTGGCCGATCGGGCCGGACCGGCTGATGCCGTATCTGACCAAGGCCGTGCGCGAGGCGAAGACGCACACCTCGTGGACGGCGCCGGACGAGGCGTACGAGGCGGCCGCGCTCGGCTTCGCCGGGCTGGTGCTCGGCGACGACGCGCTGTGCGGCGAGATCGAGCGCTTCGCCGCGCGAGTGACGCAGTACGCTGCGACGAACTGCCTCTCCCAGAAGCTGCTTCAGCTCACCATGACCGGCGTCCCCGATGTGTATCAGGGATCAGAAACCGACTTCCAGGCACTGGTCGACCCGGACAACCGGCGGCCGGTCGACTTCCCCGGCCTCGCCGCCGCGCTCGACCGGCTCGACCGGCTCGACGCGCGCGGCGCGCTCACGCCCGACCAGCCGATGTCGTTGCCCGAGGCGAAGCTGCTGGTCGTCAGCCGGGCGCTGCGGCTGCGCCGGGAGCAGCCCGGCTGGTTCGGCGCCCGGGCGAATCAGACCCCGCTGTTCTCCAGCGGGCCGGCCGCCGAGCACGTGCTGGCGTTCCTGCGCGGCGAGCGCGTGGCCGCCGTGGCCACCCGGCTGCCGGCGACGCTGGAGCGCTCCGGCGGCTGGCGCGGCACCACGCTCGCGCTGCCCGCCGGGACCTGGCGGTGCGCGCTGACGGGCCGGGTGTTCGAGATGGGCAGCGCACTCGGCGACGACCTGCCGCTGGAACGGCTCACCGCCGCGCTGCCGGTCGCGCTGCTGGTGAGGCAGGACGGGCAGGACGGGCAGTGACCTTCTTCGAGGTCTGGGCGCCCGAGGCCAAGCAGGTCGAGCTGGTGCTCGGCGAGCGGCGCGTGCCGATGGAGCGCTCGGCGCGCGGCGGCTGGTGGGAGCTGGACGAGCCGTCCGCGGGCGCGGGCACCGACTACGTGTTCTCACTCGACGGCGGCCCGGCGCGGCCGGATCCGCGCTCCAGGCGACAGCCGCACGGCGTGCACGGCCCGAGCCGCGTGGTCGAACCCGGCCGGTTGCCCTGGTCGGACGCGGCCTGGAGTGGCCGGGTCGCGCCCGGCGGCGTGATCTACGAGCTGCACGTCGGCACGTTCACGGCGCAGGGCACCTTCGACGCGGCGATCGCGAAGCTCGATCATCTCGCGCAGCTCGGTGTGGACCTGGTCGAGCTGATGCCGGTGGCCGCGTTCCCCGGGCGGCACGGCTGGGGTTACGACGGCGTCGCGCTGTGGGCGGTACACGAGCCGTACGGAGGTCCCGCCGGGCTGGCGCGCTTCATCGACGCCTGTCACGCCCGCGGCATCGGCGTCCTGCTGGACGTGGTGTACAACCATCTCGGGCCGAGCGGCAACTATCTGGGCGAGTTCGGACCCTACTTCACCGGGAAACACCACACACCCTGGGGCGCCGCGGTCAACCTCGACGACGCGGGCTCGGACGAGGTGCGGGCGTTCGTCGTCGGCAACGCGCTGCACTGGCTGCGCGACTTCCATCTCGACGGCCTGCGTCTCGACGCGGTGCATGCGTTGGCTGATACGCGCGCGGTGCACATCCTCGAAGAACTGGCCGCCGCCGTGGACGCGCTGGCGGCCCAGCTGGGGCGCCCTCTTCTCCTCATCGCCGAGACGGACCTGAACGACCCGCGCATCATCACGCCGCGGCAGCACAACGGCTACGGTGTGCACGCGCAGTGGGATGACGACTTCCACCACGCGTTGCACGCCCTGCTGACCGGGGAACGGCACGGTTACTACGCGGACTTCGGGTCGATCGCGGCGCTGGCCAAGACCCTCACCGGGGCCTACTTCCACGACGGAACCCGGTCCTCGTTCCGGGGACGCAGCCACGGGCGCCCGGTGGACACGGCCCTGCTGGGCGCGGACCGTTTCGTGGTCTTCCTCCAGGACCACGACCAGGTCGGCAACCGGGCCGGCGGCGACCGGATCGCCGCGGCGCTCTCCCCGGGCCTGCTGCGGGTGGGCGCCGCGCTGCTGCTGACCTCGCCGTTCACGCCGATGCTGTTCATGGGCGAGGAGTGGGGCGCCGGCACACCGTGGCAGTACTTCACGGATCATCAGGAGCCTGATCTCGCGGCGGCGGTGCGCGACGGGCGGCGGCGCGAGTTCGCCCGGCACGGATGGGAGGCCGGCTCGGTTCCCGATCCGCAGGACCCGGCGACCTTCGCGCGCTCGAAGCTGGACTGGGCCGAGATCGCCGAGGCGCCGCACCGGGCGCTGCTGGACTGGCACCGGCGGCTGATCGCGCTGCGCCACAGCGAGCCGGATCTGTACGACCCGGGCCTGGCGCGGGTGCGTGTCGCGTTCGACGAAGCAGAGCGCTGGCTCGTTCTGACGCGCGGCCGGATTCGGGTCGCGGTGAACCTGGCGGACGCGGCGCGCAGCGTGCCGCTGGACCGACCGGTCGAATCCGTGCTGCTCGCCTCCGACGAGGGCGCCGGCGCGCAGCAGCCGCACGAAGAGCGGACCGCGGCCGTGCGGTCGTCCGGCGACAGCGTGCGGCTACCCGCGGAGTCGGTCGCCATCGTGCGCGTCACGGCGCAATGACATCATGCCCGGATGGCTATTCCGCGTGCAGTCGCCGTGGTCGTCGACGGACCCAGAGTTCTGATCATTAAGCGGTTCCTTCAGCATGAAACGTCGTCGCAGTGCGCGATCTGCGGGGATCGCGGGTGGACGGGACCGCGCTGTCCCGGACATCACTACGCCGTTCTGCCCGGCGGTCACGTCGAGGAGGGCGAGAGCCACGAAGAGGCGGCGCTGCGCGAATTGCGCGAGGAGACGACGCTTGAGGCGACCATCGGCCGCCTATTGTGGACCGGTACACACAACAGCCGTCCGGCCTCGTACTTCCTCATGACCGACGTCCGTGGCGAAGCCGAACTGTCGGGGGATGAGGCGAAGGCCGACGGGCCGAGGAACAGCTACAAGCTCATGTGGGTGACGGCGGCGGATATCGACGCGCTGAACCTGCACCCGGCCGCGATCAGAGAGCCACTCGCCCGGCTCCTGCAGCCGTAGTCCACCTGGCCGCTCCAACGCCGCGAACCTCGTCGTGCAGCAGCGACCCGTAGACGTGCTGCATCGGCCGCCTCGACCGACGCAGCCGGCCGACCTGCCTGTGCGGCCGCGGGCCTAGCGGGAGATAATCGTCGTCGTGACCGCGCATCTCTCCGTCAGCGTCCTCGTCAACGCTCCCGTGCAGGAGGTCTGGGATGCCACGACCGACTGGGAGCGGCAGAGCGAGTGGATGCTCGGCACCCGCGTTCGCGGGACTTTGCACGGTGGGCGCCACGTGGGCGGCGGCATCGAGGCGTGGACCGGGATCGGACCGGTCGGCTTCCTCGACACGATGGTGATCACCGTCTGGGATCCGCCGCACCGCTGCCTGGTCGATCACACCGGCAGACTGCTCAAGGGCACCGGCGCCTTCGAGGTCGCGGATGCGGGAGCCGGCGTGAGCCGATTGACCTGGACGGAAGACATCGAGCTGCCGCTGGGCCTGCTCGGCCGCCTCGGCTGGCCCCTGACGCGCCCGCTGGTCCGGCTCGGCATCGCGCGCTCCCTGGAGAAGCTCGCCGCGGCGGTTTCACACACCGACTGAGCGTCGGCACCGCTCGGGCCCCGGGCGCGCGGCCGGACATTGACGCGGACTCAGTGCTCTTCTACGCTCCCCGCTGACGATCCGCGTGTGTCCGTGCATCACCCCGGCACAGGCACCCGACACCCCGACTCGTCGCCACGCGCTCACTCATGCACGTCCGCACGTCCGGTTGGCACAACTTCAACGCTGAAGGAGTCGTCTCATGACCGCACGTCTACGCGCGCTCTCCACCACCGTCGCCGCGCTCGCGTTCGCCGGACTCGCGGCGCCCGCCGCCTCCGCCGCCCCGATCCAGGATCCGATCGCGGTCGGTCCGAACATGTACTTCACCGCCGCAGTCAACCCCGGCAGCCCCACTTCGGGCACCACGCCGACCATCGAGGTCGTCTGCCCGGGACCGGTCGCCCTGGGCCAGACGGGGCACCCGGTCTCCGGCCAGTACCTCGAGGCGTACACCGTGCTGCCGCCCACCAGCACCGCCGTCGGATTCACCGGTTCGGCCGCCGACCAGATCGACGCGCTGTTCACCGGCACGTCCGTGGCCACGACGGCGAACCCTCCCGTCGTCATCACCTCGTTCTTCGTCAAGGTGCCGATCCCGACCTCGCTGAACCTGCCGTGCGGCGGATCCGGCATCGTCTCCTTCGTGCCGATCCCGACCAGTTCGACCGCGCGCGGGTACCCGGTGAAGGTGCAGTACCTGAACATCGCCGTCTGACCGCGGCGCCCGGCTCGCGGCCAGGGGGCCGGCGGGCGCAGAATCGCTCTGCGCGCCAATCTCGCGGCGCAGCGTTTGTCGATTCGGGCGCGGGCCGTTCGTATAGAGGGTGAAGGCCCGCTCGCAAGACGGGCCGCCGACCCCAGAACAGCCCGCGACCCGAGAACATGGAGCGCCCGCGATGAACAAGTACCTGCTAAGCATCTACACCCCGCACGGCCCGGTGCCGCCGCCGGAGGTCCTCGGCCCGATCATGAAGGGCGTCGCCGACCTGGTCCAGGAGGCCAAGGACGCCGGCGCCTGGGTCTTCAACGGCGGGCTGCACGCCCCCAGCACCGCCACCGTGCTGCGGTACAAGGAGGGCGAGGTGCTGATGACCGACGGGCCGTACGTCGAGGGCAAGGAGTACCTCGGCGGCTTCACCATCATCCAGGCGCCGGATCTTGACGCGGCGCTGGAATGGGGCCGCAAGCTCGCCCGGGTCATCACGCTGCCGATCGAGGTGCGGCCGTTCGTGGCGGAATCCGCGCCCGCCGAGCCCGGGGCAGCGGGCGCGCCGGCGCGGCGCTGAGCGTCGTGGCCGCGCCGGCCGCCGCGCCCAGGACTCTGGTCGAACAGGTCTTCCGGGAGCAGTACGGGCGGGCCGTGGCCGTGCTGGTGCGCGCTTTCGGCGATATCGACCTGGCCGAGGAGGCGGTGCAGGACGCCTTCACCGTCGCGGCGGAGCGCTGGCCACAGCACGGCGCTCCGCCGAGCCCGGCCGCCTGGATCATCACCACCGCCCGCAACCGCGCGATCGACCGGCTGCGCCGCGAGGCCTCGCGCGAGGACCGGCAGGCCGCGGCGGCGCTCGAGCACGCCCGCACCCGAGATCAGGCGCCACACGACGAGCAGGAGGGACCCGTGCAGGACGACCGGCTGCGCCTGATATTCACCTGTTGCCATCCAGCTCTGGCCCCCGAGGCGCGCGTGGCGCTGACGCTGCGCCTGCTCGGCGGGCTGAGCACGGCGCAGATCGCGCACGCGTTCCTCGTCCCGGAGCCCACCATGGCCCAGCGGCTGGTGCGGGCGAAGGGCAAGATCCGCGACGCCCACATCCCGTACCGCGTTCCCGGCGAGGCGGACCTGCCGGACCGGATGCGGGCGGTGCTCGCGGTGATCTACCTGGTTTTCAACGAGGGATACACGGCCAGCAGCGGCGAACTGCTCCTGCGCGAGGACCTGTGCGCGGAGGCGATTCGACTCGGACGGCTGCTGGCCGAGCTGATGCCGGACGAACCCGAGGCCCTGGGCCTGCTCGCGCTGATGCTGCTCACCGACGCGCGCCGGGCCGCGCGCACCGGACCGGACGGTGCGCTGGTGCCACTCGCCGAGCAGGACCGCGGGCGCTGGGACAGAGAACTGATAGCCGAGGGGCACGACCTGGTGCGCCGCTGCCTGAGGCGCGGCCGGCCCGGGCCGTACCAGCTCCAGGCCGCCATCAATGCAGTGCACTGCGACGCGGCCTCGGCCGCCGAGACCGACTGGGGCCAGATCCTGCGGCTCTACGACCAGCTCCTGGAGTTCGCGCCGAACCCGGTGGTCGCGCTCAACCGCGCGGTGGCGGTGGCCGAACTCGGCGGTCCGCGCAGCGCGCTCGCGCTGGTCGAGGCGCTGCCGCTGACTGGCTACCACGTCTACCACGTCGTGCGCGCGGACCTGTTGCGGCGGCTGGGCCGCACCGGCGAGGCCGCCGCGGCGTATCAGGCCGCGATCGGGCTGACGCAGAACGCTGCGGAACAGCGATTCCTGCGCGAAAGGCTGCGCGAGCTGGGATAAGCCGGCCGGTCTCCTGGACCGCGCGGCCCGAACCGGGCTCGCGCGTCGCGGTGCGTATTCAGGCGCTCGACGTCGAGAATCGTCGCATGAGCCTGATTCTCGCGCAACACTCAGCCGCACCCGGTGCGGGGCCGGTCGCGTAGCCGGCCCCGCACTGCGCGGCGCGTCACGCGGCCCACGGCTCCAGTTGCGTGGTGACCCGCTCCCCCGTCTCGGCGGCGCGGTCGATCGCCAGCGCCAGCAGGTGGTCCTGGCAGGCCTCTGCCAGCGGGTACGGCTGCGGTCCCTCGTCGCGTGCCCAGTCGGCCGTCGCGGTCAGGATGCTCGCGATCGCGATCTCCTCGTCCATAAGGCGCAGGCCGAGGAACGGGTTGCGGTACACCACCTCGCCGTCGAACGAGAGATGCTCGGTGTCGTGCCCGTCGAGGTTGAGGTCGTGGCCCAGTTGGGAGCGCAAGAGTTGCGAGCGCAGCACCGTACGCGGGCCGCCCCAGCGCACCACCGTGTCGTCCGTGATCTCGCCGTGGCTGGCGCGGATCACGATGCGCCGGGCCCGCAACCGGTTGTGCCACTGGTTGCTGGTGAAGTCGTAGAGCCCTGATCTGCCGTCGCCGAAGTCCAGCGTGGCGAGCGTGGTCTCGGCGTCCTTGGGCGTCTCGTCCCCGCTCCAGCCGTCCCGGGTCAGCGGGTCGAGCAGCGGCGCGGAGAAACGGGACGCGCTCACGCTCGTCGGCTCGAAACCGGCGCCGAGCAGGCCTCGCATCATGGACACCGCGTGGTAGCCGTGCGTAGAGGAGACCTGAACCGAGGTGGGCCGTCCGATCACGCCGCGGCGGACGATCTCGCGGCGGGCCGCGTGCCCGGGCAGCAACAGGTACTGCTCGGCGATCTGCACCATGCGCCGGGCGCCGACCCGCTGCCACAGCGCGCGCAGGCCGTCCGCGTCGGGCGCGGGCGGGGTTTCCGCCAGGACCCTGATACCGGCCTCGACGGCGGCCTCGGTGACGACCGGCGTGGACGGCCAGCTCACGCTGGCGACCACGAACTCGGGACGCTGCTTGGCGAACAGCTCCTGCGGCGAGAGGTACGCGGGCACGTGCCAGTTCGCCGCCACGTGCTGCGCGGTCTGCTCGCGGCGCACGGCAGCCCCGACGAGCGTGAGCCGCTGGGGCAGCAGCGCGGCGAGCCGTACGAAGAACTCGGCGCGCCAGCCGCTGCCGATGATGCCGAAGGTGGTGGGGGACGTCGTCGTCACGCGCCGATCCTCTCGTGCTCGAAACCCGGCGGCAAGGAACCGATTTCACTGCTCGGCGCCTCACTGCGCGGCGCCGCGGGGACCACCGCGCCGCCGCCGCGTTCGACGCGCACCGCGGCCACCGCGAGCGCGAGGCCGGCGACGGCGAGCAGCGCGGCGACGGCGTTGGGCGAACCGAAGCCGAAGCCGGCCGCGATCGCCAGGCCGCCCAGGTAGGCGCCGAGCGAGTTGGCGATGTTGAAGGCCGCCTGGATGGAGGCGGCGGCCAGGTTGGGCGCGCCGCCGGCCAGCGCGATGATCCGCCCCTGGAGGGTGGGCAGCCCGGCCAGGGAGCACAGCGGGAACAGGAAGATCGCCGCGGCGGCGGTGACCCGGTTGTGGTCCGCGGCCAGGAAGGCGATGGACACCGCGATCTGCGCGCCCAGCGAGAACAGCAGCGTGCGGGCGGGGAAGCGGTCCGACAGCTGCGCGCCGACCAGGTTGCCGACCGTCATGCCGAGGCCGAACAGCGCGAGCAGCCAGGTCATACTGGAGTCGGCGTAGTGGGTGATGCCGGTCATCATCGGGGTGATGTAGCTGAAGGTCGCGAACAGCCCGCCGCCGCCGATCATCGCGACGCCGAGCACCAGCCAGACCTCGGGTTTGGCGAACGCGCGCAGCTCGCCGCGCAGCGAGGGACGCGTGCCGGGGACCACGTCAGGATGCTGCGGACGCACGGCCGCGTCGGCGGGCACGGCCAGCGCGACGGCGAGCACCGCGAGGCCCGCGATCAGCCCGACGATCGCGTAGACCAGCCGCCAGCCGGCGTGCTGGCCGAGGATCGTGGTCAGCGGCACCCCGACGATGTTCGCGACGGTCAGGCCCGCGAACATCACCGCCATGGCGCTGTTGCTGCGGGTCCGCTCCACCAGCGATCCGGCGACCACCGCCCCGGCGCCGAAAAAGGCGCCGTGCGGCAGACCGGTTGCGAACCGCGCCAGCAGCACCAGGCCGAAGCTCGGGGCGAGCGCGGAGAGCACGTTGCCGAGGGCGAACCAGCCCATCAGCACCAGCAGCACGGGTTTGCGCCGGTAGCGCACGGTGGCCGCGGTCAGCAGCGGCGCGCCGACGACGACGCCGAGTGCGTACGCGGAGATCAGTTCGCCGGCGCGCGGGATCGAGACGGACAGGTCGGAGGCGACCTGCGGCAGCAGGCCCATCACGACGAACTCGCCCGTGCCGATGGCGAAGCCGCCGACGGCCAGGGCGAGCAGGGCGCGGCGTACGGCGCCGGAGAGCATGGGATACGTCAACTCTCTTATATCGTGTTCCGGATGGCGGGACCACGACAGCGCTGTCAGGCCAACCTGTTGAGTTCGTGCCGGGTTCGGATCTTGCCATGTGCCGACGCATACGGGAACAGGCGGCCGCGCCGGACCGTCGCGCGGCCGCCTGTGCGTCTGTGCGTCTGTGCGTCTGTGCGTCTGTGCGTCTGTGCGTCTGTGCGTCTGTGCGTCTGTGCGTCTGTGCGTCTGTCAGAAGCTCACGCGGCGTCGAGACGCGCCAGTTCCTCGTCCGAGAGCTTCAGATCCACGGCACGTACCGAGTCCTGGATGGTCTCGGGCCGCGAGGAGCCGGGGATCGGGACGACCTGTGGCGCCTTGGCCAGCATCCAGGCCAGGCACACCTGCTGCGGGCTGACCCCGTGCGCCCGGCCGACCTCGGCGAAGGCGGCGAAGCGCGAGCCGAGGCCGCCCGCGTTCGAGATTCCGCCCAGCGGGCTCCACGGCAGGAACGCGATGTCCATCTGCGCGCACAGTTCCAGCTCCGGCTCACTGGAGCGGAACGCCGGGGAGAACTGGTTCTGCACGCTGACCAGCCGGCCGCCGAGGATCTCGTCGGCCTGCCGGATCTGCTGCGGGTCGGCGTTGGAGACGCCGGCCATGCGGATCTTGCCCGCGTCGAGCAGGTCGCGGATCGCGCCGACCGAGTCCGCGTAGGGCACGCGCGGGTCCGGGCGGTGGAACTGGTAGAGGCCGATCGCCTCGACACCCAGGCGCTTGAGTGAGGCGTCGCAGGCCTGCTTCAGGTACTCCGGAGAGCCGTTCTGCGTCCAAGTGCCGTCTCCGGGCCGCAGGTGACCGCCCTTGGTCGCGATCAGCAGGTCCGAGGTGTCCCCGCCGTAGCTCGCCACCGCCCGGGCGATCAGTGACTCGTTGTGACCCACCTCGTTCGCGTGCAGGTGGTAGGCGTCCGCGGTGTCGATCAAGGTGACGCCCGCGTCGAGCGCGGCGTGAATCGTGGCGATGGAACGCTGCTCGTCCGGCCGGCCCTCGATGGACATCGGCATGCCGCCGAGTCCGATGGCGCCGACCTGGACGTCGCCGATGCGGCGAGTCTGCATGGGACTTCCTCCTGGTCTTTCACGGTACGGTTCCAGCCTCCCTGCCCAGGATTAAGCTGTCCAACAGAAAAAACTGATGCCGTCCATCACATCGGCTGCTCAATGCGGGCGGCCGGGCGGACGCGCCGGCGGAAAGGGCGATGGCCATGGAACTGCGCCAGCTGGAGCACTTCGTCGCGGTCGCGCAGGAGTGCCACTTCACCCGCGCCGCCAAGCGCCTGCACATCGCGCAGTCGGGCCTTTCCGCCTCGATCCGCTCGCTGGAGCGGGAACTGGGCGCGCCGCTGTTCCTGCGCAACACCCGGCAGGTCCAGCTCACCCCCGCCGGGCAGGCGCTGCTCGGCGAGGCGCTGCGCGCGCTGTCGGCCAGCAACGCGGCGAAGGACGCGGTCGCGGCGGTACAGGGCCTGCTGCGTGGCCGGCTTTCGATCGGCTCGCTGCAGTGCCTGCACGCGGTACACCTGCCGACGCTGCTGGCCGGATTCCTCTCCGCGCATCCGGGCCTGGAGATCCGGCTGCGCCAGGGCGGCTCGGACGAGCTGATCGAACTGGTGCGCACCGGGCGGCTGGACATCGCGTTCGTCTCCCGGCCCGGGACGGCCCGCTGCCCGGACGACGTGGTCGTCAACGCGCTCGAGAGCGAGCCGCTGGTGCTGGCCTGCGCGCTTGAGCACAGGTTCGCCGGATTCACGCAGGTCAAGCTCGCGGACCTGGACGAGGAACGCTTCGTGGACTTCCCGCAGGACTGGGGCACCCGCGACCTGGCGGACCGGGTGCTGGCCTCGGCCGGGGTGGAGCGGCGCGTCGCGCTGGAGGTCACCGACGTCCACTCGCTGCTCGATCTGGTCGCCTGCGATCTCGGTGTGGCGCTCGTTCCGCGGTCGTACGAGGTGAAGACCGACAGGGTGCGGTTCATCGAGTTGGCCGGGGAGGTGCCGGCGTGGGAGACGGTGACCGTGACGAGCGATCCCACCAGCGCTGCCGCTGCGGCGCTGCTGGGCGAGGTGAACCGGGTGAAGGCGCGCACAGCGGCCGGCTCGGCGCGGTGAGGCGCGGGTCGCGCGGTACGCCGGCTCCACCGCGAGAACGGAAGTTCACGCGGAGTTTTCCCCGATACATCCGAGTAACAGCTTGAAACGCTCACGATGAGCGGGTGTCACACGAAATCGGGGTTCTCTCCCTCTACGAAGGCTTCTTCCGCGGCGGCGCGCGCATTCTGCACACCGACGTGCTCGCGGGTCTGCACGACCGCGGCCAACAGCACCGTGTGCTGAGCATCCTCGGCCAGGTATACCGCGAGGCCACGTTCCAGTGGATGCAGGATGATCCCTGCTATCGCCGGCTGGTGGCGGCGGGCATCCCGGTCACCGCGTTACGCGACGGCGACCGGGGACCGGCGGCGTTCGACGAACGGGAACTGGCGCTGTTCCGGCAGCAGGCGGCGGCCGCGCACGTCGTGCTCACGCTCAAGGAGCAACCGCTGCGCCTCGTCAACCAGGCGGGGTGGGGCGGACCGGTCGTCACCTGCCTGCACCGCTCGGATCCGGAGAATCAGGGCTCGGCGCTGACGCAGCTGCGCACGGCCGTGGACGCGGGTCGCATCGCGGCGCTGGTGTGCTGCGCCGAGTCGACGAGGTCCGCCTACCGCGCGGTGGGCCTGCCGGACGGCCTGTTGCACGTGATTCCCAACGGGGTGGACCTGCGCCGGTTCCGCCCGGACGGGCAGGCTCGCACGCGCATGCGCGGCGCGCTCGGCATAACGCACGATGCTCTGGTCGTGGCGTTCGCGGCACGCTACGACGCAATGAAGAACGTGTCGCTGTTCCTCGCCGCCGCGGCGCTTTTCCTGGCGGAGCATCCGTCCGCGCACGTCCTGATGTGCGGCACGGGTATGACACCCGGCAACGAGTGGCTGCTGGCCGATCTGCGTGTCGCGGGGCTCGAAGGCTGCGACCGGATTCATCTGCTCGGCGTGCGCGACGACCCCCAGGCGCTGTACGCGACCGCGGACGTGGTCGCACTCACCTCGGCGTTCGGCGAGGCGGCCCCGTTGTGCCTGATCGAGGGGCTGCTGTGCGGGGCGGTCCCGGTGGCCACGGACGTGGGCGACTGCGCGTCGATCACCGCCGGGCTCGGCCTGCTCACCCCGCCGGACGCCGGCGCGATCGCGGCGGCCTGGTCCGAGGCCGCCGCCCGGCGCGGCGAACTGACCCCGGCGCTGCTGGCCGCCCGCGCGCGGTTCGGCCGACGCCGGATGCTCACCTCGTACGCGGCACTGATCCGGCGCGCCGCCGGGGTCGGTGCGCGCCGCCGCGCCGTGCAGGCGCTCGAACCGGTCGGCTGAGCCAAGCGCGAGGCCCGCCTGCCGCGCGGCAGGCGGGCCTCGCCCATGATCAGGATGCGCTGATCAGGACGCGCTGATCAGGACGCGCTGATCAGAGCACGGTGATCGGATTTCTTTCAGGGGGCCGCTACCGCAGGATCGGCACCGACCGGGTCGCGACGTCCTGGTTCGGGTCGTTCACGCCGGGGTTGCCGCGGAAGTCGGTCCACACCGGGTGAGCGTCGAGGTCCGCGCCCATCGCGATCGCCGTGTAGTCGCCGATGAACGCGCCCTGCAGCACGTTGCCGGTCAGCAGGCCGAGCGAGACGAACTGCACCTGCGGGTTCTCGGTCTGGCGAGTCAGCCGCCGCTGCGGGTCGTGCGCGATCGACCAGCGGTTGCCGGAGGTCATCGCGAAGTCCACGCCGATGCCGGCCGGGTCGTAGTAGCGGGTGTAGTAGCTCACGGCGATGTGCCCGCCGTACGCGGCCACGGCCGGGAACACCTCGTCGCTCCCGGCTCCCACGGACACGGCCGCGGACCAGGACGGCGCGGCGGACCGGCGCGCGTCGGCGGAGATCAGGAAGCTGTTCCCGTCGGTGCGCACGGACGCGCCGGACGAGTCGTAGGCTCCGTTGCGGTCGTCGGCCCAGGTCGCGTACAGCCGGTTCTCCACCCGGTCGTAGGCGAGCTGCGGGAAGGAGTTGATCCGGAAGTTCTCCCCGGTCAGCGCGTTGTTGCCGATGTCGGCGTTGACCGGGAAGTCGAAGTCCCTCGCCGCCTCCTGGTTGGTGAAGGTCCGCCCGCCGTCCCGGGAGGCCGCGACGATCACCGCGTCGTGGTCGGCCGGCGCGTTGCACGCCGCGCTCTGGCAGACCGAGTCCTCGTAGGCGACGTACAGGGTGCCGTCGTTCGCGACGACCGGGTTGGTGCCGGTGCCGAACGGGCTGATGCCGGTGGTGAAGCCCGCCAGCGTGGGCGAGATGTGCACGGGGGCGGAGAAGTGCCTGCCCGCGTCCGTGGACTTCGCCTCGACGACCGGCGACTCGAGGTAGTTGCCGGAGGAGTCGAAGGTGAACTGAGTCCACGTCACGTAGACCGCGCCGCTGTGCGGGTCGACTGCGATCCATTCCTTGTCGTTGAAGATGTTCGTGGCGCCCTCGGTGCCGTCGGCGTTGAAGCCGTCCAGGTGCACGATGCTCGGCTGGCCCCAGGTCCGCCCGCCGTCGTGGGAGACCGACACGGTCACGCCGCTGGCGGACTGCGAGCCGCCGTTCGCGGGGGCCGAACGCGAGAAGACCAGGTTCGCGTAGTACACGGTGTTGCCGGGGCCGAAGGCGAGCGCGGGGTCTCCGGCCGCGTCCGAGAGCGAGAGCGGGGCGGTCGCTCCGGTCTGGTAGGTCAGGTGCGGCGCGAGCACGTTCTTCCAGCTCTTACCGCCGTCGAAGCTGGTGTACGCCCAGCCGGAGGCGTCGTTGCGCTGCTCGCGGGTGTTGAACACCCGGTAGTCGTTGGAGGCGGCGACCAGGTTGCGCGGGTTCCACGGGTTCTGCGCCACGCTGGTCTCGTTCTGCGCCGCGTCGCAACCGGCCTGGCTGCCGGTCGGCACGACCGTGTCGCCCTTGATGACGTCGACGTCGGGCGCGAGCGGAGCATAAGGGTTCGGTCCGCCGAGGAAGGACTGGCAGAGCGCTGAAACGGCCGGCGCCTGCGGCATGTCCTCGACGCCGGAGACGAACAGCTCCTTGAGCAGCGCGTTGGGCGTGCTGTGCGTGCGGGTCGCGGCGACGGCGTGGGCGCGCGTGGCCACCTTCGATGCTTCGAGCGGGGCCGGATGGTCTCCGGCCGGCGAGCCCGTGGCCGCCGCGACGGCCGTGCCGGGGCCGGTCGCGACGAGCGCGGCGCAGGCCGCGGCCGCGAGCAGGCCCTGGATCAGGCGTGGTCGGTGCATGTGTGTTCCTACCCTCCCGGAACGCCGCTGTCGGTGGGCGCGGCGCATTGGAGCCGCGGCGTACGCATGTGTTGCGCACCCGGCGACTGACGCGAACGCTATGCGCGGGCTCGTGCGATGGCAATACCCTGCGGAAGCCGCAACGTATCAGGCTGCGCATTCATCGCTTTACGCGCCAACCGGGCGCGAATCAGCCCATGAAGCATATTGAGCTGCGCCTGTCTGCGGCCGCATCCCGGTGATCTACGGCGTGTCGGACGATCGCGGGTGTCGCATCACGGGCCGTCCGGCCGCGAATCGGCGAATGCCGCCGCGAGGGGTTCAGGTTTCTGCCACCATCGGTAGTGATCTGATTTTCCGGCGGTGGGGGGACCGATGACTGTCGATGAGGCTGAATCCGAGGCCGTCTGCGGTGCGCCGGAGGGCACGAGCGGACCGGCGCCCGGGGTCGAGCGGCGCCGTCTGCTCACCGCGGCGGGCGGCTCGCTCGTCTCCGTGGCCGGCGCCCTGGCTTCCTGTTCCGTCGCCGCGGAGGCGGTGTTCAACCCGGCTACCGTCAACTGGCTCGCGCAACTGGGCAGCGCGGTCGCGGCCAGCCTCGTCGAGGACGCGCTGAAAGTCGGTCTGACCGACGCGTGGAAGTCCTGGACGAAGAACGTCAACGACCGTGTGGACGAGCAGAACGACTTCCCCTACTACTATGCGTCCGTCTGGTTGCACGCCGTGCCGCCGACCGTACTGGTAAAGCTGAGCAAGGGCACCCAGAGCGATCCGATGAGCGACTGTCTGCTCGCCTGCGTCGACGGCGGCCAGCAGGCGATCCGCTTCGACGCCTGGGCCTGGCAGACGCTGATGATGTTCGTCCACGAACTCACCGGCGGCAAGAGCGGCGACGACCTGAGCGGGTTTCAGGCGCTGTGCCTGATCAGCCTGATCCCATCCGGACCGCCCAAGGCCGGGCAGAGCCCGAGCGGAAAGGTCGGGTGGATGAGTTACCAGGCACGCAACGGCAGCGTGGAAATCGACCGCCAGACCGAACCGGACGGCTCGGTCGTCGGGGTGATCACGGCGACCGGCATTCCCGCCGCGGACGGCAAGCCGACGAGCAAGAAATACACGCTGCCCGCCCAGGCCGCGTAGCGGACGGCTCCCGGAAAAAGCTAAGGCAGCTCGCGGGTTCGCCGCGGGTCGGCCGATCGCGGCCTGCCGCGCCGCGCCCGCCGGGTGCGGGACTGGAACGCCGCCGGGTCCAATACTCATCGCCGGCGACTCCGTGGAATAGCGCGAGCAAGCGCAAGCAAGCGCCGGCGCCGGGCGCAACGAGCCCCGGGATTCGGCGAAATTCACCCGCATGGATCTCGCGCGGCCGGGTATGCGCGCCGTTCGCGTTGTGGTCGCGAGCGGCGAGAGGGATGGGACGCATACATGGCCGGCAGGTCTGGTGGCGACACGGTCACGAGGGTCCGGGGCTCCGCCTCGAACTCGGCGAAGATCGCGGAGGGGGCCGAGGCGGCGGGGCTACGCCAACTGCTGGCGGGACTCACCGCGGTGCGTGACGGGGACTTCGGCACCCAGCTGCCGGAGAACGGCGAGGGGGTGATGGGCGAGATCGCCACCGTCTTCAACGGCATGGTGGCCCAGCTTTCCCTGTTCACCTCCGAGGTCACCCGGGTCGCCCGCGAGGTCGGCACGGAAGGACGGCTGGGCGGCCAGGCGGAGGTGCCCGGGGTCTCCGGCACGTGGAAGGACCTGACCGACTCGGTCAACGCGATGGCGGGCAACCTGACCACCCAGGTGCGCGACATCGCGCAGGTGGCGACCGCGGTGGCCAAGGGCGACCTGACCCAGAAGATCGACGTCGCGGCCCGCGGCGAGATCCTGGAACTGAAGAACACCCTCAACACCATGGTCGACCAGCTCTCCTCCTTCGCCGCCGAGGTCACCCGCGTCGCCCGCGAGGTCGGCACCGAGGGCAACCTCGGCGGCCAGGCACAGGTGCCCGGGGTCGCCGGCACCTGGCGCGACCTGACCGACTCGGTGAACTTCATGGCGGGCAACCTGACCGCACAGGTGCGCTCCATCGCCGCGGTCGCCACCGCGGTGGCCAAGGGCGACCTGACCCAGAAGATCGACGTGACCGCGCGCGGCGAGATCCTGGAACTGAAGAACACCCTCAACACCATGGTCGACCAGCTCTCCTCCTTCGCCGCCGAGGTCACCCGCGTCGCCCGCGAGGTCGGCACCGAGGGCAGGCTCGGCGGCCAGGCCGACGTCAAGGGCGTCTCGGGCACCTGGAAGGACCTGACCGAGTCGGTCAACGTCATGGCCGACAACCTCACCGCGCAGGTGCGCTCCATCGCGGAGGTCACCACCGCGGTGGCCAAGGGCGACCTGTCCCAGAAGATCCGGGTGGACGCGCGCGGGGAGATCCTGGAGCTGAAGGAGACCATGAACACCATGGTCGACCAGCTCTCCGCGTTCGCGGACGAGGTCACCCGGGTCGCCCGCGAGGTAGGCACCGAGGGCAACCTCGGCGGCCAGGCCACCGTGCGCGGCGTCTCGGGCACCTGGAAGGACCTGACCGACAACGTCAACGTGATGGCCTCGAATCTGACCAACCAGGTGCGGTCGATCGCCCAGGTCGCGGAGGCGGTGGCCAAGGGCGACCTGACCCGCAAGATCACCGTCGAGGCCAAGGGCGAGGTCGCCGCGCTGGCCGACGTCATCAACACCATGGTGGACACGCTCTCGGCCTTCGCGGACGAGGTCACCCGCGTCGCGCGCGAGGTCGGCACCGAGGGCAACCTCGGCGGCCAGGCCACCGTGCGCGGCGTCTCGGGCACCTGGAAGGACCTGACCGACAACGTCAACGTGATGGCGAACAACCTCACCAGCCAGGTGCGGTCCATCGCGCAGGTCACCACGGCCGTCGCGCAGGGCGACCTGACCAAGAAGATCGACGTCGACGCGCGCGGGGAGATCCTGGCGCTCAAGACCACCATCAACACGATGGTCGACCAGCTCTCCTCCTTCGCCGCCGAGGTCACCCGCGTCGCCCGCGAGGTCGGCAGCGAGGGGCGGCTGGGCGGCCAGGCCGAGGTGGAGGGCGTCTCGGGCACCTGGAAGCGGCTGACCGAGAACGTCAACGAGCTGGCCGGGAACCTGACCCGGCAGGTGCGCGCGATCGCCGAGGTGACCAGCGCGGTGGCCGAGGGCGACCTGACCCGCTCCATCACGGTCGAGGCCCGCGGCGAGGTCTCCGAGCTCAAGGACAACATCAACGCGATGGTCGAGTCGCTGCGCGAGACCACGCGGGCCAACCGGGACCAGGACTGGCTCAAGTCCAACCTCGCCCGCATCAGTGGCCTGATGCAGGGGCAGCGGGACCTGGCCGTGGTGGCCGAGCTGATCATGGACGAGCTGACCCCGCTGGTCGGCGCCCAGTACGGCGCCTTCTTCCTGGCCGAGGAGTCCGCGGCGGGCACCGAGCTGCGGCTGATCGGTTCCTACGGCGACCCGGGCGGCCCCGACCGGCCGACCAGGTTCCGGCTCGGCCAGGGCCTGGTCGGGCAGTCGGCGCGCAGCCGGCGCATCATCGCCGTCGACGACGTGCCGCCCGGGTACGTGGCGATCAGCTCCGGGCTCGGGCACCGCTCCCCCTCCAGCCTGGTCGTGCTGCCGATCGTGGTCGACGAGCAGGTCCTCGGCGTGATCGAACTGGCCTCTGTGCGCGCGTTCACCCCGGTGCACCGCGCGTTCCTGGAACAGCTGATGGAGAACGTCGGCGTCAACGTCAACACCATCGTGGCGAACGGGCGCACCGACGAACTGCTGGCCGAGTCCCAGCGCCTGGCCTCCGAGCTGCGGGCGCGCTCCGAGGAACTCCAGGTGCGCCAGGAGGAGTTGCAGAGCTCGAACGCCGAGCTGGAGGAGAAGGCGGCGCTGCTGGCCCGGCAGAACAAGGACATCGAGGCGAAGAACCTGGAGATCGAGCAGGCCCGCCAGGAACTGGAGGCGCGCGCGCAGCAGCTGGCGCTGGCCTCGAAGTACAAGTCGGAGTTCCTGGCGAACATGAGCCACGAGCTGCGCACGCCGCTCAACAGCCTGCTGATCCTCGCGCAGCTGCTCGCGCAGAACCCGACCCGGAACCTGACGCCGAAACAGGTGGAGTACGCCGGGGTCATCCACTCGGCCGGTTCCGACCTGCTGCAGCTGATCAACGACATCCTGGACCTGTCCAAGGTCGAGGCCGGGAAGATGAACGTGGACCCGGAGCGGGTCTCGCTGCGCCGGCTGCTGGACTACGTCGAGGCTACCTTCCATCCGCTGACCACGCAGAAGGGCCTGGAGTTCCGGGTGCGCACCGCCCTGGACGTGCCCGGCGAGCTGTTGACCGACGACTCGCGGCTGCGGCAGGTGCTGCGCAATCTGCTGTCCAACGCGGTGAAGTTCACCGAGACCGGCAGCGTTCAGCTGAGCATCGAGGTGGCCGCCGAGGACGAGCTGCCGCCGAACGCCAGGCGCAACGGCCCGGCGCTGGCCTTCCGGGTGCGCGACACCGGCATCGGCATCCCCGATCAGCAGCTTGAGACGATCTTCGGGGCCTTCCAGCAGGCCGACGGCACCACCAGCCGCAAGTACGGCGGCACCGGGCTCGGGCTGTCGATCAGCCGGGAGATCGCGCAGCTGCTCGGCGGCGCGATCACCGCGCACAGCGCTGTCGGCGAGGGCAGTACCTTCACCCTCTACCTGCCGATCGCGCACCCGGACTGGGCGGCCCTGCCGTTACCGACCGCCGCCGCCGAACCCGCAGTCGCGACGGTGACCTTGTCGGGCGCACCCGCAGGCTCGCCCGACCGCGGGCGGGGCGGCGCGGATCAGGCCGCCGTACCCGCCGTACCCGCCGTACCCGCCGTACCCGCCGTACCCGCCGCCGCGCTCACCGAGCCGCCGGGCCCGCAGAGCGCGGCCACCACGCCGCGCCGCCTGCTGGTGATCGAGGACCGTCCCCGCGGCCTGCTCTCACTGGTCGCCGAGAGCGCGGTGGCCGACCTGGCCGAGAGCCGTCCGCTGCTGGACACGCGCGGCCCGGTCCAGATCCGCACCGCGGCCGGCGCGCAGGAAGCCGCCGCCGCGCTGGCCGCCGAGCCGTACCACTGCGTGGTGCTGGAACTGGACATGGCGCAGGACGGCGCGGCGCGTTTCCTGCAGGCGCGCAGCGACGATCCGGCGCTGCACGCGATCCCGGTGCTGGCGCACCACAACCGGCGTCTCGCCGCGGCGCAGGAGCAGCTGATCCAGGCGCACGCCCGGGAGTACCCGCTGGAACTGCTGCCGAGCCTCGACGAGTTGCGCGAGCGCATCGCCCTGCACCTGACCGCCGAGCGGCCCGACGACGTGGTGCCGCTGGCCCGCCCGGACAGCCGGCAGCCGGCCGCGGTGCCGGTGGGCGACAGCAGGCTGGCCGGTCGCACCGTCCTGGTCGTCGACGACGACGCGCGCAACGTCTTCGCGCTGACCGGCATGCTCGAATTCCACGGGATGCGCGTGCTGAACGCGGAGAACGGCGTCAAGGGCATCGATGCGCTCAGGAGCGACCCGAGCATCGAACTGGTCCTGATGGACGTGATGATGCCGGAGATGGACGGGTACGAGGCCACGGCCCGGATCCGGTCCATGCCGCAGTACACCGATCTTCCGATCATCGCGGTCACCGCCAAGGCGATGCAGGGCGACCGGGAGAAGAGCCTGGCCGCCGGCGCCGGCGACTACGTGACCAAGCCGGTGGACGCCTCCGCGCTCATCGACTGCATCCGTCGCGCGCTCAAGCTGTGAACCGGCCCGTGCGCACCCCAGACCCAGCCCGCCGTCCCCGACCGGAATCCTTCTGCGCCTCATGACCTCCCTCAATCAGAACACGGACAGCGACGCGGCCGCGAGCGGACCGAGTCCGTTCGCGGCGATCAGCGCACCAGTGGGCGGCGAGAGGGCGGCGTTCCCGCCCGCCGCCGGGCCGGCCGAGCGCGGCATCGGCAGGCTCGCCGCCACGGTCGACCGGTTGCGCACGCAGTTGAACGACGCCGAGACCACCGCGGACGCGCGCGCCCTGGTCGAGTTGGCCAAGGGCATCCTGATGGAGCGGCTGCGCTGCGGCCAGACCGAGGCGGCGCGGCAGTTGGAGACGCTGGCCGGGCGCAGCGGCCTGCCCGCGCTGGAGCTGGCCGCCGACCTGGTCAACGAGATCTCCAACGATCCGCTCACCCGCATCGCCCGCGAACACGCCGAGTTCGACGGCGTACACACGCCGTACCAGGAGCCCGGGCCCGACGCCGCGTCCGGGCCGGGGCGCGACGGCGCGGCGGACCGTGAGCCGCCGCCAGCCGACGCAGACCTCGATGACATTGCACCCGCCGACGCAGACGTCGACGACACAGCTTTCGACGACACAGCTCTCGGCGGCGCGCGCTCCGAGGTATCAGACGTCGATGCGGCGGGACGGGCGAGCGCCGGAGTGCGTTTGCGCACCGCCGAATCCGGGGTGCTCGGCGCCGCCGACACGCAGGCCGCGGCGCAGTCGCTCAAGCAGCACGCGCTCGGTCCGCTCGGCGCGACCGCCGTCGCGATCTGGGCGCTCGGCACGGACGGATCGCTGATGCTCGCCGGTCACGCCGGTTTCAGCGCGGCCGAGGCGCGCCGGTGGCGGCACGTGCCGCCGTACGTGGCCACCCTCGCCCGCCGGGCGCTGGTCGAGCGCCGGCCGCAGTGGGTGAACGACGCCTCGGACCAGGCGCTGCCGAGCATCGGGCTGGGCCGGCGCGGCGGCTCGGGCGGACGGGCCGCGCTGGCCGCTGCCCTGGGCGGCCGCGTGCTCGGCGTGCTGGAGGTGTGCTGGCCCCGGCCGGTGGACGAACCGTCGCCCCCGGTCGCCCGGCAACTGGAGGCCTTGGCCGAACTGTGCGCCTACACGCTCGACAGCGGTGTGGCCGGCGAAGACGCACCCGGCGCCGCCACTGCCGCCGGACGCGCCGGCGACGTGCGGCTGACCGACCTGGCGGACACTCTGCTGGACGCGGCGATCATCCTCAGGCCCCTGCACGACGAGGGGCGACTGGTCGACTTCGTCATCGAATACACCAACGAGCACTTCGTCGATCCGGCCGGGCGGCCGCGCTCGGCGGTCACCGGGCTGCCGCTGCTTGAGGCTTATCCGCTGGCCGCCGAACCGGGCGCGATGTTCGACAAGGTCGAGCACGTATACGCCACCGGCGAGCCGTTCAGCAGCGAGCAGGTGGTGATCAACGCCCGGATCGACCAGGTTCCGGTCTCCTCGGTGGCCGCGGTGGGCATCAGCCGGCTCGGCGACCGGGTGCTGCTGACCTGGCGGCTTCAGGACGAGGCGGCGCGGCTGGCGACGCTGCTGCAGCATGCGCAGCGGCTGGGCCGGATCGGGGGTTTCGAGGAGAACCTGGTCACCGGCGAGACGACGTGGAACGCGCAGTTGTTCAGCCTCTACGGCCTGCCGCCGACCGCGCAGCCGGTCCCGCTCAGCCGGCTGGAGGCGTATGCCCATCCCGACGACGCGACCGCCATCGGCCGGTTCCTGCGTTCCCTGATCCATCACCGGTCCGCGGCCTCCACGGCGTTCCGGCTCCAGCGGACCGACGGTGTGCTGCGCTACATCCGGATCGTGGCCGAACCGGTGCTCGACGACGCGGGGCTGCTGGTCTCGGTGCGCGGTGCGTGTCAGGACATCTCCTCGCAGCACTGGACCGAGATAGCGCTGGCCGCCACCCGCGACCAGTTGGCCCACACCGAGCAGGAGGCGGCCGAGCGCAATCGCCTGGCGCTGCGCCTGCAACGCGCCATCATGCCGCCGGCACCGCGCCCGATCGACGCCGCGGGGCTGGAGATCGCGGTGCGTTATCGCCCCGCCGAGACGGACCACCTGGTCGGCGGCGACTGGTATGACGCGGTGGTGCTGCCGACCCGGCAGATACTGCTCGTGGTCGGGGATGTTGCCGGTCACGGCATCGACGCGGCCACGGACATGGTGGCGCTGCGCAACGCACTGCGCGGCCTGGCGGCGACCGGGGCCGGGCCCGCGCAGTTGCTCAGCTGGCTCAACACGGTCGCGCACCACCTCAACGACCAGGTCACCGCGACCGCGGTGTGCGGCCTGTACGACCCGGACAGCCGCACGCTGCGCTGGGCGCGTGCCGGCCATCCGCCACCGCTGCTGGTGCGCGACGGCCGCGCGACGGCGCTGCCGCTGCCGACCGGGATGCTGCTCGGCGTGGTCGGCGACGCGCAGTACGGCGAGCAGGAGTTGACGCTGCGCCACGGCGACACGCTGATGATGTACACGGACGGCCTGATCGAGCGGAAGGACTCGTCGCTCGACCAGTCGCTTGAGCATCTGCGCACCGCCGCGCAGGTCAGCGTCTCAGCCCTCAGCGAGCAGCTGGACTACATGCTGATGCACAGCAACGCGGACACCGACGACGACACCTGCCTGATCGGCGTCCACGTTCGGTAATGCACAGGCGGTAATGCAAAGGCAGTAATGCAAAGGCGGGCCGGGCCCTGTCCTGTCGTGTCCTGTCGTGTCCTGTCCGCCTTACACCGCCGATGCCCGCCTTTTCTCGCGTATCGGCGGCTAGTCGCCGCTGGATGCGCTAATGCTTGAATCTTTCAAGCATTCAAGTATCCTGGCGCCATGCTGTACGAGACCCCGAGGCTCTCCGCAGATGACGAGCGAGTCCTCACCGAGCTGGCCGCCATGCGCGAAGGACTGAAACATCAGATCGCCGGGCCGCGGAAGTGGACCGGCCTGCTGAGCCGCAGTCTGACCGCAGCCGCCATCGCCGGTTCCAACTCGATCGAGGGCATCATCGTCGGCCAGTCCGATGCCGAAGCGGCGGTCGCCGGCGAGGAGCCAACCGACACCGACGAGGACACCTGGCACGATGTCCTCGGTTATCGCGACGCCCTCACCTATGTCCAGCAACTGGCTGATGCCCCCGAATTCTCCTGGCACCCGATGTTCTTCAACGGGCTGCATCACGTCATGCTCAAGCATCGGCCCGACAAATGGCCGGGCCGCTTCCGCCCCGGCGAAATCCGCGTGATCGACGGCGCCACTGAATCGGCCGTCTACACCGGACCCGATGCCGCGCAGGTGCCGGCGCTCATGACCGAACTTTCGGATCGGCTCAACGGCGGCGACCTCGACGCCCCCGCATATGTCCGCGCCGCGATGGCGCACCTCAATCTGGTCTCCATCCACCCATGGCGCGACGGCAACGGCCGCATGTCCCGATGCGTGCACACGCTTGTGCTGGCCCGCTGCGGAGAGCTCGCACCGGAGTTCTCGTCAATCGAGGAATGGCTCGGCCGCGGACGCAACACGTACGACTACTACGACGCGCTCGCCGCCGTCCAACGCGGCCGATTCGCCCCTGGCGACGGCGACACGTCGGCGTGGGTGCGCTTCAACCTGCGCGCCCATCACCTTCAGGCGCAATTGGTGCAGCGCCGCGCCGATCAAGCGTCCAAGCTGTGGTCGGCCCTGGCCGACGTGGCCGCCGCCGAGAGGCTGCCAGAGCGCACGGTCACCGCGCTGTACGAAGCGGTCCGCGGCGGCGCAGTGCGCCGAACCTTGTATCAGCGCGATGAGGGACTGTCCACGGATCAATCCGCCAGGGACCTTCGAATGCTGACCGAACGTGGCTTACTGGAGGCCAAGGGAGGGACCAAGGGCCGTCGTTATGCGGCGACCCCGGCGCTGACCGAGAAGGCCTACCCGAGGTACCGGGCGCAAGGCGAGCCACCGCCGCTGACGGAACCGTACGGCGTTCGTCGGGTCGCGCAGTAGAGCGGTTCGCGCCGCGCTCGCAGGCTGCTGCGATCCCTGGTGGCGGAAAAGTCCGTTGGCATCGATGCTCAACGCGTGGCATGCTCCGGCCGTGGTCATGCATGCAGGCCAACTCACGATCACCGCCGAGACGGCAGGTGAACTGGTTCGCGACCAGTTCCCCGAGTGGAGTGCGCTCCCGGTCCGGGCGGTGGCGTCGCAGGGCACGGTCAACGCCGTCTTCCGCGTGGGCGAGGAGTTGGCGGCCCGCTTTCCGCTGCAACCCGCGGACGTGAAAGTGACCCGGCGCCGGCTTGAGCGCGAGGCGCAAGCCGCACGCGAGCTGGCCGGCTCTACGCGCTTTCCCACGCCAGAACCCGTCGCGCTCGGCGAGCCCGGCCGAGGCTATCCGCTGCCCTGGTCCGTACAGACCTGGATCCCCGGCGAGGTCGCCACCCCGCGCGATCTGGCCGGTTCCGTCGAGTTCGCCGAGGACCTGGCCGAGTTCATCGGGCAGGTGCGCGCTCTCGACACGCAAGGCCGCACCTTCCGCGGAGGTGGACGCGGAGGCGAGCTGACGGCGCATGACGCGTGGATGGAGACCTGCTTCGAGAGGAGCCAGGGGCTGCTGGATGTCCGGCGGCTGCGGCGGATGTGGGCCGCGCTGCGTCAACTGCCTCGCGCACCGGCCGACACGATGACCCACGGCGACCTGATTCCAGGCAACGTGCTTGTCGCGCACGGCCGGCTGGCCGGGGTGCTGGACGTCGGTGGATTCGGCCCTGCGGATCCCGCACTGGACCTGGTCGCCGCGTGGCATCTGCTGGAGGACGGCCCGCGCCGGCGGTTGCGCGAGGTTCTGGGCTGTGACGACTCCGAGTGGCAGCGCGGAAAGGCGTGGGCGTTCGAGCAGGCTGTGGGAACGGTCTGGTATTACCGCGAGACCAACCCGGCGATGAGCGACATGGGTCGGGCCACCCTGGAACGCCTGCTCGCAGGCGAATCAACTGCCGCCGCGTGACAGGACCCTCGGCAGGGTGCGGCGCAGAATGCTGTGACAGGATCCTCGGCGCGCCACGCACGACGTGCTCCCGGCTGCGAGGGTGAGTTGCGCAGCCAGGAGCACCAGGCGCGGGCATGGGCACGAGGATCCAGCGCGATCGGGAACGCTCGTGCCTGCGCCGCGATCCGATACGGCCGTTATGCGACGCTCGCGCCTTCCGCTCGCACGCGCCGGATCGTGTCGCGGTACCAGTGCGCGCTCAGCTTCGGCGTGCGCTGCTGCGTCGTGTAGTCGACCCGGACGATGCCGAACCGCTTGTCGTACCCGTACGCCCACTCGAAGTTGTCCAGCAGCGACCAGACGAAATAGCCGCGGATGTCGGTGCCCGCGTCACGCGCCCGCGCCACCGCGGCGATGTGCGAGGCGAGATACTCGACGCGGTCGTGGTCGCGCACGAAGCCGGCCGCGTCGGGCTGGTCGCGGAACGCCGCGCCGTTCTCGGTGACGAAGATCGGCACGCCCGGGTAGTCGCGGCCGACCCGCGTGAGTAGCTCGGCGAAGTCGTCGGGCATGATCTCCCAGCCCATCGCCGTCTGCGGCAGACCCAGGAGCACGCCGCGGCCCACCGGGTTGCCGTCCGCGTCCGCCGCGCGGCCCTGCTCGTCGACGCCGGAACTCAACATGCTGAAATAGTAGTTGACCCCGAGCGTGTCCAGCTTCGCGTTGATGACTTCCAGGTCCCCGTCGCGCACCGGCAGCTCGACACCGCGGGCGGCCAGGTCCGCGACCACGTCCGCGGGATAGCGCCCGTACCAGAGCGGGTCCAGGTACACGCGGGTGCCCAGGCCGTCGGCGCGGCGGGCGGCCTCCCGGTCTGCGGGCGAGTCGGTGGCCGGCTTGGCGGTGCTCAGGTTCAGCGTGATGCCCAACTCCAGCGGATTGCCGCCGCTGTTGGCCGCGCGCAGGCGCTGCACCGCCAGACCGTGCCCCAGCAGCAGATGGTGGATCGCGTGCATACCCGCGCCGAAGTCCCGCCGGCCGGGCGCCTGCACGCCCTCGACATAGCCGAGCATCGCCGAGCACCACGGTTCGTTGAGCGTGGTCCAGTGCGCGACACGGTCGCCCAGCCGGTCGTATACGAGCTCTGCGTAGTCGGCGAAACGCAGTGCGGTGTCCCGGTTCGGCCAGCCGCCGGCGTCCTCAAGCTCCTGCGGCAGGTCCCAGTGGTACAGGGTGACCCAGGGCTCGATGTCGCTGGCGAGCAGCCGGTCGACCAGCCGGTCGTAGAACGCCAGTCCGGCCGGGTTCGCAGGGCCCTTGCCCCCCGGCTGCACCCGCGGCCAGCCGACCGAGAAGCGGTAGGCGTCCAGGCCCAGGTCCCGCATCAGCGCCACGTCCTGCGGCATCCGGTGGTAGTGGTCGCAGGCCAGGTCCCCGGTATCGCCGTTGTCGACCGCGCCCGGCACCCGGCAGTAGGTGTCCCAGATCGACGCGGTGCGCCCGTCCTCGTCGACGGCCCCCTCGATCTGGTACGCGGAGGTGGCCGCGCCCCAGCGGAAGGCGGCGGGCAGGCGGTCGACGACGCCGTCGTGACGGGTCGTCACGCGGGCTTCGGCCGTCGCGGCAGTGGTGTCCATGTCACTCCTGGTTCGGACAGTGCGGCACCGTCCCCCGTCGTCGGGCGCTGATGCTCGCTCGTGGAATTCCGCGGTCCCGCAGCGGTGCGGTGCGGTGCGGTGCGGTGCGGTCAGGCGGTGCTCCGGTCTGAGGTGTGCAGCCAGCAGGCCACGCTGCGGGCACCGCCGCCGGCCCCCTGCGCCGCCCCCGGTCCGGCTTCGCCCGGCGCGCCGAGGATCGGGACCTCGCGCGCGCACGGGTCGAACGCCTTCGGGCAGCGCGGATGGAACGCGCAACCAGAGGGCAGCGAGCGCGGGTCCGGCGGCGAGCCGGGGATCCCCGCCAGTTCGCGGCGCGGGCCGCGCAGCGCGGGGAAGGAGTGCAGCAGACCGTCGCTGTACGGGTGCAGCGGATCGCGGTAGATCTGCGCGGCAGGCGCCTCCTCGACGATGCGGCCGCCGTACATGATCGCGATCCGGTCCGCGAACTCGACCAGCAGCGACAGGTCGTGGGTGATGAAGACCACGGAGAAGTCCAGCCGCTTGCGCAGCCGGGTGAAGACCGCGAGGATCTGCCGCTGCATCACCACGTCGAGCGCGGTGGTCGGCTCGTCCATGATCACGATCCGCGGTTCCAGCGCCAGCGCCATGCCGATCATCACCCGCTGGCGCATCCCGCCGGAGAGCTGGTGCGGGTAGCTGTCGAGCCGGTCGGCCGGGATGCCGACCAGACCGAGCAGCTCCCGGGCGCGGGCGATGCGCGCCGCGCGGTCGAGGTCCGGCCGGTGCGCCTTGATCACGTCGGTCAGCTGGGCGGAGATCTTGTCCACCGGGTTGAGCGCGTTCATCGCGGCCTGGAACACGATCGAGGTCTGCGCCCAGCGGAACCTGCGCAGCCCCGCGTGGTCGAGCGCGAGCACGTCCACCGGTTCCGAGCCGTCGCCCGGGTGGTAGATCACCGTCCCGCAGGCCACCACCCCGGGCGGCGCCAGCAGCCGGGTCAGCCCGTAGGCGAGGGTCGACTTGCCGCTGCCGCTCTCCCCCGCCAGGCCCAGCACCTCGCCGCGGCGCAGCGTGAGGCTCACGTCGCTGACCGCGCGCACCGCCCGCTCGCCGACACCGTAGTCGACACTCAGCCCGCTGATCCGCAGCACCGCTTCGTCCGCGTCAGCATGCTGCGCGGCCGGCTCGTCCACGTGCAGGGTCACCGGGCACCGTCCTCGACCTGAATATCAGCGCTCTGAATTTCTGTGGCGTGCGCGGGAACCGGCCCGGCGCCGCGCGCGAGCACCGGGGTGAACCCGACCCGCAGGCGCACCCTGCGGCCCGAGTAGTCGCGCACCGCGGCGCTGCCGCTGCTGCGCAGCCTCGGGTTGACCAGTTCGTCGATGCCGAAGTTGAGCAGCGAGAGCGCGGTGCCCAGCAGCGCGATCGCCAGGCCCGCCGGGACGAACCACCACCAGGCGCCGATCGCCAGCGCCTCCTGGCTCTGCGCCCAGTACAGGATCGCGCCCCAGTTCCACTCGTAGAGCCCCTGCACGCCGATGAACGCGAGCGCGACCTCGGTCATGACCGCGTAGATCACGGTGCCGACGAAGGAGGAGGCGATGATCGCGGTCAGGTTCGGCAGGATCTCGAAGATGACGATCCGCCACACCGGTTCCCCGGTCGCGCGCGCCGCCTCGACGAAGTCTCTTCGTCGCAGCGAGAGCGTCTGGGCTCGCAGCACCCTGGCTCCCCACGCCCACGAGGTCAGGCCGATCACGAGCGCCACCACCCAGTCGCCGCCGGTCGGGATCGCCGTGGTGATGATGATGATCAGCGGCAGCGCCGGGATGACCAGGAACACGTTCGACACTGCGGAAAGGCCCTCGCCGCCGGCCCCGCCGAGATAACCGGAGGTCACGCCGAACAGCACCGCGACGATCGTGGCGACCACGCCGGCGAAGAAGCCCACGAACATCACGCTGCGGGTGCCGTCGAGCACCTGGCTGAAGATGTCCTGGCCGATGTGCGTGGTGCCGAACCAGTGCTTGGCCGAGGGCCCCTGCAGGATGTCGGCGCTGCGCCGCGAGGGGTCGTAGGGAGCGATCAGCGGGCCGATGATCGCGATCAGCAGGAACACCGCGAGGATCACCAGACCCACGGCGACCTTGCGGTTCGACAGCAGGCGCATGCGCAGCCGCCGCGGGGACGCCTCGGCCGAGCCGGCGACGGGGTCCTGCGGGGTGACGGCGTCCACGCCGGGCGCGGTGACGGCCATCGGTCAGCCCTCCCTTCGGGTACGCGGGTCCAGCGCCATGTAGGCGAGGTCGGCCAGGAAGTTGGCGGCCAGCACGGAGAGCGTGATGACCAGGAAGATGCCCTGCATCAGCGGGTAGTCCTTCTGCCCGATCGCGGAGACCAGTTCCAGGCCCACGCCGGGATAGGAGAACACGTACTCGACCAGGAAGGTGCCGCCGACCACCAGGCCCAGCGCCATGCCGAAGCCCGACACGCTCGGCAGCATCGCGTTGCGCGCGGCGTACCCGAGCATCACCCGGCGCTCCGAGAGGCCCTTGGCATGCGCGACGGTCACGTAATCCTCACTGCTGACCGTCACGACCATGTTGCGCATGCCCATCAGCCAGCCGGCGACCGAGGTGACGATGATCGTCGCGGCGGGCAGCAGGCTGTGTTTCAGGGCACTGGCGACGAACGCGCCGTTCCAGCCGGGCACCAGCCCCGGATCGTATCCACCGGCCGAGGGTAGGAAGCTGCCCACGCCGGTGAACGCGGCGATCGCCAGCAGCGCCAGCCAGAAGTACGGGATCGAGGCGAAGAAGGTGGTGATCGGCATCAGCATGTCGGCCAGGCTGCCGCGGCGCCACCCGACGATCACGCCGAGCAGGGTGCCGATGGCGAAGCTGAGCACCGTCGCCACGCCGACCAGGCACACGGTCCACGGCAGGCTCTGCGCCAGCACCGAGGAGACCGGGGTCGGGAAGGAGTGGAAGGAGATGCCCAGGTCGCCGCGGGCGAGCTGGCCCAGGTAGGAGATGTACTGCTGGAAGATACCCTGCTGCTTGTCCAGGCCGAACAGCACGGTCAGCGAGTGCACCGCCTGGGTGCTGATCTGGCCCTGGTACTCGGCGATCAGCGAGTCGACCGGGTTGCCCGGGGTCAGCCGCGGCACGAAGAAGTTGATGGTCACCGCGGCCCACGCGGTGAACACGTAGAACACGAGGCGCTGGGCGAAGTACCTCATGCCGCCGCCCCCGCTGCGTCGCCGGCGTGCTCGGGCGAGTACAGCCAGCAGGCCGCCCAGTGCGCGGGCCGCCCGGACTCGTCGGCGCCGCGGGATGTGACCCCGGCGACCTCGAAGCGCGGCGGGACCTGCGCGGTGCACACCTGCATCGCGTGCGGGCAGCGCGGATGGAACCGGCAGCCGCTCGGCGGGTGGATCAGGCTGGCGACCTCGCCGGTGCCCTCGTCCAGCGAAGCGGACTGGTCCGGGTCGGCGCCGCCGGCCTGCGCGGCGAGGCGGTCCGGGTCCGGGGCGGAGTCGATCAGCAGTCTGGTGTAGGGGTGCGCGGGCTGCTGGGTGACGCTTTCGCTGTCCCCGCCCTCGACCATCCGGCCCGCGTACATCACCTGCGTCTCGTCGGCGAAGTAGCGCGCCGAGGCGATGTCGTGGGTGATGTACAGGATCGCCAGGTCCATCTGCTCCTTGAGATCCCGCAGCAGGTTGAGGATGCCGAGCCGGATCGAGACGTCCAGCATGGACACCGGCTCGTCGGCCAGCAGCGCCTCGGGGCCGGCGGCCAGGGCGCGCGCGATGGCGACCCGCTGGCGCTGGCCCCCGGACAGTTCGTGCGGGAACTTGTCGATGTACCGCTGCGGCGGTGTCAGCTGCACCTTGGCCAGCAGGTCCGCCAGCGCGGCCTCGGTCTCGGCGCGGCCGCGCCCGACCCGGTCGTGCACCCGCAGCGCCCGGGTCAGGTGGTAGCGCACGGTGTGCACGGGGTTGAGCGACGCGAACGGGTCCTGGAAGATCATCTGGACCTTGCCGCTGTAGGCGCGGAACCTGCGCCCGCCGCGCACCGTCGTCTCCGCGCCGTGCAGCCGGATCGCCCCGCCGGTGCGCGGGTAGAGCTGGGCGAGCAGGCGCGCCACGGTCGACTTGCCCGAGCCGGACTCGCCGACCAGCGCGGTCACCCGGCCGCGGCGCAGCAGCAGGGCCACGTCGTCCACCGCGTGGACCGCGGGGCGCTCGCCGGAGAAGGCCGCGCGCAGGCGCCGGCGCACCGGGAAGTGCTTGGTCAGTTCCTCGGCTTCGAGGACTACGTCGGTAGCCCCGCCCGCCGGCGAGGCCGTCTCGCTCAGCGTCGTCATCTGTTGCATCTCCTCGAAGGTCTGCCGGCTGCGCGAACCGGTGTGCCGCGCCGCCCGGCCGTCCGGCCCTGCGCCTCGGGCGCCGCGAAGGGTGCGGCGCCCGAGGCGAGGGCGGCTTGCGGTCCGGCTCGCTGTGTTCGATCAGGCGCTGTGTTCGATCAGGAGCCGTCGCGGCCGGGTGCGGCCCGGCCGGGGCCTGCGGCCGGGCCGCGACGCCTGCGAACCGGTGGCGTCAGGACGTGGCCGGGGTCAGGTGCATGATCACGTCGAGCGACTGGGTCAGCGTCGGCTGGATCGGCATGTACGGGTTCGAGTCGTCCGGCCAGCCGGTCCAGTGCTTGGTGGAATACTCGGCGCCGTAGTTGCCGGCCGAGGTCGGGATCATCGGCGCCTGCTCGACCATGATCTGTTCCAGCGTGTTCAGCGCGGCGGTGCGGGTGGCCTCGTCGGTGGCGTTCGCGTAGTCCTTGAGCGCCTGCGTGGCCTGGGGGCTGTTGAAGCGCCCGTAGTTGCCGGAGTTGGCCGCGGTGCCGACCGGCTCCAGGTCCGCGCCGTTCATGATGTTCTCGTACATGTCGTACGGGGTCGCCCCGCCGTTGCTCCAGTGCATCGCGGCCTGGAACTTGCCGGAGGCGATGCTGCTGAACCAGGCGTCGGTGTCGGCCTTGTCGACGGTGGCGGAGATGCCGATGGACTTGAGGTTGTCGGAGATGATCGACAGGTCGGTCTGGTAGTCGCTCCAGCCGGCCGGGTCGGTCAGCGTCAGGGTCACCGGCTTGCCGGCCGGGTCCATCAGGGTGCTGCCGTTGTAGGTGAAGCCGTGCGCGGTCAGCAGCGCCTTGGCGTCGGCCGGGGTCTTCTGGCCCTTGACTCCCTTGTACTGCGCGGCCACGAAGCTGTCGCCGGCCGGCGAGGGCAGACCGGTGATGTTGTCGATCTCCGGCTTGAAGTAGCCGGCCTCGCCCTCGTTGAAGATGTCCGCGCGGTCGACCACCATGCCGACCGCCTGGCGCAGGTACTGGTTGTCCCACGGCTTGACCGTGGTGTTGAACCACAGTCCGTCCGCGCTCAGCGACGGCGGGAACCACAGCTTGTAGTGCGGGTCGCGCCCGGCGAAGACGGTCTTGGCGTCCGGGATGAAGACGTAGCTCCACTCGGTCGCGCCGGTCACCAGTGCCTGGGTCTCGGTGTCGTTGCCGGTGTAGGTGCTGTAGCGCAGCTCGGAGACCTTGGGCAGCGCCTGCCAGTAGCCGCTGGAGCGCGCGTCCAGGGTCACGGTCTGCGGGGTGAAGGTCTTGAGGACGTACGGCCCGGTGCCGACCGGGTGGGTCACGCTGTCCGTCGTCGGGTCCTTCATCGCCGACCATATCTTCTTCGGCACCACGAAGGTGGACAGGACCTTGGCCTGGATCACGAACGCGGACTGGGTGAAGGTGACCGTGACCTGGTTGCCGGAGGTGGTGACCTGGTCGATCGGCAGCGCGTTGGAGTTGAGCGCCGCGTACTGCTTGAGGATCTGGAAGGAGTAGGCGACGTCGTCGGGCGTCATCGCCGAGCCGTCGGAGAACGTGACCCCGTCGTGCACGGTGAAGGTGACGGACTTGTAGTCGGTGGACCATTTCCACGCGGTGGCCAGCCAGGGCGTCGGCTTGGAGTTCGGGTCGGCCAGGTTGACCATCGCCAGCGGTTCGTAGATCACGTACCGGTAGCCGAGGTGGGACGAGGCCGAAGTGGCCAGGTACGGGTTGTTGTTATCCTTCTCGGAGGCTCCGTCGGGCATGCTGATGTTCAGGACACCGGACGCGCTGGTTTTCCCGCCGTTCGCTGTACCCGACGAATTGCCGCCACAGGCGGTCAGCGTGGCCAAGGCCAGGCCGCCCGCCGCGACGGCGGTGATTGAGCGATTCACACGCATGGGTCCTCATTTCGACGTGGCTTGTCACTGTGGAGTGCGGCTCGCCGTACGGATGGGATCTGCCGCCTCGGCGCGTGGCATGCGCCGGGGCGGGGTGTGACGGGTCGGGCGGGGGCGTTGGCGCGTCCTCGCCTGATTTGTCATGCGTTGCTGTGCGGAGCAGTGGATTCGAGCACTTGGTGTCTCTTGGGTCCATCGGGTGGCGCTGTGGTGCGTGCTGGCGGTGCTGCCCTGCTGATGGCGCTGTGCTGGCGACGTCGGCGGAACGGCGCTACGGCTTTCGTCCCGTGGTCGAGCCCCGCACGATGAACGTGGTCGGCAGGACGATGGGACCCGCGGCGAGCGGAGTGCCGTCGAAGTGGCCCATGAGCGCGCGGGCCGCGGTCTCGCCCATCTCCCGCAGCGGCTGGTGCACGGTGGTCAGCGGCGGATCGGTGTACGAGGCCTGCGGTACGTCGTCGAACCCGACGACGGCCACGTCCCCCGGCACGCTCACCCCGGCCTCGCGCAGCGCCTGGATCGCTCCTGCCGCCGAGAGGTCGTTGTGCGCGAACACCGCGTCGAAACCGGGATCGCTCGCCTTGAGCAGCCTCCCGGCCTTCAGCAGCCTGCCGATCTCGGCGTATCCGCCTTCGAAGGTGAAGTCGCCGTCCACCACCCGCCAGGGTTCCAGCGGCATCCCCGCCCCGGCGTAGACCTCGGCGAAGCCGGCCAGGCGCTCCTGGGTGCAGCCCAGGTCCTGGGGCCCGCCGACCACGAGCGGCCGGGTGCGGCCGAGCGCGACCAGGTGGCGCGCGGCGTCTTGCGCCCCCAGCCGGTTCGTGGTGGCCACCGAGGGGAACTCCGGCTGGTGGCCGCGGTCGTCCACGAGCACGACCGGCAGCCCGCCGCGGTGCAGCCCGGCGATGAACTCCAGGGTGCCTTCGGGTTCGATCACCAGCAGCCCGTCGAAGGACTTGGCCGAAGCCTGCGAGGCGAAGCGCTGCAAGGACGCCTCGCCCTTGCTGCAACTGAACACCAGCAGGCCGTAGCCCTCCTCCTCGACCGCGTCGGCGACGCCCTGAAGCACCTCGCCGATCCACGGCCAGCTGAGCGAGGGCACCAGCATGCCCAGCACGCGGGTGCGGCCGCGTGCCAGGCTCACCGCTCCGGCGCTCGGCACGTAACCCAGTTCCCGGATGACCTGGCGCACCCGCGCCGCGGTCGACGGGTCGAGTTCACCCTTGCCGTTGAGCACCCGGGAGACCGTGGTCTTGCTGACGCCGGCGCGAGCGGCGACGTCGGCCATGGTGACGGGCACGGCCAGTCCCCTCCTCACATCGTTGTCAGGTCGCCGGGGCGAGCTCCCAGCTGCGGGAGAGCGCTCCACGGCCGATCCGGGCCGGAGCCGGAACCGATTCCGGAACCGGTTCCGTGGGAGGTATGAAACAGGGCTGCGGCGGCCGCGTCAAGACTGCGCAGAACACGGCGAGGTAACGGAATGCGAGTTCGTTAACGTTTTCGAACCCGGCCGGCCGGGGCGTCGGCCAGGGCTTGACAGCGGCCCGGGGCGACCGCGAACCTTCCGAGGGGAGAGCGCTCTCCAACGGGCTGGCGGGAGGGAAGGAACGCGATGCGGGACGCGCACGACGGCGGCCGACTCGACGGGAACGCGGCGGGGCCGCCGGCCCCGGGACGCGCGATCCCCGCCGGCCATGGCGGGGATCGCTTCGAGAAACGCATCGCCCGGCTGAGCCTGCCGGAGAAGATCAGGCTGCTGTCGGGCGGCTCGGTGTTCCGCACCGCCGCCGAACCCGCCGCCGGCCTGCGCGCGATGGTCACCTCGGACGGCCCGATCGGCGTGCGCGGGGAGCGCTGGGACGAGCGCGACACCGCGCTGGCGCTGCCCTCGGCGACCGCGATGGCGGCGACCTGGGACGAGGGGCTGGTCGAGCGGCTGGGCAGGATCCTGGCGGCGGAGGCGCGGCGCAAGGGCGTGCACGTGTTGCTCGCCCCGACCCTCAACCTGCACCGCTCCCCCGCCGGCGGCAGGCACTTCGAGTGCTTCTCCGAGGATCCGCTGCTGACCGGCCGCGTCGGCGCCGCGTACGTCAGCGGTGTGCAAAGCGGCGGCGTCAGCGCGACCGCGAAGCACTATGTCGCGAACGACTCCGAGACCGAGCGGCTGACGCTCGACGCGCGGGTGGACGAACGCACCTTGCGCGAGGTGTACCTCGCCCCGTTCGAAGCCGCCGTCAAAGCCGGGGTTTGGGCGGTGATGTCCGCGTACAACGCGGTCAACGGCGCCAGCATGTCGCACAGCGCGCTGCTGGCGGAGCCGCTGAAGGGCGAGTGGGGCTTCGACGGCCTCGTGGTCTCGGACTGGGGCGCGGTGCGTTCGACCGTCCCGTCCGCCCTGGCCGAGCAGGACCTCGCGATGCCCGGCCCGAACGAGCACTGGGGCGAGCCGCTGCTGGCCGCCGTGCGCGACGGCGTGGTGCCCGAGTCGGCGATCGACGCGAAGCTGCGCCGGATCTTCCGGCTGGCCGAACGGGTCGGCGCGCTGGACCCGCTCGACGCCGCGGACACCGGCGGCCTGGGCACCGACGGCCTGGGTACCGACGGCCTGGGTACCGACGCCGCGGACACCGGCGGCGCCGCCGCGGCCGACAACCCGGGCGCCCCAGGCCCGCCGGCCGAGGACCCGGACGTTCGTGCCCTGCTGCGCGACGCGGTGGCCCGTAGCAGCGTCCTGTTGCGCAACGAGGAGAACCTGCTTCCGCTGGAGCGCGCGAGCCTGCGGCGCGTGGCCGTGATCGGCCCGAACGCCGCGACGGCGCGCATTCAGGGCGGCGGCAGCGCGAGCGTCTTCCCGGCCACGGTCGTCGCGCCGCTGGACGGCATCCGCGCCGCGCTCGCCGATGCGGCAGAGGTCGAATACGCGGCCGGCGCGCACATCACCGTGCGGCCGACCCCGCTCACGCCCGGCAACGCCGTCGACCCCGTCACCGGCGAGCCCGGCGTCCGAGTGCGCTACCTCGACGCCGACGGCACCGAGGTGCACACCGAGCGCCGGCTCAGCGGCCGTATCCTCGAACCCTGTTTCGAGCCGGGCGGGCGGATGGACTTCGCGTCGCTGGGCGCCGAGTTCGTCGAGCTGAGCGCGCGGCTCTCGCCGCACGTCGGCGGCACCTGGAAGGTCGGCGTGGTGGGCCTCGGCGAGGTCCGTCTGAGCGCTGACGGCATGGTGCTGATCGACGAGGTCGTCGTGCCGGAATCCGACGACCCTACGTACGTACACGTCGCGCCGTCGTTCCGGCAGGCGGAACTGGAACTGCGGCCCGGCGCCGCGGTCGAGTTGACCGCGCGCCGCCGCATCCACCCGGCGCACGGCCTGGCCGTCGCGCTCACCGCGGACGCACCGCGTCGCGACGACGACGCGGAACTCGCCGCGGCGCTCGCCCTCGCCAAGCGCTCGGACGCGGCGATCGTGGTGGTGGGCACCACGGACGAGATCGAGAGCGAGGGTTTCGACCGCCCCGCGCTGGGCCTGCCGGGCCGCCAGGACGAACTGGTGGCGGCGGTCGCGGCGGTCAACCCGCGCACGGTCGTGCTGGTCAACTCCGGCGGGCCGGTGCTCATGCCGTGGCTGCGCGACGTGCCGGCGGTGCTGCTGACCTGGTTCCCCGGCCAGGAGGCAGGGGACGGGATCGCCGACGTGCTGTTCGGCGCGGCCGAACCGGGCGGGCGGCTGCCGACCACGTGGGCGGCCGCGGCGGCCGAGGTGCCCGTGCTGGACACCACACCGGTCGACGGGACGCTCCACTACGCCGAGGGTCTGCACATCGGTTACCGCGCTTGGCTTCGGTCACTGCGCAGCGAGCGGCAGGGCGCTGATGTCGGCGGCGCCGCGGTGCCCGGCGCCGATCCGATGTTCTGGTTCGGCCACGGCCTCGGCTACACCTCGTGGGAGTACGAGAGCGTCGCGTCTCCGGGCACGGTGGAGCACGGGGCGCCGTTCACGGTCGAGGTGACCGTGCGCAACACCGGCAGCCGGCCCGGCCGCGAGGTCGTGCAGGTGTACCTGAGCCGGCCGGACAGCGCGCTCGACCGGCCGGTGCGCTGGCTCGCCGGGTTCGCCGCCGTGGCCGCGCAGCCGGGGCAGAGCGTGACGGTGCCGGTCGAGATAGCGCCGCGGGCAGCCGAGCACTGGTCGGTCGCGGAAGGGCGCTGGGCCACCGAGCCGGGCGCGTTCACCGTGCTGGCCGGATCCAGCGCGGGCGACCTGCCGCTCACCTCCACTGTCATCGCGAGCTGATACCAACGGCCGCAGTCCCCTATACGAGGG
>NZ_JAGSXH010000269.1 GCF_018283645.1 Actinocrinis puniceicyclus | reverse complement strand
GCGCACGTTGCGTTCTGAGGGTGTCTCGCGGTTCCTGGAGTTGGGTCCGGATGGTGTGCTGACCGGGTTGGCGCGGCAGTGTGTGGATGAGGATGCTGCGGTGTTCGCGGCGGCGTTGCGTGCGAAGCGGGATGAGGGGGAGGCGTTCGCGGGGTTCTTGGCGCAGGCGCATGTGGCTGGGGTTGAGGTGGACTGGCCGGCGTTCTATGCGGGTACGGGTGCGCGGCGGGTGGACCTGCCTACGTACGCGTTCCAGCGGGACCGGTTCTGGGTGTCGCCGACCGCCGGTATCGGCGATCCGGCCGCCGCCGGACTGGGCCGGATCGATCACCCGCTGCTGGCCGGCGCCGTGCAGGTCGGTGATCGTGACGAGTGGCTGCTGACCGGGCGCATGTCGAGCGAGAGCGCTCCGTGGGTGTCCGACCATGTGGTGTTGGGCACGGTGATCGTGCCGGGTACCGCGCTGGTCGAGTTGGCCGTCGCCGCGGGCCGGCACGCGGGCAGCCCGGTGATCGAAGAACTGGTCCTGGAAACGCCGCTGATCCTCACCGACAACGCGGCCGTGCGGCTCCAGGTCATGGTCGGCGCATCAGACGAGGACGGCTGCCGTGAGGTGGCGATCTACTCGCAGCCCGAGGCCGCGGGTCCGGGCGATGAGCGGGAGATGACCTGCCACGCCCGCGGCACGATGACCAATGGCACGCCATCGATTGCGGACTGGCCCGCCCAATGGCCGCCCGCCGACACCGAGCCGATCCCGGTGGACGCGATCTACACCCGCACCGCCGAGATCGGGTTCGACTACGGCCCGGCCTTCCAGAGCGTGCGTGCCGCATGGCGCGACGACGAACACGTCTACGCCGAGGTCGCGCTGCCCGACGAATACGCAGACGGCGCCAAGGGCTACGGCATCCACCCCGCACTGTTCGACGCCTCGCTGCACAGCGGCGTCGGCTGGCTCGACCGTGGCGACAGCAAGGCGGACGTGCCGTTCTCCTGGTCAGGCGTCGCCATCGGCGCCGTCGGCCTCGCGCGGGTACTGGTACGGATCACCTCCGGCGGCGAGCAGGCGCTGCGCCTGGACATCGTCAGCGAGGACGGCCAGCCGGTAGCGACCGTGCGCACGCTGGCGTTCCGCCCGGTGCAGCAGAGCCAGCTGGAAAACGCGACCCAGCGCGGCAAACAAGACTCGCTGTACCAGCTGGACTGGGTCACTGTCGCGGAGGCCGGACAGCGATCGTCGGGAAGCGCCCGGCTTGCCGTGCTGGGCGACGTCGGCGAGATGGCTGCAGGCGAGCGGTTCGCCGACTTGGCCGCGCTCGACCGGGCGCTGGCCGGCGGCGGCGCAGTGCCTGACGCGGTGCTGGTCGCCATCGGCGCGCAGCCTGGCGCGCACCGGGCGGAGGCCGCGCGGGAGACCACCGAGCACACCCTGGCCTTGTTGCGCGAATATCTGGCCGGCGAGCGGCTGAGCGACACGCGCCTGATCGTGGTGACCCGCAACGCCATCGCGGTCGACGACGAGTCACCCGACCTGGCGCTCGCGCCGGTGTGGGGTCTGGTGCGCAGCGCCCAGTCCGAGCACCCCGGCCGGTTCCTGCTGGTGGATCTGGACGCCGACGCCACCCCGGACTGGTCGGCTCTGCTGAGCCTTGGTGAGCCGCAACTGGCGCTGCGCGATGGCGAGGTACGCGCGCCCCGGCTGGCCCGTGCGCCAGCGGCGCTGCGCGGTGCCTGGCAGCTGGCGGCGGAACGGAAAGGCTCGCTGGAGGGCCTGGCGATCGTGCCGTGCGACGGCGACCGGCCGCTCGCCGGGAACGAGGTGCGCGTCGGGATTAGGGCCGCCGGCCTGAACTTCCGCGACGTGTTGATCGCGCTGGGCATGTACCCGGGCGACGCGCCGCTGGGCAGCGAAGCGGCCGGCGTGATCCTGGAAGTCGGGGCCGAGGTCACCGACCTGGCGCCCGGTGACCGGGTCATGGGCTTGATGCGCAACAGCTTCGGTCCGGTCGCAGTCGCCTACCGCGCCATGGTGGTGCCGATGCCGGCGGGTTGGTCGTTCGCGCAGGCGGCATCGGTGCCGTTGGTGTACATGACTGCGTACTACGGCCTGTCCGACCTGGCGGGCGTCAAGCGCGGCGAGCGGCTGCTGGTGCACGCCGCCGCCGGTGGCGTCGGCATGGCCGCAGTGCAGATCGCCGAGCACCTTGGCGTCGAGGTGTTCGCCACCGCCAGTCCGGGCAAGTGGGACGCGGTGCGCGGTCTGGGTGTGGCGGCCGAGCGGATTGCTTCGTCGCGTGATCTGGGTTTCCGGGAGGCGTTCCTGGCCGCGACGGGTGGCGAGGGTGTGGATGTGGTGCTCAACGCG
>NZ_JAGSXH010000268.1 GCF_018283645.1 Actinocrinis puniceicyclus | reverse complement strand
CAAGGCCAACAGCGGCGCCACCTGGACCAACGACATCAGCCACGGTGACCTGGTGCGCAACAACCCGGACCAGACCATGACCATCGACCCGTGCAACCTGCAGTTCCTCTACCAGGGCAAGGACCCCTCCGCCAACCAGTCCTACAACCTCCTGCCGTGGCGGCCGGGCCTCCTGACGCTCCAGCACTGATATGTGACAGCCCTGCGAAGGGTCAGTAAGAAGCGGCGTCCGGGAGCACACCTCCCGGACGCCGCGCACACGCACTCTTATCCGGCGCTACATCTCATCAGTCGCCGGCTGCCCGGACCGTGAATATCGACGTGATCCGGTACGGCCGCCCCGGCCGGTGGTTGCGCGCCTCGGCAAGCTTCGCGTCCGTGGCCTGGCCGCCGTCCTCGCGCCGCAATTGCTGTTCGTGGGACTCCCACAGATCGTTGAGACGGTCCCACAGGCCTCGCTCCTCCGGGCGGTCCACCTTCGCCTCAAGCTCGAGGCCGGCGGCCTCAAGATGCTCCTGCCAGGTCGGCCGCCCCGGCACGAACTTCGGGTGTCCGGGCAGGTTGCGGCCCCCGGTGAACACGGCGCGAGCGCCGGGCCGCAGGATCCGGCGCAACTCGCGCAGCGCCGCTGCGCGGTCCTGGGCGAACGGCAGCGCGTCCATGCTCACCACGCCGGCCGCGCACCGATCGGGCAGGCCCGTAGCGCAGAAGGTCCCGACCTGGAATCGGACCCGCGACCGGCCGGCGCATCCGGCGTCGGGGAAGAACTCGGGTATCCGCTCCGTCGCCAACTCGACGGCTCTTGGCGAGATGTCCACACCGACCAGCCGCGCCGAGAACGCGCGCGCGAGCCACAGACCGGTGCCGCCGCGTCCGCACCCGAGATCGACCAGCAGATCATCCGGCCGCAGCCGCAGCCGCTTGACCATCTCGCCGAGCACCGACCACGTGCAGCTGCTGGAGGGATCGACCTCGACAGGGTACTCATCACCGAACGCCTCGGCGTACAGCCGGCTCGAAAGCCCACGTCCAGCGGCCGCGGTATGGAAGACATCGAAGGGTTCAAGGTCCACACGCGACTCGGATCGCGAAGGCTGGTTCACTGGCCTGTCCTCCTACACGGATTGTCCGACGCGCCGGCCGCTATGCGTGAAGCCACGCTAAAGGGCTGCTGCGACAAAGCCGAGACCCCCACCGTTCGCGCGCCACTCGTTGACACTCGGGCCCGGACGCGGCCCGGTAAGTCCCGGCACGGAGCACACCCGGCGAATTCTGGAAAGTTTCACGGCCCACGGCCCGGCGCAATCCCGGTTCCGCGGCCCGTGCAGAGCGCCGCCCAGGCTTCCGATCCGGGGATTCGACGCAAGATCGACGCCGGTTCGACTCGGGTCGACGCGCACGTCGGCCGAATGCCCGGTTTGCACCCGGCGCAGCGGCGAGAGCCGAAGGCACGAAGAGAGGTCCGGAGTTCCCGCCCGGCGTGTAATTTTCGGCGTCTGCCCGCTCTGGAAAAGGGCGTACGTCCGAATTCAGGCACCGGCCGTTGACGGTTTTTTCACGGCTCGTAGTTTGACGCTGCACCCGCGGCCGCCAGACCGCGCTCGCACTCACATCCGGGCGGTACCTCCCGCTGACCGCCCCGGCCTACCAACGAAGGACAGGCAACCAGTGGTTCATCGCCACCGGCAGACCCGAGCGGCCTACGTCGCGCTCGCGGTCGGGGCCGCATTACTCATGCCCCTGACGGGGATGCAGGCCGCTCAGGCGGCCACACATGCGTCGAATCCGTTCGTCGGCTCGACCCCGTATCTGAACCCGAACTACGTTTCCGAGGTCCAGACCCAGGTCTCCGCCGACGGCGGCAACGCCAAGGAAGCCCAGGTCGCCAACTACCAGACCGCGATCTGGATGGACCACATCGGCGCGATCGCCGGCAGCGGTTCGACGCTGGGTCTGCAGGCGCATCTGGACAACGCCGCCACGCAGGCCGCGAGTTCCAGCCTGCCGATCCTGGTCGAGGTGGTCGTATACGACCTGCCCGGCCGCGACTGCGCCGCCCTCGCCTCCAACGGCGAGATCCCGGCGACCGCCGCCGGCCTGACCGAGTACGAGTCGCAGTACATCGACCCGATCGTCGCGATCGAGGGCAACTCGAAGTACAGCAATCTGCGGATCGTGAACTTCATCGAGCCGGACTCGCTGCCCAACGCGGTGACCAACAAGAGCCAGTCCGCATGTGCGACGGCGATTCCGTACTACGAGACAGGCATCGCGTACGCCCTGAGCAAGCTGCACGCGATCGGCCCGCAGGTCTACAACTACCTGGACATCGGCCACTCCGGATGGCTCGGCTGGCCGAACAACATGAGCGGCGCCGGCCCCGAGTACTCGAAGGTCGTGCAGTCGGCCACCGGCGGCTACGCCA
>NZ_JAGSXH010000267.1 GCF_018283645.1 Actinocrinis puniceicyclus | reverse complement strand
GTGGGTGGGTGGGCCGCGCGACCGGCACCGGTTCGCCTGACGCGGGAATGATCATGGTTGCGCCCCGGCCAGTGGCGGTCACCGGTCGGGGCGCTTCGGGGCGGCTCGGCGTCAGTCCACGTACTCGTAGGTGTCGGCCTGGTCAGCCTCGTACTCTTCGTCTTCCTGGCGAGCGGCCTGGTCTGCGGCCTCTTGCTCGTCCTCGATCATGCGGGCCAGTTCCTCGGGGTCGGGCTGCTCCTGCCGGGCGATCAGGTCGGCCAGTTCGGCGGCGGCCTCGGCCTGCTCCCGGTCCATGCGCTCGCATTCCCCGATCGCCACGGCCTCGGTGATCGGGTCCAGGGTGTGAATCCACAACCGCCCCTGCCGGTGGCCGGTCGGATACAGCACGATCTTGACGCTGTAGCGCGCCAGCAGCTCCCGGCGGCCCGAGTTGTCCGGCGACTCGGCCCAACGCTGGGCGTAGGTGCGCCCGGTCTTCTCCCAGTGCCACCCGGCGGCCCGGTCCGGCAACGTCTTAAGCTGTGTGATCTCCCCACAAATTCGCATATACGTACCCTGGTACCAGGCCGTGTCCTCCGGACTGTCGTAGAGCCCTGCCTCACGGTCCACGCGCAGACGCTTGCGGTTGGCCTCCAACTCGGCGATGCGCGCGGCGTGCCCCGTACCCGGATCGAACACCCGCTGCATCGGATCGATCATCCCGAACCGCTCCAGGAAAAAGGCCGTCACCCGCTGGTCCATCTCCTCGACCTGCATCGTCGGCGCGGGCCTGCACTGCGCGGAGCCGGGCAAACCCATCACACGCCCGGTGCATCCGTAGGCGCGCGTGCCAGTGCGGTACAGCCGGGTTCCGCACACACCACAGAACGCCAGGCCGCTGCACAGTTGCAGTCCCTTCGGCGCCCGGCTTCCAGTGCGCTTCGGCGCGGTCTTGGCGATCAGCGCGTCACGGGTCGCGGCGTCCCACAGCGGCGGGGCAATCCGGATCGGCTCCCCATTCGCCCCGATCACCGGTCGCCTGTCGTGCATCAGGCAGCCCAAAGCTGCCTCGCTGGTCAAGATCACCATAAGCGCCCTGGGGTTCCAACGGCGACCTTGCGGCTCACGCCCGGTGCGCTTCGCCACCGAGAACGGCGCACGCCAGATCCTGGACATCGGCACCGGCATCCCCACCTCGCCCAACACCCACGAGGTCGCCCAGTCGCTCGCCCCGGACACCCGCGTCGCCTACGTCGACAACGACCCGATCGTCGCAGTACACGCACACGCCCGGCTCACCGGCACCCACGCCACCGCCTTCGCCCTGGCGGACCTGCGCGACCCGCAGTCCATCCTGCGGCACCCCGACATCACGGCCCTGATCGACTTCACCCGGCCGGCCGCGCTGGTGCTGGTCGCGGTCCTGCACTTCATCGCAGAGCACGAAGACCCGCAACGCATCGTGCGCACCTTACGCGACGCGCTGGCCCCCGGCAGCTGGCTGGTGCTCACCCACGGAACCGACGACACCGCGGTACACGACACCTCCGACGCCGTCGAGGTCTACCGCACCAGCGCCGCGACGCTCAACCTGCGCCCGCACCGCCAGGTCCTCGGCTTCCTCGACGGCTTCACACTCCAGGAGCCGGGACTGGTCACCATCGGCGAATGGCGCCCCGACCCGGGCACGCAGGTCACCCGCTTCGGGATCTACGGCGGCGTCGCGCGCAAACCCCAGTAGGCCGGCTTCGAGAAGCAGCGCCGCACCAGAAGGCCGCGGCCTACGGCGGCGCGCGCTCGCGAGGTTTCCCGAAACCCGCCCGGCCGCCCGCGCCCGCGCCCGCGGCGGCGACCCGCACGCACGCACCCGACCACGCGTTCGAACCCGGCATGTTTCGTTCGCCGCCCAAGGGTATCCGCTCCCTCGGCCTACCGAGAGGAGAAACACATGAGCGGCACCGTCATTCTCGCCGTCGTCCTCGCGGTCATCGTCGTGATCGGCGCCGCGGCGCTGATCAAACGCGCCGGCGACCGCAACACCGGCGGCGACCTGCGCCGCAGGTTCGGCCCCGAATACGACCGGGTCGCGGCGCGCCACGGCGACCGGGCCGCGGCCGAACAGGAACTGGCCGAACGCGTGCGCGAGCACGACGCCCTGCAGCTTCGGCCGCTGACCGCCGACGACCGCGAACGCTACACCCGGCAGTGGACCGGCGTGGAAGAACGCTTCGTCGAAGACCCGCGCGGCGCCGCCGCGCAGGCCGACCAGGTGATCGGCGGGCTGCTGACCGCGATCGGCTACCCGCCCGCGGACCGCGACAAGCAACTGGAACTGGCCTCCGTGGACCACGCCCGCGCGCTCGAGGACTACCGGCAGGCACACGACCTGACCCGGCGCGCGCTGGGCACCGCGAACGGCGCCGGCACCGCCGCCGCCTCCCCCGCCCCTGTC
>NZ_JAGSXH010000266.1 GCF_018283645.1 Actinocrinis puniceicyclus | reverse complement strand
CAATCATTTCCAGTACCACCCCACGGCGCCGAACAGCGCCGAACACCCGTCCGCCGCGGACACGAGGACACGAAGACAAGGAGCCGAGGCCGCCGTTGCGCACAGCCGTCGAACACATCATGGGCACCGCTATCTCCCTGGCCACCCCGGACGAGACCGATCCCGCGCTCTTCGCCGAAGCCGCGCGCGCCGCCTACGCCTACCTGCGGCGCATCGACGAGATCTTCTCGACCTACAAGCCCGACAGCCCGATCAGCCGCATCCGCGACGGCCGCCTGCCGCTGACCGAACTGCCCGCTCACCCCGACGGGGATCTGATCCGCGAAATCCTCGCCCTGTGCGCCCAACTGCACCGCGAGTCCCGCGGCGGCTTCGACGCCTGGAACGTCGGCGACCCGCCGCTGTTCGACCCCAGCGGCGCCGTCAAAGGCTGGGCCGCCGAAAACGCCAGCCGCGTGCTGACCGAACACGGCCTCACCCGCCACGCCCTGAACGCCGGCGGCGACGTACGCGTGCGCGGCGGCACCAGCGCGGCGACCACGACCACGACCACGACCACGACCACGACGCAGCAGAGCACAGCCGGTCCAACGCCGTGGCGCATCGGCGTCGCCGATCCGCACCGCCCCGGTCAGACCCTGCTCGTCTTCGAGCGCTGCGACGGCGCCGTGGCCACCTCCGGCACCGCGGAACGCGGCCTGCACGTGTACGACCCGCGCACCCACCGTCCCGCCACGGCCCTGGTCCAGGTGACCGTCACCGGGGAGGATCTCGCGCTCGCCGACGGCTACGCCACCGCCGCGCTCGCCCTGGCCGGCGCCGCCTCACCCGCCGACGCCTGCGCCTGGCTCACCGACCTGGCCGAGCGCGGCGGATACGAGTCCCTGACCGTCCAACCCGACGGCGGAGCATGGTGGACAGCCGGGCTGCGCCGCTACGCTCCCGCCCTTCCGGCGCACCCCCGCGACAACCCGTGAGCGGGCACCAGCGCGCCGGTGTCTCGGCGCGTCGACCCGGCCGGACTTCCACCGGACCCGCCCATCGCCCGTGCGGGTGATCCTCACCGGCCCGCCCTGGTACGCCCGGGGCCCCCGGCGCTGTCATGGTCACACCGGTCGCACGTCGCGACCGGCCCGTGTTGGCAACGCTCCCCCAAGCGAACGACAACACTCCGTGAAGCCCGCGCCGCCCGTGGCGCGCAGTCCAGGACGGATCGCCATCCTGCCTCGGCTGCGCGCGGCGCGGGCTTCCGCACATGCGGCCGCACACCGCACGGCCGCGCCCGTCGTCACGATTCGCGCGGTTCACCGGCGGCATCACGAGGCACACCGGAGTCGCCCGCACCGCCCGTCTGCGCGGGCACAGGCACCGGCGTTGGCGCCGCCGTCGGCGTTGGCGCCGTCAACTCCAGCAGCCGCGCCGTCAACTCGTCGACCCGGGCACGAGCCGCATCCCGCTGCGCGCCCGACGCGGCCAACTCCTCGCGCAACCGCGCCGTCTCCTGGTCTCGCGCCGCCACCTCCCGCTCCAGCAGCCGCGCCTGATCGCGTGCCTCGGCGCGCGCCGCATCCCGCTCCGCCTCAGCGCGCTGCACGCCCGCCAGCGCCTCCCCGCGCTCGCGCTCCGCGTCCGAGGCATGCGCCCACGCCTCCTGCGCCCGCCGATCGGCATCAAGGCGCGCCGCGCTTTCCGCCCGCGCCGTCGCCTCGGCGGCGCTCGCCTGCGCCTGTGCCTGCGCCCGCGCCGCCTGTGCCTCCCGCGCTTCCTGAACCGCCGCAGCCTGCTGCGCCAGTGCCCGCGCCGCGTTTTCCCGCTCCCGCGCCGCCTCCTGCTGCGCCGCCAGCGCACGCCCTATCGCCGCGTCCCGCGCCACCACAGCACGCTGTGCCTCATCCTGCGCAGCAGCGGCCAGCGCCACCGCCTCGTCCCGAGCGGCCAGCGCCGCCCCAGCCTCCTCAGCAGCCTGATCCGCACGATCCACGGCGGCGGCGCACTCCCGCAGCGCACGCTGCGCCTCATCCTGCGCGGCAGCGGCCAGCGCCACCGCCTCGTCCCGAGCGGCCAGCGCCGCCCCAGCCTCCTCAGCAGCCTGATCCGCACGCTCCCCCGCGGTCAGCGCCCGCGCCACGGCCTCCTCCCGCTGCGCCTGCGCCGCCGCGACCTGCGCCGCGGCCTCAGCGCGCACGGAGGCCACCCGGCTCTCCACGCCGGCCGCCGACAACTCCCCCGCCAGCGACGCCGCGAGCGCCCCCGCCACCTGATCGAGCCGATCGACCAACTCCCAGGCCTGCGCCACCTGCCCCGGCAACCCCGGCGCATTCCGCTCCCGCGCCCGCGCGTTACGCGCCGCCTTCAGACACGCGTCGTCGTTGTCCCGGCAGTACTGATAGGGGCGCCCCGCCCCGGCCCGCTGCTGCACCGGCCGCCCGCAGTACAGGCACGGGC
>NZ_JAGSXH010000265.1 GCF_018283645.1 Actinocrinis puniceicyclus | reverse complement strand
ATCCGGCACGAGCAGATCCAACCACATGACCGGCCGTCAGATCGACCCACGCCCCACCACACCCCACACACCCTGCGTCACCGCAAGGCGGACACCGTCACACTCCGATTTCCCAGTGAATGTTTGCGAACGGCGCTCCTGAAGAATCTGAGCGTGTGGAGAATTCCTCGGGTCCAGGCGTTTCGGCCCTTTCGTCGGGAGCTTATCTTCCACGCGACATCGCTGAATTCACGGGCCGCGAGGAAGAGATCCGCAGCATGACCTCGCAGTCTGCCAGCCAGTTCGCGCCGTCGATCATCGTAATCGACGGAATGGGTGGCGTGGGCAAGACAACTTTGGCGCTGCATTGTGCGCACATGATGGCCAACCGCTATCCCGATGGCCAGTACTTCGTCGACCTCCTCGGGTTCAATGCCGATCAGGAGGCTGTGCATCCGATTCAGGCGCTGAACCTCCTGCTCCGCTTCAATGGCGTAGCCCCGGAGCTCATAGCGCCCGGCCTTGAGACGCGCGGCGCACAATGGCGTTCGCGAACGATGGGGCAGAAGATACTACTCGTTCTCGACAATGCTGCAGATGCCGCGCAGATCAGACCGCTGCTGCCAAGCTCCCCCGGCTGCCTGGTGTTGATTTCCAGTCGTAGGCGGATGGGGACGCTCGAGGGCGCGGAGAGTCTTCCCCTCGACATCATGAAGAACGATGAGGCCGTCGCACTCTTCTGTCGGATCGCGGGGGCAAAGCGGACAGACGGCGAGATGCGTTCCGTCGAAACCGTCGTGCAGCTGTGCGGGAACCTGCCGCTCGCGATCCAGATTGCTGCAGCCCAGTTTCGCGAGCGGGCCGCCTGGACGGTGTCCTATCTCGTAGAGCAACTGCGCAACCGCGCATCCCGCGAACGAATCTTCGCCTCGGACGAGCGTGGCGTCATGAGTGTGGTCACTTGGTCATACCGGCATCTCACCCAGGAGCAGCAGAGGCTGCTCAGGGTGCTGAGCGTGCATCCCGGGCAGGATCTGGACTCGTACAGCGCGGCAGCACTCGCAGAGGCCGCCGTGCCGGATACTGAGTCGTTCTTGGACGACCTCTTCAAGCTCAATCTGCTCAAGCAACATGTTCCCGGTCGCTATCATATGCATGACATCGTCAGAGAATGCACGAGGTGCCTGTATGACGAATCCGCGTCGAACGCCGAGTACGTCCAGACGGTGGAGCGCCTTGCCGGCTACTATCTGCATTCCATTCACGCATGGAGTCAGGTTTTAGCGCTAGATGCATCGCGCTTCGAAGTGCGGGCCGACGGCCGATCGCACCAGATTAAACCGACGGGTGACCCCAAGGAAGCCCTCGTTCACCTCCAGATGGAATTTCAGAATTCCGTCGCGGTACTGAAGCTCGCTTCAAGCAGCGGCTTGCACGAAACCGCGTCGCAATTGGCTCGATCACTCATTCCCTATATCAGCAGCTTGCATTATTCCGGCGATGCGGAACAGATTCTCGAGCTCGGCCTGAAGTCCGCACGCGCAATTCGGAGCGATCACGACGAAGCGGCCATGCTCGCCGCACTCGCCGCCGCCTCGCGAACACACGGCGACTCGGAACAAGCCGAACAGTTCGCCTCTCAGGCGCTCTCCATCAGCCGCAGAGTCGGCGATCAGAGGAGCGAGATCTCACAGCTGTCTGATCTTGGCGCGATCTACTGGGAACGGCGGGATTACCACAAGGCTGGCAAGTATTTTGAGAGCGGAGCAGCTCTCGCCGGAGACCTCGGGTTGCACGACCTGCAAGCCCGGCTCTATCACGGATTGGCGCTCGTTCACGACGAACTCGGCAACCGCCAGCAAGCGCTCGAGTTCTACCAACTGTCATTGAGGGTCGAAGGGGATGCGGGAGTGCCGCGATACCGAGCGCTCACTCTCAACAACTTTGCCCTCCTCTCTGTGGTCTGCGGGGATTGGCAAGGCGCGTCCACCGCATATGAGGTGTCGCTCAACCTGGCACGGGAGGCAGGCGCCCACAACGCCGAAGCAATCGCGCTCGTCGGTCTTTGTATCTGTAGACGTGCTAGCGGCGCGTTCGATGATTCAATCGAGTTCGGACGCAGCGCGCTCGAACTAGCGCGTGCGAAGCATCTCCAGGAAGCCGAAATACAAGCGCTCAACTCTATAGGAGACGCCTATTTGAGCGTCCGGGATCTCGACACGGCTCAGCAAATATACGAGCAGGCGTTGCTGACCTCCCAGAGCCTCGGCTCCGTCAGGCTCATCGCATGGTCCCGCGAAGGTATCGCCCATGTTTCCTCGGCATATGGCAACACAAAGGCGGCAGCAGACCTCTGGGCCCTAGCCCCACTGCCCTAAAGTTAGGGCCGGTCAGTCCGCTTTGGGGAGATTCGACTCGGCGATGGTGATGGTGTAGCGGGCTTTCTGGGTGTGCCCGTTGCGGCGTTCGGCGTTGGTGCGGGGGCTGGTTCGGT